>NZ_CP091787.1:2760000-3107313 GCF_022024035.1 Prevotella sp. E13-17
TGCAACTTTCCAGATGCTTCTCCTCGTCATTCAAGTACCACACCGTGGTCCTACTACCCCGGCTATGCGTTGCCACACAACCGGTTTGGGCTCTTCCCCGTTCGCTCGCCACTACTAGGGGAATCATTGTTTATTTTCTCTTCCTGCAGGTACTAAGATGTTTCAGTTCCCTGCGTTTGCCTCTGTACTCGTGTACAGATAACAGGCCTTCAGCCTGCTGGGTTGTCCCATTCGGAAATCCTCGGATCAAAGATTATTTGCATCTACCCGAGGCTTATCGCAGCTTATCACGTCCTTCATCGCCTCCGAGAGCCAAGGCATCCACCAGACGCCCTAACTTACTTTCGCCTATTATAAAGATTGAAAAATTGAAAGATTGAAAAATTGAATTCTTCAAATCTTAAACTCTTCAATTCTCTATAGCTCATACCTTTAGCTGTATTGAGATTTAAAAATCTACTCAGTTCTGACTTAAAGTCTTTACTTACAGTCTTGTGTCACAATATGTCAAAGATCTCTTGAAGAAAATTGAAGAGCTAAAAAGTTGAAAGACTGAAGACTTCAATTCTTCCATTCTTTAATTCTTCCATTCTTCACAGTGGAGAATAACGGATTCGAACCGTTGACCCCCTGCTTGCAAAGCAGGTGCTCTAGCCAACTGAGCTAATCCCCCAATTTCAGAGTTTCATTTAGCTTGTAGTCCCAGGCAGACTTGAACTGCCGACCTCCACATTATCAGTGTGGCGCTCTAACCAACTGAGCTATAGGACTGGCTTCAAGCTGTGGGCGCTACATCTGCGCTCAGCTCATCTATTCTCTAGATATAAACAAAGTAAGTAGTAAGAAGCCTAGAGGTTAACTACGAACCTTTAAGACTTTCTTTTGTTCAGGCCCCCATCCCCCCTAACTTAGGGGGCAAAGGGAAGATAGTCATCTCCAGAAAGGAGGTGTTCCAGCCGCACCTTCCGGTACGGCTACCTTGTTACGACTTAGCCCCAATTACCAGTTTCGCTCTAGGCCGATCCTTGCGGTCACGGACTTCAAGCGCCCCCGGCTTTCATGGCTTGACGGGCGGTGTGTACAAGGCCCGGGAACGTATTCACCGCGCCATGGCTGATGCGCGATTACTAGCGAATCCAGCTTCATGGGGTCGGGTTGCAGACCCCAATCCGAACTGAGGAAGGCTTTAAGGATTTGATGCACCTTGCGGGACACCATCTCTCTGTACCTCCCATTGTAACACGTGTGTAGCCCCGGACGTAAGGGCCGTGCTGATTTGACGTCATCCCCACCTTCCTCACACCTTACGGTGGCAGTGTCTCCAGAGTGCCCAGCTTAACCTGATGGCAACTGAAGAGAGGGGTTGCGCTCGTTATGGCACTTAAGCCGACACCTCACGGCACGAGCTGACGACAACCATGCAGCACCTCCACAGGCGCCCCGAAGGGCCTCATCATCTCTGAATCGTTCGCCTGCAGTTCAAGCCCGGGTAAGGTTCCTCGCGTATCATCGAATTAAACCACATGTTCCTCCGCTTGTGCGGGCCCCCGTCAATTCCTTTGAGTTTCACCGTTGCCGGCGTACTCCCCAGGTGGGATGCTTAACGCTTTCGCTTGGCCGCTGACTGTATATCGCCAACAGCGGGCATCCATCGTTTACCGTGCGGACTACCAGGGTATCTAATCCTGTTCGATACCCGCACCTTCGAGCTTTAGCGTCAGTTGTAGCCTCGCCAGCTGCCTTCGCAATCGGAGTTCTTCGTGATATCTAAGCATTTCACCGCTACACCACGAATTCCGCTGACGTCGAATACACTCAAGGTAACCAGTTCGCGACGCACTTCCACAGTTGAGCTGCGGCATTTCACGTCACGCTTAATCACCAGCCTGCGCTCCCTTTAAACCCAATAAATCCGGATAACGCCCGGACCTTCCGTATTACCGCGGCTGCTGGCACGGAATTAGCCGGTCCTTATTCTTCAGGTACATGCAATAGGAAACACGTTTCCTTTTTTATCCCCTGACAAAAGCAGTTTACAACCCATAGGGCCGTCATCCTGCACGCTACTTGGCTGGTTCAGGCTCTCGCCCATTGACCAATATTCCTCACTGCTGCCTCCCGTAGGAGTTTGGTCCGTGTCTCAGTACCAATGTGGGGGACCTTCCTCTCAGAACCCCTACTGATCGTAGGCTTGGTGGGCCGTTACCCCGCCAACAACCTAATCAGACGCATCCCCATCCCTTAGCGATAAATCTTTGCTTTACTTCAGATGCCATCCGTAAAGAACATAGGGTATTAATTCGACTTTCGCCGGGCTATGCCCTACTAAGGGGAAGGTTGGATACGCGTTACTCACCCGTGCGCCGGTCGCCATCTTCAAAAGCAAGCTTTCGAAATGCTGCCCCTCGACTTGCATGTGTTAAGCCTGTAGCTAGCGTTCATCCTGAGCCAGGATCAAACTCTTCATTGTATATGTTTGTATCTTTAGACTGAATCCCAACCAACCTAAGCTGGAAAAGACCCATCTGTTATCTGTTTCAGAATGACTATCCAAAAAGTATCAAGTCTATCAACCTATATTATATATAGCATTGACGGTTCGTTTACTGTTACCCAAGTACCTCTCCATAAGGATTAGTACTCGCTTCTTGTACTACTTCTCTGTCTATGTAAATCTTTCAAAGAACTCTTTTTTGTTTTGCTTGTGAGGAGGTGTTCCTCGTAAGCGGATGCAAAGGTACGGCTTTTTTCGGAACCACCAAAACTTTTTCGAGAAAAATTTGAGAAATCATACAATTTTTATATTGGTCTTGATATATATCAATGTGGTGATTATACACTCTCCTTATATTATATATGCGCGCGAATGACGCCCCACCCTGAGCCGCCCGAGAATAAGATGACTTTTACCTTGATTTTTCATCGAAATCGAAGTATGAAGCTACTCACGGGCCAAAAAGAAATAAAGAAACCTGGCATCAGACCCCAGATTCGTGCCTTCGCAACACAGAACAAAAAGGATGGCGGTGCGAAAGCACAGCTCTCGCAACCCAATACTCACGCTTTTGTAACTTTCGACTTAAGTCAACAGATCTCACGACTTAAGTCAACAGTTCTCACGACTTAAGTCGAAAGATCTCACGGCATAAGTCGTAAGATACCAAAGTACCACTATTGCATTGCAACAGTGGCGCTATAAAACCGTAATAGTGGCCAAATAAGAAGAATAAGTAGTGTTTTTGCCGATGAATAAGTTTTTCAATCTATCATACGAAGCTATCCAATCGTTTCTTTATAGCCTCGAAATCAGTGTTCAAATCGAGAGTTCTGAACCTTTCATCGGTCAATTCCTTGCGCACCACAATACTCTTGATACGCTGATTGACCAACGCATTGGAATAGAAGTTTCTTTTCTGCAAATAAAAAACCAGCACCTCGTTTCAAGATGCTGGTTGTTATAGTGGGCGAAAATAAGGTTACTGATTATAGATAGTTTGAGGTTTTATGACGGAAGAAGTACGAAAAAGTTTGGAAGATAAGATAAATATACTTATCTTTGCAGTGCGAATGAGAGTTGCATATAGGCGCGATTACATCAAGCTCCGCAACCGTTCCTTATATACAAAGCCGTTGGTCGAGCACCTGCGGCTTTCGTTTTTAATAATTGAAACATGTACCAGGTACCTGTTTTATTCATTATTACCCAAGAACGCGATGCGCTTCAGAGGCAACAAATTCTTGTCATCGTCAGACATTTTATCGTAGTACTCTTGCCACATGTCAATGAAGTCATTACCGTCAATCAAGCGAATGAACTCTCGTGAACTGGTGCTAGTATTACGAGCGTCAGGCGAGAAGGTGCCACTGGTCACAAAGAGAGCAATATCACCAGTACGCAGTACGCCCAAGAGTGCTCGTATATCTGAAGCCCCAATTGCGGTCTCAGGCTTATGCTTTACCTGAACCTTGATACGAGGAGTCTGTGCCCCCAGCGGATCCACATAAGCTATGATATCGATACCACCATCTTTGCCCTTGGGAGCAATGAAAGGAGTATGATAGCCCATAGCCCGAAGTAGAGCAGCAACCATATCCTGAAACTCATAAGGACTCTTCGATACTATGAATTGCCGTATTCCTTCACGAGCGTCCGATTCCAGCAAATCAAGATTCATGCCATTGTCCTTTTCGGCAGTCTCATCGTCTGGTTCTGTTTCAGGCTTTTCTTCTTTGGGATTCAGTCGTCGCCATTCATGATATGCATCATTGGCTATGTTCATCACCGCTTCAGGTGTCTTCTTCAAAGCTGCCTCACCTTCTGGTGTCAAATACCAATTACCATTCTTCTTCACGATGAAGCCTGCTTTCTGATAGTCAATGGAGTAGAACTGGAAGCTGTTCGTCCAACGAATATACTTCATTTTTCCTGCTGGTTCCTTTTCCCAATCCGTCAGTTCTACGTTTTCATTCACAAATGG
Source organism: Prevotella sp. E13-17 (assembly GCF_022024035.1). Taxonomy (NCBI): domain Bacteria; kingdom Pseudomonadati; phylum Bacteroidota; class Bacteroidia; order Bacteroidales; family Prevotellaceae; genus Prevotella; species Prevotella sp. E13-17. Next base: position 2,764,479 of record NZ_CP091787.1, read on the forward strand.
ATAGAGTTCCTTAGCGGGCATACTACCACCACGGCGACTCATTTCCTTCATTACTGCGTATAGCGTCTTGGTAGCACAGGCTTTCGTCCTGCTGAATTTTTCTTTTGTCATATCTCGTTGTTTTATCTATTCCCTTTTGCTCTGTTATGCGTCTTGCAAAGCATTTGGCAGTTTTCGATAGAAGTGCTACCACCATTGCTCCAAGCCGTCACATGGTCGGCATCCATTTCTGTTATCTTATAGATCTTGGTGCGCACATTCTCATGTCCCTTTGCACATTCAGGACAGTTGCTGATGCCTTTCTCACGCGCTTCGTTTGTTTGACGTGCATAGACTGTTTTCTTCACGCTATCCTCAAAGACGCGTATATTTAGCAGACTATTCTCTATCTCACCGCCAAGCAGATATTCAAAAATACCACGTTTATTGGTCACGGCCTCGTCGGCATATAGCTCATTTACTCGTTGCTGCAAATGTGAAGGATTATAAGAATTGGCATGATATTTCTCATAAAACGCTCCCCATTCCAATCCTCTCATTTCACTCTTTGGCTCACCAAACAGAGTCTTTGCCCATTCAATTACGGTATCGAAATAGGTTTTCAGTTCTTCTATGCTATCCTCATTACGATGCTGACTCATGTAGCCGCCAACGTTTTCTTCTCCTTTTGCCACCCATACAAGCGCCTCATGAAGTATTTCCTGGCGATTAGCGTTCCCCTTAACATAACAGCTCCACTTTTGCAGTTGCGGATGGCGCGAGTTGCTGAAGGTTTCCTTTGCTTTTGTAACGAATGGTCCTGAATAGGTGGCATTCAGCAGTTCCTGCTTGTTTAGTGGCACACCAGCTATGTTGATAGTCTCAAACCATTCCTTTATTTCCTTCTCTGTACCATTACAGATGTAGATAAGGAGTTTATAGTTGAGTATTTTCTCTTGTTCTTCAGGGTTAAGTCCAGTGAAGTATTGCTCCATGCCAAACTTATCCTTTATAGCAAACTTTCCAGTAACAAATCTACCTATACTTGTAATACGCTGTTGCCCGTCAAGTATCTCATAGCGTCCAAATTCTGGTTCATTAAAATATATCAGTCCAATTGGATAGTCCTTCAGCATGCTTTCTATGACAGCAACTTCTTTCTTTCCGTCATTTTCAGCATATAGGTAATTGCGCTGATACTCTGGCTGAATAGTCAGTTTTCCAGACCATCCGAACAGGCCTTTGCCTTCTAATTGATTATATACAAAGCCCTCACATATTTCTTTGACCGTAAGGTCGGTCATCAATGTCGTTTGCATAGCTATTGTTTTTTGCGGATTATAATTCTACCAAAAGGCTTTTGCGGATAGCCGTTTTCATCAATATAATAAGGCTGACCATCTCGCAGACTTTTGTTTAATTTTCTCAATTCACGAGGATATGGCTTAAAGCCAAGTTCTTTACCAGAATCCCCCTCAGCGTTACCAATAATTTCAAACTGGTCTGGACAGTATTTATCTAGGAATGTTCGTGGAACTCCCATTAATCCATCATAGTCAGATGGAATTGCATCAGTGTAAGGAACATCGATTGCATCATAATTCTCATAATGGACATAGCCTTTACCTTTGATTTCTTTATGCTTTGAATAAAGGATATTATCCTCCATCGTCATTAAAGGAAGTGGTTCATGGCGTCGACCATGATCGATGTTGGTATACCAGCAACAATTGCGAAATTTTACGAGATTCGTCTTTGCATCATAAACACCTTCCACATATTCTTTTGATGCCGTCTCTGGAATTCCAAAGAAAGCATTTCCTGCATTAAAGCCATTTCCTAACCAAATCTTATTCGTTTTAATTAAAGGGAAAATCTCTTTATATGCTACCGCATTCATATTTCCGATGCACACAAATAATTTCCTAGATTCTATTACCCACATCATAAATTCTCGAAATAAAGAGAAAGGTGGATTAGTCACAATGATGTCGGCTTCATCTCGTAACGTCCTTACCTCATCACTACGGAAGTCGCCATCGCCTTCAAGATAATTCCAATGCAAGTCATTAATATTGAAACGTCCATCATTATTAATATCTTCATCAAGTACAAATATCTTTCCATTTGTCCGGCTCTTGTCCGCATCATAATAGGGACTATCAGTTTCAAAAAGTGTCGGTTGCCAGTCCTTTATCTTCTTCGATTCAACAGCATAGCTTGTACTGATAAGCTTTTTTATGCCAAATGTCTCAAAATTCTGTGCAAAGAACTTGGTAAAGTTACTCCATTCTGGATCGTCGCAAGGTAATAGCACTGTCTTACCACGAAATACATCTGGGTTGTATTCCAGGTAAGCATTTATTTCTTTCTGAATATCTGCATATTGTGTATAGAACTCATCGTTCTTTGCCGTCTTTGCATTTGCAAGGTTCGTATTTGCCATGATTCGATTGATAGTTTTAAGTCATAGCATTGACTATCAATCACGCCAAGACGCAAAAAAGGCGTGATGCACCTTATTGCGTTCAGCTTCGAGGCAGCCTCGGAATGGAAACCCCGGCAGTCTTACAAGTATGCACCACACCTAAGTGTCAGTGCATTCGTATTTATAAGACTACACAAGATGTTCCACACAGAAACACCTCACCACGTATTATCTCGTTGCGTTTTTATTTCCAAGAAGTTTCCGAGGCTTTTGGCTGAACGCGAAATAATAGCGAATGCTTTTTGAAAGTTCGGATTTCTCCCCGAACTATCTGCAAAAGTACAAATTATATTTGAAATTTAGGATTCAAAAGAGAAAAAAAATAAAAAAAGAATGTATCTCCTCCAAAACTATCCTTATACAACAACCGCTGTTAATTCTCTACCAATTTTGCGAATTGCCTTCAGAATACGTTTCATCTGATTTGGTCGCGCTTTCTTTAGACCATTTGCGTATTGTGAAATTTAGTAACCAAACTTTAAACAGATTACATTATGGGAGGTAACGGAGCATATGATAAATATCGTAGCTACTCACTAGACATTTATCAAAAAGACAGATTTAAAGAAGTCGCAATGATTGGAAGCAATAAAGTTATAACGACTTCCGTTTATAATAACACAAGCATTCCTATGAATAGCTTCAATTCAAAGATGTATTATGTTACATCACCAAAAGATCTGACCAAAATAGTTGCTATCGCATTCTATAGCGGACGGACTCATAAAATAGTTAAGTCCATCGACCTGGTTTATGACAAGTCTGATAACCTCGTTCCATTTAAAGTGGTGAAGCGAAAAGGCAAGATTCACAAAGTGGGTACACATACACACAATTGGAATGGAAATAAAGAAAAAGGAGAGGCGAAAAGAAAAGCCCATGATAAGAATAATTTCTTTGAACCTTCGAAAACTGATATGAAGTTTATCAAGAAGGCACTAAAGTACAATCAAGAGCATAAAAAAAATAAATTATGATACGTAGAATATTAAAAAAGGACTTTTGGTGCCCTACGTTATGGAACGATGACACCAATTTGTATGAGGATCAACTGGGGTGGAATGATGCAAACCGATCGGATGCACATGCTCACGACTCATATAACATCTTGAAATGTTATCTGGATCGATTTGGATTTGACTTGGCACTATATCTGGTTGAAAAAGATGAGTTCTACTACATTGAAAACACTCAGCATAACGAAGTATTGAAACTCAAGAATCGAGATGACTGGGACGGTAAATACATCTTTGAAAGAGTAGAGTTCTCACATAGTCCAGAGCCAGAGCCTGATGTGATATATGAATATAAAGATAGCCGTGACCTTTGGAACAATCTGAAGATACACGAACTATCTTTAAAAGAAGTCATTGAAAAATCTGTCGTTCTAATAATGCACTAAACCTACTCTGCGCATTAGATAGGTCAGTTAACTCAAAAAGATAATTATTAGAGAACCTTATGATAGCGTGCCAACAAGTCTTTCTCTTGTTGGTGCGTTTTTTCTATAAACTCGCGATAGGTATCGCTTTCTGGATGGAAAGGTCGATGACCTAAGGCCTCTTTGATGGGCTTCCATTCTTTCAGAAACTGCTTGGCGCTGTCGCTGAACAGCGTTTCTACCAGCTTCTCCCAGATATATTCTACGGCCTGTGTCGATGGATGAATCATATCGGGTTGATAGAAACGGTAGTCGCGCAACTCGTCGAGGACGATCTCGTAGGCGGGGAAATAGAAGGCGACACCGGGATTGCGAGCCACCAACTCGTGGACCGCCAACAACAATGTGGCCTTAGACAACTGGCTCTCGTGGAAGCCGTACTTCTGATAACGGATAGGACTGACGGTGAGAACAACCTGAACGTCTGAACGTCTGGCGGAAAGCTCATCGACCACCTGTTGCAAGGCATCAACGCACTGCTGCACAGACAGTTCCTCTTCCTGGAAAAGACGCTGCGGACGCTTCTGACAGTTATCAACAATCTCGCCCGTTTCCTTCAGGCGATAGACGTGGTTGGTGCCCAACGTCAGAAACGCCACACGCGGTTTGGCGTCGGTTCGCATGACGGTGTGAAGCACCGATACGGGGTTGTACATCACACCGTAGGGATTGACAACGACCGGAAAGCGCTCCTCCTTGAAACGACTGCCGATGCTGTCAGCAAAGCAAGAGCCCACGAAGAGAATCTCTTCGAGGGGCTCAATGCTGAATGGATAGCTGGGAATATGAACCTTGGTTCTGAATTCCATATTTATTTTTGTTTCTTACGATAGGTAAAGAACAACAGTACCAGAACCAGAAGCGCGATGATGACCAACGAAACATAGGCAATGGCCTCGGTCGTGGTGATGCTTTGCGGGAAGAAGCTGAGCACAACCTCGTGCTCGCCACCCTCGATACGCATGGCACGCAGCACGTAGTTGACGCGTCCCAGTTCTACGGGCTGACCATCGACGGTAGCCTCCCAACCGGGATAGTAGATTTCAGAGAACACCAGTACGCCACCCTTGCTGCTCTTAACCTGATATTTCAGCTGGTTAGGCTCGTAAGCCGTCATCTTCACCACGGCAGCCGTGTCGAGCGGCGAGGCCTGTCCGAGCACGTCGGCAAACTGCTTGTCGGCCACAGCCTCATGGCGAAGGTTGATGGTGCGCAGCGCGTTAATCTCGGCAGTGGCATTATCCACATAGCTCAGCTTATCAACAAACCAAGCATTGCCCTGTGCATAGGGGTTAGGACGGTAGAAGTTCTGCTGTGCCAAGAGGAAATACTTTGTGTTCAACATGTTGAGCACAGGCCACAAGCTGTCACCTGGTGCTTCTTGCAGTTCACCGTTATATTGCTGGAGCGCTGCAAACACCTGGCTGTGCTCCCTGCTGATATAATAGTCTATCAGGTCCTGATAGCGGCGAAGTTTGGCGGCATGATAGCCACCAATGCTCTTATGATAGTATGACGTCTCGTTCTCGTTGAAGAGATTGCCAGCCAGATTCAGCACACGATAGTCGAGCGACGAGTCGTTCAGTATCTGACGGTCGGCATCGGTCATCGGACGCACATAGCGGCGCTCCACCTTCTTGATGAACTGATGCTCGTCGTTAGGGTTCAGATAGCGACGGTTTACCTGCCACAGATCGACCAGACAGAGCACCAAAAGGACAGCCACGACAGGCAGTGCCTTCAACTTTTTGGCACGATAGAGCAACAGCATCAGCGTGCCAATGACAATGATGATGAACGAGCGCCAGCAGTCGGCCGTGAAGATAGCCTGACGTGCATGGCTCAGTGCCGTGAGCAAAGACTGCGCATCGGCAGGTGCAGGCAGGATGCCACTGGCCAGCTTGACCTCAGCATCGGAATAGAAATCGAAGAACAGCGTAGGCATCAGTGCAAAGAGCAGTGCCATGCCGCCCGTTGCAGCAAAGGCACCATAGAGATAATAGATATTCTTGCCAGACAGCACCTCGGGCTTCTCAATCACCTCTTTGAGTGCCAACATGGCCAACAGAGGAATGGTAAACTCGGCGATGACAAGGATGGACTCGACGGCACGGAACTTGGCATACATCGGCACATAGTCGATGAAGAGGTCGGTCAGCCCCATGAAATTCTTACCCCATGCCAGCATGATGCTCAGAATCGTGGCTGCCAACAGCGCCCACTTCATGGGACCTTTGACAATAAACAGTCCGAGCACGAAGAGCATCAGCACAAAGGCACCCACATAGACAGGCCCCATCGTGCCATGAGCGCCAGGCTCCAAGCTCTCCTCCCAATACTGGGTGAAATAGATGGGCTGTCCGCCGGTGGCATCCTTGAAGTAGCCATTGGGATTAGCCAGCTCGCCAACCACCGCCAAGGCAGGTGCTTTCTGTCCGCCGCCCAGCTCCACCTGTTCTTTCTCCAGGATATCCTTGGCTGCCTCATCCTCCCATATCACGTGCGTAGAGGTGCCACCCTTCACATTCGGAACCAGCAAGCTCCAGGTTTCGCCGATGCCATAACTATAGTCGGTGATGTACGAACGCTCCAGTCCACCGGCAGTCTGATTGCCGGCATCGCCTTTCACCAGTTCGCTACCCCCACGCATGGTTTCCTGCGAATACTGCCAAGTGTGATACAGATTAGAAATATTAGCCAGAATGCCAAGCAGTCCGCCCACGACAACCACCGCCGTGGCCTTGCAGAAATGTGCCATCTGCCTCTTACGAACGGCATCAACGAGATAGGCAATGAGCATGAAGAGGATGACAAATAAATAATAATAGGTCATCTGCACATGGTTGGCCTGCACCTCGAGAGCAGCGAAGATGCTCGTCACGACGGCACCCAACAGATACTTACCCCTGTAGGCCAGCACGATGCCGCCAATCATCGGCGGCAGATAGGCCAGCGCCATCACCTTCCAGATATGTCCGGCAGCAATGATGATCAGGAAATAAGTGCTGAATGCCCACAAGATGGAGCCTAACGCTGCCAGCTGCTGACGGAAGTCGAAGGCGCGCAACAGGATGTAGAAGCCCAGTAAGTAGGCAAACAGATACCACACGTTCAGCGGCAGCCACAGGTGATAGGCATCGGCCACCTTGCTGATGGCCTTATCGCTATTGTACGACGGTGACAACTGATAGGTGGGCATGCCCGAAAACAAGGCGTTGGTCCAACGAGTGCGATCACCCGTGCGCTCCATATAGTCGGCCTGCTCCTGACCAGCGCCCACGCCAGCAGAGATATCTCCCTGGTTCAGCACACGTCCCTCAAAGTCGGCCGGATAGAAATAGGCAAATGCCAACACAACAAAAAACAACACTGCCACTGCATCCAGTAGCCATGGTTTCAACGATTTCATAATCTTGCAAGTTATTATTTATTTGGGCGCAAAATTACAAAATAAATTCGTACTTCCCACTTGATTTTAAAATATTTCAATTAACTTTGCCGTCAAAATACAACAGAAAAGAATGAAAATAGGAATTATTGTCGCAATGGACAAAGAGTTGCAGCAGCTGCAACAGGTTTTCAAAGACAGTGACGTAAGAGTAGAGAAATGCGGCATCGGCAAAGTCAATGCGGCCCTTGGCGCCCAGCGCATGATCAACGAGTTCCAGCCCGACATCATCATCAGCAGCGGTTGTGCCGGTGGCAATGGCGATGATATCAACGTGCAGGACATCGTGGTGAGCTCTGAACTGTGCTATCACGACGTCTATTGCGGCGCAGCCATCGATGACAACACCGTTTACGGCCAGGTGCAAGGTCTGCCCGCCCGCTATCAGACAGACCGCGAGTTGCTGCGCAAAGCCGTCAGTTTGCAGACTGAAGACATCAAGATTCATGAGGGTCTCATCGTGACCGGCGACTGGTTTGTGGATTCCAAGGAGAAGGCACGCGAGATTATCGGTCACTTCCCCGAGGCGAAAGCCATAGACATGGAGTCGTGCGCCATCGCGCAGACATGTTATATTAATAAGGTGAAGTTCATTTCGTTCCGCGTGATCAGCGACATTCCCCTGCGCGACACCGACGCCTCGCAGTATCACGACTTCTGGAACACCGTAGCAGAGCATTCTTTCCAAACAACCCGTGCTTTCGTAGAAAGCCTGTAAATGCCCATTAACTTAAGAGGCAAAGGGGTCTGAACAAGCGCAGACTCCATAAACAAGTCAAACTACATAGGGGAACTGAAAACGCTTGTTCAGACCCCCATCCCCCTAACTTAGGGGGCATTAAAGAAATGGAAGTTATAAAGAGTTTTACAATAGACCATACCCACCTGAAACCCGGCATCTACATATCACGTGAAGACAAAGGGTTCACCACTTTCGACCTGCGCATCACCGAGCCCAACCATGAGCCTGCCGTGGCTCCTGCTGCCATGCATAGCCTGGAGCACCTGATGGCCACATGGTTTCGCAACAGCGAGGCCAAGGCCGACGTGGTATATGTAGGTCCGATGGGCTGTCTGACGGGTATGTATATCATCATGACCGGCACCTATACGGTGGAGGACATGCGCCGACTGACCATCGAATGCTTGGAGTGGATACTCACACAAGACCACGTGCCAGCCACCGAACCACAGACCTGCGGCAACTATCTGCTGCACGATCTGCCCATGTGCCACTGGGAAAGTCGCCGATACCTGGACCGTCTGAAAAACGATTTCCACAGCGAATACACGAAATTGGAAGTCAAGTTGGAAGACGGGCGCATCTTTGCCGATGCCTAAAAAGACAACATTATAAAGACAAAAGACATACTTGCCACCCGCTGGCAAGTATGTCTTTTTTTACATTCGATACTTTTTTAAAAACAGAAAAAAGATATTTACGAAAAAACAATGTAAATATTTGCATAACACTTAAAAAAACATTACCTTTGCCAAAATTTCAAACATACCTTAACATGAACAAACAAATAATGATGGTCATCGTGGCTGCAAGCCTGATGGTTGGCTGCGCACCAAAGATAACGACCGAGATGACTACGCAAGCACTGGCACCTAAAGCCACTAACCAGATCATGATACTAGGAGCCAAAGACACCATCCCCGACGAAGCACGCGCCATTGGACAGATAAAGATCAACAGCCGACATTCATCGTTGCGAAAAAACTACACCAAGATACTGAACTTAGCTGTCAAAGAAACGGCACAACAGGGAGGTAACATCCTGGTAGTGGACCATAGCGACATGGAGAAGAACACGCTAAAGGGCACGATGGCCTACTACGAAGGTGAAACAAACAGCGCACTGACAATCTCGCCCAGACGCATCAAATGCCTGTTGGCCATGGGAACACAGCAGAATCAGTCACCCATACGGGCCATAAGCAAAGAACAAGAGCAAATGGTGAAGCAGCGTCAGGAGGAAGCTGCACAGCAGGAAATGAGCAAATATAGCACATTGGCTGAGGTAGAAGAGCAAAAAGATGTGCAAGATACGACTATACAAGAGAGCTCTTTTGAAGATGCAAGCGACTATTTCGACATCAAGGAAGAGAACGAAAAACGAAAAGGCGTCATCAAGATTAGTGGTGGTCCGATGTGGACGCTATCGAAAATGTACCTCTCGTACGACGGTAGAGGCTACTTCACAGGCGCCAGAGGTACTGCTTTCGACCTGTCTATCCACAGCATTGGAGACCTGTGGGGCTATGGCTTTGACCTGTATGGCAGCCAAACAAACCTTTCAATAGGCAACTACTTCAAAACTTCGAAAGAGAGTTATAACTTCATCTATGCCGGTCCTAATCTGGTTATGGGCGGCACATTCGCACAACACTTCTATGCAGACCTTTCCGTGGGCATTGGCATCGGGTATTATCACGACAGTGGTTCCGACGAAGTGGGATTTGGCATGAGGGAATCGGTGGGACTCGGTGTGATGCTGAACAACCACTTTAGCGTTGGCATTGATGCAGCTATACAGATGGCCACATTCAAACGACCAGAAGGATTCAACCAACCTGAGAACGAAGCTTATGGCTTTAAATGTGCAACAGTGATGCTGACACTACGCACACACTTGTAAGACTACAACAATAAACCGAAAAACATACTAAAAATGAGAAAAAACAACGCGAGATGGATACTATGCATAGCCATGCTATTAGTATCACTAACAACCACCGCACAGAAGAAGTTCTGCATGACCTATGAAGATTTCATGGACAACAAATGGGAAGAACTGGACTCTATACACATCAAGACCCACAGTAAGTCGCATCAGATGTGGTGGGGCGGCAGTGACTTTGCCTTCACCACGGGCAACAAGTCTATTGACAAACTACTGAAAAAAGAAGCCTTTGCCATCGCTATCGACGACACACTCTACGTGAACTGTCGCGACCTAAGATTCGAAGGAACACCCTTTGGCAATGGTTATGTGAAGGCCAGACGCATTGGCAAGCGCAGTCTGCTGATAGTAAACAAGATTATCGGAAAGAAAATAGCCCAGTCAGAATTCGTATCTGCCTATATGTTTGGCGCCATTGGCGGAGCCATCAGTGCCAGCAACCACATGAAACGTCAGGTATGTTACCTCATCTCGCACGGTAGCAATGAGAAGGGTGTCATCGATCTGCGACTGATAAACGACAGACTAATGGAAAAGATGTTGAAGAATGATACCGATCTTTGCAACAAATACTACTCGGAAGAAAAGGACAACAAACGAATGCTGGCCAGCCATATCATCCCCATCTTGGAGGAAGCCGGCCTGTTCGACCAGAAACACGACAGTCAGGAATAAGACTGTAGCAAAAAAGGTCAGAATATCAGAATAAAAGAAGTGGCACAAAGGAATGAATCCTCTGTGCCACTTTTCTATTCCATCGAAAAGATGTATGTGCTTATTGCTTATTTGCCTTTTTGCGCTGGTCATGATCAAGGATCACCTTGCGGATACGCATAGACTTAGGTGTCACCTCTACCAGCTCGTCTTCCTTGATGTATTCCAGACACTCCTCAAGCGACATGACGACTTTAGGAATGATACGTGCCTTATCATCGGTACCAGATGCACGGACGTTGGTGAGCTGCTTGGCCTTGCAGACATTGACAACCAAGTCGTTGTCATGCACATGTTCACCCACAACCTCGCCCATATAGACGTCTTCTCCTGGATCGATGAAGAACTTACCACGATCCTGAAGCTTATCAATGGCATAAGCAAAAGAGGTGCCCGTCTCAAGCGCAATCATCGAACCATTGACACGACGTTCAATCTCACCCTTGTAGGGCTGATACTCCTTGAAGCGGTGAGCCATGATAGCCTCGCCTTGAGAAGCCGTAAGGACATTGGTACGCAGACCGATGATACCACGTGAAGGAATGACGAACTCAATATTGGTGCGCTCGCCCTGACTCTCCATCGAAGTCATCTCGCCCTTACGACGAGTAACCATATCAATCATCTTCGAAGCGAACTCCTCGGGAACATTAATCGTGAGTTCCTCGACTGGTTCGTGTTTCACGCCATTAATCTCCTTATAGATAACCTGTGGCTGCCCCACCTGAAGCTCGTAGCCTTCGCGACGCATCGTCTCGATGAGCACAGAGAGGTGCAGCACACCACGACCAGAAACCACCCATTTATCGGTACTGTCCTCAAAAGGTCTTACACGCAGGGCGAGGTTCTTCTCCAATTCTTTTTCAAGACGGTCGTTGATATGACGTGATGTCACAAACTTTCCTTCCTTACCAAAGAAGGGAGAGTCGTTGATCATGAAGAGCATAGACATGGTGGGCTCGTCAATAGCGATAGGAGGCAGTGGCTCTGGGTTCTCTATATCACAGATTGTGTCGCCGATCTCAAACTTCTCGAGACCGATGACGGCACAGATATCGCCACATTCTACTTCGTCGATACGCTGATGTCCCATGCCATCGAAAGTGTGAAGCTCCTTAATCTTGGTTTTCTCCATCGAGCCATCACGATGCGCAATGGTGACCTGCATGCCGTCTTTCAAGGTGCCGCGATGCACACGACCCACAGCGATACGACCTGTATAGCTGCTATAGTCGAGCGAGGTAATCAGCATCTGAGGTGTGCCCTCCAACTGTTTTGGTGCAGGGATCACCTCCACAATCTTGTCAAGCAGATAGGTAATGTCAGTGGTGGGGTTGTTGTAGTCTTCGCCCATCCAGCCATTCTTAGCCGAGCCATAGACAACAGGGAAGTCCAACTGGTCCTCAGTGGCGTTCAGAGAGAACATCAAGTCGAACACCATCTCATAGACTTCCTCTGGACGACAGTTAGGTTTATCTACCTTGTTGACCACAACAATAGGCTTCAAGCCAATCTCAAGTGCTTTCTGCAGCACGAAACGAGTCTGAGGCATGGGGCCCTCGAATGCGTCAACAAGCAACAAACATCCATCAGCCATATTCAAAACACGCTCCACTTCACCACCGAAGTCGGAGTGTCCCGGAGTATCAATGATATTAATTTTCGTTCCTTTCCAATTGATAGAAACGTTTTTAGAAAGAATAGTGATGCCTCGTTCGCGCTCCAAGTCGTTTGCATCAAGTACTTGGTTCGACAGGTTCTGTCCCTCACGGAAAAGATTTCCTGCGAGCATCATTTTGTCCACAAGCGTCGTTTTGCCGTGGTCAACGTGTGCGATAATCGCAATGTTTCTGATATCCTGCATAATTATTTTACGTAAAATCGGGTGCAAAGTTACAAAAAATGATAGTTTTAAGCAAATTTTTCACTTTTCACTTTTCACTTTTCACTTTTTTTTGTACCTTTGCACCCGCTTTTCGGAAAGTCCGAAGCATTCGACGACGTTTTGCACTCTGTGATTAAGGCGTCATGACGTCGGAAGAATGTCTGAGCAAAAAACGTATTAATCACATTTCAATTATGTATCTCGATCAAGCTAAGAAGCAAGAGATTTTCGGCCAGTATGGCAAGTCAACCACAGACACTGGTTCAGCTGAGAGCCAGATTGCTCTGTTCACCTACCGCATTAAGCACCTGACAGAGCACCTGAAGGCCAACCACAAGGACTTCGGTACTGCACGTTCACTGACCAAGATGGTAGGTCGTCGCCGCAAATTGCTGAAGTATCTCTACGATAACGACATCAACCGCTATCGTGCTATTGTGAAGGCTCTCGGTCTGCGTAAGTAATCGGCAGCACTTCGCGAAGCGGAATCATGACAAACTCCCTCTCCTGCATCAGCGGGTGAGGGATTTTTAGTTCCGGTTCATTGATTGTCAGGTCATCGTAAAGCAGTATGTCTATATCAATAGGACGATCCTGATATAGACAAACATCATGTGCCTGACGGATGGTGGCATGCGCTGATGTCTTCCCCAACAGGTGCTCGATGTGTTGAGTCTGGCGAAGGACCTCAAAAGGCGACAATGCCGTTTCCACGCGGATAGCACTATTAACAAAACCATTGGTCGATTGAAATCCCCATGGTTCGGAATAGAAAAAGGCTGATTGGCACACGATATGTCCAATCAGCCTTTCTATATATCCATAGGCCTGAAGAATATTCTCCTCACGCTGTCCGAGGTTTGACCCCAGACCTATATAGACATTATGCAATTTAATCATCGAGCATCAGCATGGCATCGCCATAGCATCCAAACTTATAGTCATTCTTCAAAGCCAGCTTATAGGCTTCCATCACGAGGTCGTAACCACCGAAGGCTGTTGCTGCCATCAGCATGGTTGACTCGGGATGATAGAAATTAGCGATTAACGCATTGGCCAGTCCATACTCATAGGGAGGGAAGATAAACTTATTGGTCCAACCCTCAAACTCCTTCAGCATGCCATCGGTGCCCACAGCCGACTCGGTGGCACGAGCAGTGCTGATGCCAACGGCACACACGCGACGACCATCAGCCTTGGTCTTGTTCACAATATCGCAAGCCTCAGCATTGATAATCATCTGTTCTGAGTTCATCTTGTGCTTGGTGAGATCTTCCACCTCAATGGGATCGAAAGAGCCCAGTCCGCAATGCACGGTGATATAAGCAAAGTTATAGCCACGAATCTCCATCATCTTCATCAGCTCTCGACTGAAGTGAAGACCGGTAGCAGGCGCCGTAACGGCTCCCTCATGACGGGCATAGATGGTTTGAAACTGCTCCATATCCTCGGGCTCTGCCTTACGGCGATCAACGATATATCGGGGCAAGGGAGCCTCGCCAAGGGAGAACAGTTCGCGCTTGAACTCATCGTGAGGACAGTCGTAAAGGAATCGTAGTGTACGTCCGCGACTGGTCGTGTTGTCGATGACCTCTGCCACCATGGGGCCTTCGCCATCGAAGAACAGCTTATTACCTATTCTGATCTTACGTGCGGGTTCAACGAGCACATCCCAAAGACGCAGTTCCTCGTTGAGTTCGCGCAACAAGAACACTTCGATCTTTGCATCTGTTTTTTCCTTTGTACCATAGAGGCGTGCAGGGAACACCTGTGTATCGTTGAAGATAAACGTATCACCCTCGTCGAAATAGTCCACGATATTGCGGAAAGTCATGAACTCCTCAGTATCATTGCCTTCAGCATCCTTCTTAAACATCTCGATCTTTTCGCTCTTACGGTGTATCACCATCAGTTTACACTGGTCACGGTTATAGACGCGATCAATCGTACCATCCTCATTCTCGAATGCGCGATGAGGAGGATAGAGAGCGACCTGGCTCTCTGGTAGTTTAAATTTGAATTGTGATAACTTCATTATCGTGTATGTTAATTGTTTGCTGTTTCTTTACTTCTCAAATCTTCTATATCCTGTTTTTCCAGCCACTCGTTGAACTCATCCAGCTTCACACAGTCCTCAATGCGCACTTGGCCCAAGCGGGTTCTGCAGAGAGCCGTCAGGAAAGCACCACTATTCAGTGCCTTTCCGATGTCGCGTGCCAACGAACGGATGTAAGTTCCCTTGCCACAAGCCACTCGAATGCTCATCTGCATGGTGTCAGGATTGAAATCGGTCAGCTCGATCTCATCAATTCTGACGGGCTTTGCCTTCAGCTCGACCTCATCACCTTTGCGCGCCAAATGATAGGCACGGTATCCGTCAACCATCACGGCCGAATAGACTGGGGGCACCTGCATGATATCGCCCTCAAACTGTTTCAGCACCTGAAGAATCAACTCGCGGGTGATATGCTTCGTGGGATAGGTCATATCCACCGTATGCTCGCGGTCGAACGACGGTGTCGTGGCTCCCAGTTGCAGGGTGGCAGTATATTCTTTACTCTGCAGTTGCAGCGACTCTATCTTCTTCGTAGCCTTACCTGTGCACAGTATCAGCACGCCTGTTGCCAGCGGGTCGAGCGTTCCGGCATGTCCTGTCTTCAGGCGTTTCACACGCAACTTCTTCGACAACCGGGTGCGCACAAAAGCCAGTGCGCCAAACGACGACATACGATAAGGCTTGTTGACGTAAATAAAAGCTCCTTCGTGGAAGTTCATATCAGTCAACCATTGCTAGTGAATGACCTGTCAACAGCAGTATGATGATAATGCTACCAACGATGATACGATACACCCCGAATGCCTTAAAGCCATATTTCGACAGGAAGTTCACAAACCATTTCATGGCAAGCAGTGCCACCACAAAGGCCACCACACAGCCCAAAAGCAGCATGGTGATGTTGTGAGTTGTGGCCCACGAGGTATCTTCCTTGAACAAATCCAGCAGGTCAAGCAATGTTGCACCAGCCATGGTGGGTACAGCCAGGAAGAACGAGAACTCGGCAGCGCGCTTGCGGGTCAGCCCTTGCGTCATGCCTCCCACGATGGTTGCCATTGAGCGCGACACGCCAGGAATGACCGAGATGCACTGATAAAGGCCAATATTGAACGCACGCTTCTCGTTGACAGCATTCTCGTCGGTTCCCTTATTAAAGAGTTTATCGCAGAACAGCATGAAGATACCGCCCAAAACCAGCATGACTGCCACCACTTCTACACTGTCGAGCAACCAGTCAAGCAGTCCCGACTTCTTCGCCAACAGGCCAATAACAACGGCGGGCAACACGCCAACAATCAGCAACCAGTAGAAATTGAACCGATGTTTCAACTTCTGCAGCAAGCTACTTCCTGCAGGCGCAGGACTATTGTCGAACTGAAAGAAATGCTTCCAGTAGAGGCATACCACCGACAAGATAGCGCCAAATTGGATGATGAACGTGAAGGCATGCACGAAAGGATCGCCCTGAGGCACACCCAACAGATTCTGGGTGATAATCATGTGACCTGTCGATGAGACAGGCAGAAACTCAGTGAGTCCTTCCACAATAGCTATGATGATGGTTTCAATCCAGGTCATTCGGCCTCCTCCTTCTCATCCTTCGACTTATAGACAACGGCATATATCATCGACACGAAGCCCAGCAGACAAACCACTGGAGCCACCTTGATGCGACGAGCGCTGAAGATATCAGGATTAAAGGCGTCGGCTGTTGAGCTGTCGCCACCCATCAGAATAAATCCTATGATGACAATGAGCATGCCAACTGCCAACAGGATGTAGTTCATCTTTCCAAATGCAAAATCTCTCTTATTCATGAGTTATTCAATCTTAGTTGCTATTTACTTAAATCTTATACACCTCGTTGGCTGTCATGCGCAGGAACTTGTTGACCGACAACAACGTGCAGAACAGCATAATGAGGAAGCCAGCCAAGAACACGCCACAGGCAGTGATGGCCATCTCGCGCCACGTCAGGATGTCGGTAATGCCGGGCTCGTAGCGGAACAAGGCATAGACCACGCCGCCAAGCACGATGCAAGCAATAAAAGCCGACAGCACTCCTATACAGAGCGAACTGCGCAAAAATGGTTTACGGATGAAGCCCCACGACGCGCCAACCAGCTTCATCGTGTGGATTAAGAAGCGACTGGAATAGACACCCAGCCTCACACTGCTGCTTATCAACGAGTAACTGACAAAGATGAGCAGCAGCGACAGGACCAGCAACACAACACTGATGCGCTGCACATTGCGATTGACGTCGTCTATCTGGTTCTCCATATAGGCCACATCCGTCACCTTGTCGTTGGTCATCAGTCGGTCGGATATCTTTCGCATGGAGTCGGTATCCACATAGTCGGCGTTCATCCGCACCTCCAGCTCGGCCTCAAACGGATTCACACCTGTAAACTCCTTGGGGTCGGCCCCCATCACTTCTGTCATGGTTTTCAGTGCATGCTCCTTGCTGATGTAAGTCACATGTTTGGCATAAGGCTGCGCCAAAATCATGTTGCCCAGTTCCACACCATCCTTGACAGACACTGTGTCGCCCAGCATCACGTTCATCGTCACGTTTTCACGCACAAAAGTAGAGAGGTTGCGGGCCGTCAATACAGATAGTACCACCAAGCCCAACATCACCAGCACCATTGTAGTGCTGATGCATAGTGTCACGACCTGCAAGCCATAACGGCGGCCGGTCTTCTTTTTTCTATTCTTCATTCGCTTTAAGGCGTAATACACCAAATTGTCTGCAAAGTTACGTCTTTTTTGGTAGTTTTGTACGACAAGCATGTTAAAAGGAGTTAAAGAGCCTCCTACTTTTTACCAAAGCTGCCAGAAAAAACTTACTTTTGCCGCCATTATGAGCACGATTATTTATCCTTCTCCTATCTTCGGACCCATACACAGCCGTCGTCTGGGCACCTCGCTGGGCATCAACCTGTTGCCAGCCGACGGCAAGGTGTGCACGTTCGACTGCATCTACTGCGAGTGTGGTTTCAATGCCGACCACCACCCCCGCCTGCCTATGCCCCACCGCCGACAGGTGGCAGAGGCCCTCGAGGCCAAACTGCAAGACATGAAGCAGAACGGACCCACGCCCGATGTGCTGACATTTGCCGGCAATGGCGAGCCGACGGCCAATCCAGAGTTTCCCGAGATTATAGACGACACGCTGCGATTGCGCGACAAATATTTCCCTCAGGCAAAGGTATCTGTGCTGAGCAACTCGACCATGATTCACCGTCAGCCAGTTCACGATGCCTTGATGCGTGTGGACAACAACATCATGAAGCTCGACACTGTTGACCCCACATATATTAATAAGGTCGATCGCCCCACTGGTCACTACGATGTGAATCAGATCATCGAAGACCTGAAGCGCTTCAACGGCCACGTCATCATCCAGACCATGTTTATGCATGGTGACCATAGCGACAACACGTCAGAGACGTATGTGGGTCCGTGGCTCGAGGCCGTCAAGGCGATTGCCCCTCGTCAGGTGATGATCTACACCATTGATCGCGAGACGCCCGACAAGCTTTTGCAGAAGGCCACCCACGAAGAACTCGATGCCATCCGCGACCGTGTGATTGCCGCAGGCATCCCCTGTCAGGCGTCCTACTAAGCAAAAGCAGTGCACTTCACATCAAAAAGCGCCACTTTGACGCCCCCATAGCGCCACTATTCGGATGGAATAGTGGCGCTTTTCTGCTGCAAAAGTGCCACTCTTGCATCGCATCCAGGGGCTGGAACTGGTCATTCTAGCCCCTGAAGCAGGTCGTTCCAGGGGCTGAATCAGGGTTCTCCAGGGGGTAGAAAATGTCATTCCAGGGGCTAGAATCGCCACAAGAGTGCTACTCTTGCATGGTCAGTGCATGACTTTTGCACCAAAAAAGTGCCACTATTCGCACGGAATAGTGGCACTACAAGAAGTTAAAAGTTTAATCTCTAAAACCATCCATGATGGCGGTGGGAGCACCTTTACTGCTGAAAGCCCCCAACTTATAAGCGCCAGGCAGACTCTGCGGTTCCCAGTAGAAAACGCCACGACAACGCCCGTTGCACTCATTGCGAGCTTCACGGATGATACGTCTGAGCTGCTCCCTACCCTGCTCCATCACCTCTGGATGCTGCTCGTCCACCAAGAAGCCTGTCTCCACAATCATCACGTCGCGATTAAACTTCTCTGCGACGCGACGGATGTTGGCCATACAGTCCATGATACACTGGTCAGCATCAGGCTCGCGGTTGGCTTCCATCGCCCAATAGGGATAGAGCGACATGCCAATCATGTCGAACTTGCCGCCATATTTCAGCACGATGCCCAGGTTCTCGTCGTAGAGATGCGGATCGAAACCATTGTCCAGATGAACGATCACGACAGACTCTGGCGACACTTTCTTCACGGCATCATAGCCAGCACGGATGAATCCTGCATAGCGACGCGGGTGCTTTTTGATATGTCCCATATCCCAGAGCATACCGTTGCTGGTCTCGTTGCCCACCTGCACCCAACGCGGTGTGACACCGTGTTGCTTCAAGAGCGTTATCACATCGGCCGTATGCTGGGCCAGCGCTCGGCGCATCTTGCGATAGCCGTACTTCTTCCAGGCCTCTGGAACAGGCTGTTTGCCTGGGTCTGCCCACGAGTCACTATAGTGGAAACAGAGCATCACATCCATGCCCAGGGCCTTTGCCCGCAGTGCTTTCTGCAACACATCATCGCGTCCGCACCATCCATCCTTGGGGTTCACCCACACACGCAGTCTGACGGCTCCCATCTGATAGTCGGTCTTCAGCAACTCGATGAGTTCTCGCTGGCGTCCAGTATTATCGTAGAATTTCTGTCCATGCTGTTCCTGTGCCGTCAGCCAACCAATGTCGGCTCCCTTCACAAAGTCTCCTTGAGCCTGCGCACTGCCGAGTGGCAAGAGCAAGAACAGCAAGAGTATTAGAAGTTCCATTTAACAGCCAATGTTGGGTTTACGAAGAACGACTTGTCGTTATATTCGTTATAAACGAAGTTGTTGCTCAGCTCCACCTCGGTACCAACACTCAGATGCTCATTGAAGTTGTACCACAACTGAGGTTCGGTCAGCACAACCAGCTGTCCGTGGCCGTCGGCCTTCTCGCCACGCCAGAAATCAATGAATCCGGCAAAGCGCCAGTTGTCGGCGAAGTTCAGTCCCCAGACGCCGGTCAACTGCAAAGAGTGGTAAGCGTTTGTATAATCATAGCTCTTGAAGTAGCGCTTATACATCAACTGCACAGAGTAAGTCTTCGAGAAGTCAGCATTATGACCGTTCCAAGCACCACCCAACAGAGCCGACTGCTGGAAGCTGCCGCCCTTGTTAAGGCCACCATCATACTCCACGTGGGCAGCAAAACCCTTGCTGCCGATATTGAACTCACGAGAGATTTCGGCGTAGGCAGCCTCCGTGAACTTACGGCTGAAGTCGATATCCACGAAGTAGAACCACGAACCCCACTTGTCTGCCTTAAACTGCTCCAGTGTCATGGTCACCTTCTGTCGGCCTGCCTCCTCATTAGAGTAGATATTACGACCGAAATCATAATGTAACTGTACATTCTGTGCACTTACGCACGTAGCGAGCATCATCAGCGCGCTCAAAATTGTTTTTCTCATTTAGTTTAATTGTTTAACAGGGAATGTAAAATAAGTATCTGGGAATGGCTCGTTCTTCAGTGTGAAGTGCCACCATTCGGAGTCAAGAGGATTGAAGCCATGACGCATCATGGCCTGGCGCAGAATCATACGGTTGGCGAACTGCTGTTCGGTGATTGAGCGTCCTTGCGGACTCTTGCTGTTATCACCGGTATATTCGCCAGTCTCTGGATTGCCGCAAAAGTCAGGATGGCTTTCAGGTCCGAACCAGTCGAACGTGCCACCCATATCGAGTTCCTTTTCCGTCTTCATGTCGAAGAGTGTCAGATCCAGGGTGCTGCCACGTGTATGGCCGCTGCGCTCGTAAATATATTCTTGTTCGAACAGTACGCTCTTGTTCAAGTCGGGATAGAAGTACTGCTTCATCAGTGTGTCTGCCACATCAGTAGCCCAGCGCACGAAGTGGTCCACTCCCTTCTGTGGGCGATAGGCATCATAGATTTTCAGTCGGTAGCCCTGTGCCATCACATCGTCGCTCACAGCCCGCAGACTGTCGGCAGCTACCTTGGTAAGCAGAGCTGTGGGTTGCTCGTAGCCATCAATGCGCTGTCCCACAAAGTTATACGTACCATAATAGCGTATCTCAAGAATAGCATCAGGCACCACGTCGGTCAGGTTCACAAACTGACTACTGTCGGCTGTTGGCAACAACCGGCTGTCATTGTTTTCATTGCAGGCTGCCACAGCATAGATGCCGAGCATCAGCACTGCCAATCGGAAGTAATAAATAGGTCTCATAGTAAATGATTTCACAGAATTTAAGTGCAAAGGTAGTAAATAAATACCAATATCAACACAAATCAACGCAAAAAGGTGCTCATGGAGCGAGCACCTTTTTACCGTCTTTTATCAGCAGTCCCGAACTGTTATCTCTTGCTTTCACGCCAGAGATACCATAAATCAGACCTGTCTGCTGACTTTTCTCACCGTTCTTGATACCTGTTTCAACGGGCAGTGGCTTGTAGCTGAGCGAGAAATTATCAAAGCAGCACCAGCTATCATCCTTGTGTCCACTGGCCTTCAGACCAATGCGCAACGACGACTTTGTTTTCTGCGTATATTCCATCTCGTTCAGATAAAGTCCCTCTGCGAAACGCATCTCGGCAGCGTGCATACTGTTGGGATATCCATTCAGATTGTCCACTCTGCCGTATTGCGAGGCCTCAGGCCACTCTTCCGAGTACAGCGACTTCACCTTTTCCATCTGGTTGTTCACGTAGAAATAGGCCTGCACGACTTCTGTTCCTGCTTTATACTTCCCATCGCCATCGTTCTTTTCTTCACGATAGAGGGCATGACACCTCACGGTATAGACACCCGGTTTCATGCCAGGAAGCATCTGATACATATCAAAGTCTTTATTGAACTCCTCGCCACAGCCAGAACGGTAGGTAGGACTGCCCATCCACCCCGTGTTAGATGAGAAGTCATAGTTGCTGATGAGCAGCGTCATATCGAGCGACTCGCCCTCTTTGGGTTGGGCATCAGCAGCCTTCAGGTAGTTTTTTACAGCGGTCTTCAGTGCATTCAGTGCGCTGTTGATTGCATTTTGCGTTTCGGCTTGCGAGAGCATTGTCTCGGAAGTTGCCATTGAGGTGTTCAGTGTGTTCAAGGCCTCCGAGGCAATGCTGACCGTCACGTTCTTCTCTGCTGCGTCTTTCCACAACTGAAACTCTTCGCAGAGGGGGACCACGGCATCCACCGTCTTCAGCATATTTTCGACCTCAGTCAGCACACCAGTCTTCTCGCTGGCTGCCAACTCGGCATCTGTAGCTTTTGCAACCAGACTCATGACCTTCTGTGAGAAGGCTGCTGGAAGACTGCTTTTGGCTTCCAGTGATTGCAGACGCGAGGCAGCCTCGTCCAGTCGGCGGTCAAGAACCGTCGTCTCACCCACCTTTTCCACCGTCATACAGTCGATGTTGGGCATCCAGGCATCTTCGTTATACAACTGGATACGGTTTGACCCGGCCTTCAGGGCCACCGTCATCTCATACTCTTTGAATTCGCCCCATCCAGGTGTCTGCACATCCACAGAGCCTGCAACGCCACCATTCACCTCGACGGTGAACGAGCGCTTGTCCTGAGAAGCCGTGCGGAAACGGACCACATAGTCGCCAGCCTCAGCCACATAGACGTCTTTCCACTCCAGATAGTTGCTGCGACGACCTCCCAGCCAGCCGGCAAAGGCGCGTCCACTGGCACCATCGCCCGTCTGATAGTTGGCGGTGCCCAGAGCTTCGTTGTTGGCCACCTCCTGGTAATCGCCCAGATAGGCGGTCTCTGCTTCATAGATATAGCGGGGCAAACGCTGTTCGGCAGTCAGGGTATAGATGCGGGTGCCATGGGCAGGCACCAGCACAGACAGGGCCTTTTCCATCGTTCCCAGATCCTGATGCTCGAACACATCGCGCACAGCGACCTTGCCACCCAAGTCCAGCTCACCGAAGCTGACACTCATCTGCACGGGCTTGTCTGACGGATTATAGAGGGCCACGGCACGTGTCGTGCCATGAAGCGTCAGGATGTCTTTTGCCATGACATAGGTGTCGCCAGTGTGCTGCACGACATATGCCTGCAGACACAGAGGGTCTTGGTTCAGTGCAATGAGTTCTTTGTTCTTCAGAAGTTCCAGTGCACGTTCGTTAATTGTGGCCATGTTGCAACCAATCAGCAGCGGACTGGCCATGATGCACCACATGCCGAAATGGGTTTTATCTTCTTCTGCTGTCATCGAGCGGCCGACCTCCAGCATGTCCATATCGTTATAGCAGCCGTCATAGCAATAGGCCGACATGTAGAGGTTCTCGTTCAGGATGCCCTTCACCGACTCCCATCCGTCGTAGATATCACCCGTGGTGCGCCACGATGTTGACACGTCGTGACACCATGTGCCGGGATAAGCCCAGCGACACAGGTTGTAGCGCACGTCGCGCCCTGTGTTGACAATGGCGTCATGAATGCGGGTGTATTGTTTCTGCTCATTCAGTCCAAGGTGGTTGCCACCGCAATAGTCCACCTTGATAAAGTCAAACTCACACTCTTTGAAGTAATAGTCGCAGTCAATTTGCTCGTAGCCATAGAGACCGACATTGGTATTCTTCACGTCGCCATTGCTGATACTGCCACAGGTGCAGTCGCCGGCATCACTATAGATGCCTGCCTTCAGACCCTTGGAGTGGATATAATCGCTCACCACCTTCAGTCCGTTAGGGAAGCGCTCAGGATGGATGCACACCTTACCTTCAGGCGTACGGCCATACTGGAAGCCATCGTCAATGTTGACATACTCGTATCCCACATCCTTCAGTCCCTGACTGACCATGGCATCAGCCTGTCCTTTGATGATGTCTTCGGAGATGTGAACAGAAAAGGTGTTCCACGAACTCCAACCCATGGTGGGACCTTTCACGTTTTTCGGAGCCGCGGCTCCATCGTCTGCAAGTGCACCAACAGTTGATGCCACAGCAAACACTGTCAAAAAGAATTTTCTCATTATTACTATTATTTAGGTTGATAAAACTAAGATCAAGTTATATTGGTTTTCAGTTCTTTGCAAAGCAAAGTTACATTAAAAATCCTTTAATCAGCCCTTCAACAAAAAAAAATGTGTAACTTTGCTCCCGATTTACGTAAATTAAACATAATTGCACATTTATTATGACTAAAATAAAGACTATCGGTATCCTGACTTCTGGTGGCGATGCTCCCGGAATGAACGCTGCTATTCGTGCCGTGACACGTGCAGGCATCTACAATGGTTTCAACATCAAAGGCATCTATCGTGGATACGATGGACTGATCAAGGGCGATGTCAAGCTGTTCACCACCGAAGATGTCAGTGGCATCATCAACCGCGGTGGCACCATTCTGAAGACGGCACGTTCGAAAGAGTTTATGACACCGGAAGGACTACAGCAGGCCTACGAGACCTGTAAGAAGGAAGAGATCGATGCACTGGTGGTGATCGGCGGCAACGGCTCGCTGACAGGTGCACGCAACTTCGGCATGGAGTTCGACTTCCCCGTCATCGGTCTGCCCGGCACCATCGACAACGACCTCTATGGCACCGACTCTACCATTGGCTACGACACCACCATGAACACCATCATGGAGTGTGTGGACCGCATCCGCGACACTGCCAACTCGCACGAGCGCATCTTCTTTGTCGAGGTGATGGGACGCGACGCTGGTTTTCTGGCGCAGAACTCTGCCATCGCCAGTGGTGCAGAGGCTGCCATCATCCCCGAGGACATGACCGATGTTGACCAGTTGTCGCAGTTCATGGGCCGCGGCATCCGCAAGTCTAAGAAGTCGTGCATCGTCATCGTCAGCGAGAGTCCTAAGTGCGGCGCACTCTACTATGCTGACCGTGTGAAGAAGGAGTTCCCCGAGTTCGATGTGCGTGTGTCAATCCTTGGTCACCTGCAGCGCGGTGGCACACCGTCTGCCCACGACCGCATCCTGGCATCACGAACCGGCGTTGGCGCCATCGAGGCCATCAAGCAGGGGCAGCGCAACGTGATGGTGGGCATCCGCAACAACGAGATTGTCTATGTACCCTTCTCTGAATGTATCCGCACCGACAAGCCTTTCGACAAGAAGCTCATCAAGGTGCTCGACGAACTAAGCATCTAATCACTGGGGGAACTACCTATGGAATATATGTCACAAGAGGGCTACGACAAGCTCGTAGCCGAACTGCGTCATTTGGAGAATGTGGAACTGCCACAGGTGAGGGATGCCATCGCCGAGGCACGCGACAAAGGCGACCTCAGCGAGAACTTCGAATACCATGCTGCCAAGCGTGAGCAGGGGCGACTGCTCAGCCAGATACGGTTCCGCCAGCGGGTGCTCGAGAATGCCCGTGTCATCGACAAAGCTGTACTGAACAACGATGGCATTGGATTGCTGAATAAAGTAGAGATGACCAATCTGGCCAACAATGCCCGCATGACCTACACCATTGCCAGTCCGCATGAGGCCAACCTGCGAGAGGGTAAGATATCTATCAAGTCGCCCATCGCCCAAGCTCTTCTCAACAAAAAGGTGGGTGACATCGTCGAGGTGCATGTGCCAGCAGGCATTCAACGCTTGCGAATAGAGAGCATCAGCTTATAAGCATCAGAACATGTCCTTCTGTTCCCCCACAGACCTCTGACTTATCAGCAAGGCAAAGTGGTCAGTCTCTCTTTGGAACTGGGGATTTGAGACTATCGGTTTTGTCACCGCTGTCTGTTACTTTTCGGCGGCAAAGGTACAATGATTCCGTCAAACGGGCTTTTCTATTTAGTCCAACTTTTGTTTAAAAGATGTATGTCTTCTCTACCCAATAGCACAGGATGCCGGCTATATAGCCCACGAAGGCAATCCAAGAGATGTGACGCATGTACCAGCCGAAGGTGATCTTCTCCAGCCCCATGACCACCACACCTGCAGCAGAGCCGATGATGAGCATCGAACCGCCCACACCGGCGCAATAGGCCAGCAACTGCCAGAAGATGCCATTGACGGCCATATCACCAGTAGGAGCCACGGGATACATACCCATGCATCCAGCCACCAGAGGCACATTGTCTACAATCGACGAGAGCATACCGATGATGCCAGTGATGAGATAGTGATTGCCGTCGAATGTCTCGTTCAGTCCTTGTCCCAGCATGGTCAGCACACCGATGGTCTCCAGACAGGCTACAGCCATCAGGATACCCAGGAAAAAGAGGATGGTAGACATATCGATGCGCGACAGCATCTGAGAGACACGCTTCTGCATGGCTCCTTTCTCCTCTGGCTCCTTCAGGTGGGCATAGAACACTTCCGTCACCGTCCAGAGCACGCCAAGCACGAGCAGGATGCCCACAAACGGCGGCAGATGGGTGATGCTCTTGAAGATAGGCACGAAGATGAGTCCGCCAACGCCCAGAAAGAAGATGACCTTACGCTGCGTGGCCGTGAGGTCGCTAGCCTGCACGGTCTGTGCCTGCTCGGCGGTGAAGGTCAGGCTGCCCTTCAGCGTGAGCGAGAGCACATAGGCTGGTATGACCATCGAGACGATGGATGGGATGAGCAGTTCGCTGATGACACCCAATGCTGTGATGACACCCTTGTTCCAGAGCATGATGGTGGTAACGTCGCCAATAGGCGAAAAGGCTCCACCCGAATTGGCAGCAATGATGACCAGCGAGGCATAGATGATGCGGTCCTTGTGGTCGCTGACCAGCTTTCGCAGAATCATGATCATCACGATAGAGGTGGTCAGGTTGTCGAGGATGGCCGAGAGGAAGAAGGTCATGAAGGTGATGCGCCAGAGCAGGCCGCGCTTGCTGTGGGTGTGCATCACGTCGCGCACAAAGTTGAAGCCGCCGTTCTGGTCTACCAGTTCCACGATGGTCATGGCACCCATCAGGAAGAACAGCGTGGTGGAGGTAGAGCCCAGATGACGCTCGATGACCTCGCTGACCACAGCGGCCAACTGTTCGCCAATGGCCGTCGGCAGATAGCTGTCTGGCGAAATCATGAACAGAGTCCAAGTTGCCACCAGCATCAACAAGGCAATGGCTGCCTTGTTGATTTTGGTGACGCTCTCAATGGCTATGAAGAGATAGCCGATGCAGAATACGATGACAATCGCTAACGTCAGTGTACTCATGACTTAGATCAGTTTGGTGAAGGGTTCCACATCCTTGCCTTCATAGAAGCGAGGCTCGAATACAGGCTTGTATTGGAAGTCGGCGAAGCGGAACAGTTGGAGGGCGCAGAACTGGTGGTCGTCGCTCAGGCAGAGCTCCAGCCGGAAGTTGCCGTTGGCACCAGCCACGGGCTTGCCCTTCTGCTGGATTTCGGCAGCCATCTTGTCGAGCGGCATGTCTAAAAGACGCGCTACGCGCTCTCCCTCCGAGGGACTATACTCCAAGATGATGGCCTTGGCCAGACTCTGTGTAGGCGTATAAATGGCCTTGGTGGAAAACAGTGATTTCTTGATCTCGATATGCTGATATGCGGAGAGGGCAGCAGCCATCTCCAAGTTTTTGATACTTGACATAGTTGTAGAAGCCCCCTAAGTTAGGGGGATGGGGGTCTGAACGACCACCCTTTAATTGATTAAATGTATTGTATTTTGTTAAACTCTTTCGGGTCTGCTAGTTCAGACCCCTGTTGTCCCCTAACTTAGGGGACTTTATTCAACGAATGATGTGCCTCAGTGCGATGACGTAATAGTCGCACGAGGCCGACAGGCAGAAGGGAGCCGTTTCCAGACGGCATCTGCTGTCGTAGTAGGAATAAAGGGGTGTGACTTGATGCTGCCGGTTGGCAAAACTGCCAAAGGGCGTGACAGTTCTTTCCGTCTTGGAACCTTGGGTAGGAAGGACACGCAGAGGACGGGAACTGCAGATGCGGTAAATTTGCGAGGCATCTGTCAGTGTGGCTTCCTGTTGATGCTGATGTTGCGGAGCCAGGACGGACGATTGGCGATGCTGATAGGATTCTGTGACAGCCGCATCATTATGGTTCTGCCAGTTTAGCAAAACCGTCAAGCAAACGGCGCAAAGAGCCGTTACTATTTTTGCAATTATCAGAGTCCGTCTCATTCTGGCAGCAAAGGTACTAAAATTATCTGTAATAAAAGAACTCTATCATAAAAAAGAGAGCAACACCCGATAGGATGCTGCTCCCTTTATTTATGCGGTTAATCAATGTCCGTTACGAGACCTCAATGGCCTTGGTGACTTTCTCCTTCGGCTCGGTCTTCGGCATCGTGATGGTCAGGATGCCGTCCTCCACCTTGGCAGAAATCTTGTCCTTCACAACATCGTCAGGCAGCACGTAGTTCTGCTCGTAGTTAGAGTAGCTGAACTCACGGCGCAGATAGTGATGATGCTTGTCCTCATGCTTGTGTTCTTGTTTGTTCTCAATGGCGATGGTGAGGTTGCCCTCGTCATTGATGCCTATGCGGCAATATTCCTTCTTGATGCCTGGAGCTGCAAGTTCCATCGTGTAGGCCTTCTCACTCTCCTTGACATTGACTGCGGGTGCTGTACTGTTGGCACGAGGCATGAAATCAGTGTTAAAGAAATCATCAAACATTGTTGGGAACCAACCATTGCTTTTCATTAATCCGTTCAACATAATCAATACCTCCTAATTATACTTTTGGTTTAACTTATTTGTTCTTTGACCTTTCGGTCGAGTCTGCTTTCGCTCGGAAGATTCAAAGCTCGCTTTAATCTTCTCTCGCTTAATCGCAGCCTTGATTGCCTCGGCTTTCGCTTCAGCTTTCACTTATAGATAAGCAAAGTACATGCCTACAGAACGAATCCGTGCCAGAATGACAATCGCGAAAGTCAATCTGGCACGGAATTTAAACTCGCTTAAACTATGCTGACAATTCTTTAAACTCAGTTAAACATTGAGGTGTTAACTTAATTCTTTCCCAAAAGGTGAAAGGGCCAGCTTTGACAGCCTAAAGTGCATCTTTCCGAATGGGATGCCAATGATGGTGATGCAAAATATGAGACCGTAGAAGATGTGGGTGAGCCATATCCAGATGCCGCCAACGAAGAACCACAGCACATTCATGAAGATGCTCAGACAGCCTGGTTGTGATGGTTTCCATTTCACCTTCGTACCGAACGGCCAGATGGCCAGCATACCCAGTTTCAGGCTCTGCAAGCCAAAGGGGATGCCGATGATGGTTATCATCAGTATCAGTCCTGCGATGAAATACTCCAAGGCTATGTGCAGGCCTCCGAATATGATCCAGATGATGTTTCCTAATGTCTTCATTGATCTGATTTCCTTTTAAAAGTTTCTATCTGTTAGACGCATGAAAGACAAGAAAAGTTCTTGCTTAGGCAAGCGGCAAAGCCGAGTGGCATCATTCTTCTTTTGTAAATTTGTAAATTGCCCACGTAGGAAGGATGACCAATAGCAGCGAAGCAATCTCGACAAAGATATACGAGTCAAAATAATCAACCAATGTCTGGAACTTCAGAACTCCATCTATAAGAAAGACCAAAAGGCCAAACCAACAGATAAAGAAGATGGTTGCGTAATTGATTTTTCTTTTCTTTAATTTCATTTGATGATTCCACTAAATTGGAATTTATTTGTATAGTCGATTTATCTCTTCTTGCAAATTGGAAAGGAACATTCCTGCGTGAGCACCATCCATCTGTGTATGGTGGAACTGGAAAGATATAGGAAGTTCGTACCGGAACCATCTCTTTCTGTATCGTCCCCATATCATAAACGGGTTATTGAAAATCCCGCTATTCATGCCAACGGCCCCGTCTATCTCAGTTTCTATAATGGCCGATGTGCCAATAACCATACACTCATCCGACAAATCCCTGTCAGTGCGACTTTCAGCAACCTTCAGTGTGTATTCCATATACTGCTGACTGAACACTTCTATGTTTTCGTTGAAGAGGATGTCACAAGAAGAAACCTCGCCCTCTTTGTTCTTGACGATGGTGTTGACTGCAAGACAGTCGTACTGCATTAGCTTGTCGCCGACAGGCAGTAGATAGAACTCTTTGACGGAAGAAGCGGCTTTGCCGATACACCAGTCCAGCAGCATGTTGAACTTGTATCCCTTCTTCCGGCTTATTCTTACCAATCGCGTAACATCAATCGTCTTGAAGAACGTGACCATCGGATTTGGAGCCTTCATCCATAACTCGAAGGCTTGGGCGCGACTGGTGTCTTTTGGATTTACTTCACGCATAAATTCCGATTTATCTGCCTTATTATTAAACTTTGTTCTTTTCCGTGAAAAGCGAATAAATTCGAGCGGCAAAATTAGTCATTTCCGCTAAAATCCGTGAATTTTGTGTAACCTCGTGCCTGATTTTAGGATGATTTATGAATTCTGGGATGACATGATGGATTTACGGAAAGCAAAGAATATCAGGTGATGGAACTTTTTCGATGCTTGAGCATCCCCAATTAACGGGGATGCGGTGGACTCCGACCTTTGCTCGCCTGAGCACCTACGGAGCGCAAGAAGCCAAAGGGGCAAACATACACGCGTAATTAACCCTAACTTAGGCCAGTCCCTTACAAAGGGGCTTCAAATTTTCATGCCATCGACTTACTTTATCGTTTCTCCGTATGCCTTGCCCATCTTTACACAGTCGCCGATGATGTCGCCTGTGCGCAGATACTTATAGGTGGGCATCTCGAAGAGCACGGGTTTCAGTTTCACATAGTCAGGCTTGCCCTTCTCATCGAGTTTGTCCTCCTCAACGTATGTGTTGAGAACAGTGCAAATGTAGTTCTTGAACCCATCAATCTCGTAGGTATCAATAACCTCACATTCCATCACGAGCGGTGACTGCTCAATGACAGGCATGCCTGCCTCGCCCAGATGATAGGGGAAGATGGCCGATTTGTCTGTCTTGGCTCCGCTGACGGTGCCCGTATAGTCGGCGGCAGAAACAAAAGCCTCGTCAATGATGTTGATGGAGAGCCGCTTCGTCTCGTCGATGGCCTTCACGCTGTGGTGTGAAGAATGTATGCTCAACAAGAGCTTCGAATGGCTGACGATGCCGACATGGGCTACGAGGAGCCAGTTTACCTTTCCCCCTTCTCCTACAGTCCCTACAACTGTGGCTGGCGTGGGATAGAGTGCCAGTTTCTGTCCGATGTTCTGTTTCATATTTGTTTCTTATATTTGTTTTTTGAATAACAGTTTCATTGGCGTTTTATTCTACGACTCGTTTCTTGCCATTTATAATGTAGATGCCTTTTGAAGGCTTCTGCTTTACTAACCGTCCGGCTATGTCGTAGATGCGGGTGTGGGCTGATGTGGTAGTTTTGACCTCACTGATACCCGTCACGGTATTATAGTTAATGGCAGTAAGCCAAGTCTGAATCAGCGATGAGCGGTTGGAGTGACTGGAGTGGTTGATCCAAAGATTCTCACTGAAGTACTTACCGTCAGGAACCAATCGCTTGCAATCGGCAACCACGCCATTGATGTCACTGCTGGAACTTGACACGATCAGTCCTATGTTCTTGCCAGCCATCTGCCCTCCGTAGTTGAAGAGATAGGTCTGCATCGGAGCCGCCATTTGGCTCCACCAGAGGGGTGTGACGATAATAATAGTTCCGTAGTCGCTCTGCGATGTGCTCACGGGGTCGATGGCAGGATAGCTGCCGGCATCGTTGGGAGCAGCCTTGATAGCATTGAGCAACTGCGTACCCAGGGCTTAGCCGTTGGCCTCGTACTTCAGTCCCTTCTCGGCGGGCTGAATTTCCAGCACGTCAGCTGCAATCTGACTAGTCAGTGTGGTCACAATCTCACGGCAGTTGTTCGTGTAACTGTAGTACACCACAAGTGTCTTTGCCGATGCCGTTGTACACAACAACATGAACAGCGAGAATATCATCACGATATAATTCCTTTTCATATTCGATATGTTTTTTATTTGTTGTTTCATTGTCGTTTATTGATGCTGCAAAGGTATGATGTTTCCATCAAATAACGGCTACACGATTTACGGATATATCAACCTATTTTACGGAATCTCGAATATTTGTCGTACCTTTGCCAGCGAATTACGAAGAACGGTGTGGCCAACCTGCGAGAGGGTAAGATATCTATCAAGTCGCCCATAGCACAGGCTTTGCTCAACAAGAAGGTGGGCGACATCGTCGAAGTGCGTGTGCCGGCAGGCATACAGCGGCTTCGCATAGAGAGTATCAGTCTTTAACTTCATTATGTAACCTTGGCCATGATAAAAAGACTTCTGCTACCGACCGTCATCGTGGTGCTGGGACTCGCATCCTGCACCAAAGACAAGCATTCTACATGTATGCTGGAGGAAGGCATACCGCATCATGCCGACTCCGTTATCCAAACTGTTGGCGACACGCGCAACGTGCCACTGATCTTGTCAACCATCGACAGTCTGGAACAGGAAGGAGAGTTATCAAAGGTCAGGGTCATCTTCTACAAGACCATTGCTTATAACCTCAGAGAGGAGTATCGCACATCGTTTGCACTCTACGAACAGCTAAACAACATCAACTTGAAGAAGCTGACGGACCTGTGCGACGTGGAGTGCTATGTTTATTCCTACAACAACTACGTACGTCTGCTCTGCGAGATGAAGCGCTACGACGAGGCTCTCAACGTGGCATTCACCGTAGACAAGAAGCTGAAGGCGGCTGGTCATAACTCTTTCATCGACCACCACGACATTGCTCAGATCATTGGCAACTGTCAGCTGAACCTGGGACATACACAAAAGGCGGCCGCCAGCTATCAACGAGCACTGCAAGGCATACACAACCGACTGAGTATTCACAGCGACCCGCTGGACTACCGCGAGTGCCAGAAAACGATGAATGCCATTGCTCGCATCTATATCGAGAAAGCGCTCTATAACGAGGCTGCACCATGGATTCAGCGACAAGACTCGCTCTATCTCCTGGCCGACAAGCATCCTCATAGGGATAGCGTCTTTCAAGACGAGATGAAAGCGGAAATCTGCTATTGCAAGGCATTGCTGGCTCATGCACAAGGCCGTAACGACGAAGCAGAAAAGGCCTACAACGACTACCTGTCAACGCAGACTTCTAAGGTGACAGGCAACATCATCAACAACAACGAATACCTATTGCAGACGCAACGCTACAGCGAGGCGGCCGACAACTATCGTCTGCTGGATCAATATATGCTCGAAGGCAATCTGGAAAACGACCTCGAGAATATTGGTCGCTACTACATCCCGAAATATCAAGCTAACATGCTGGCCGGCAGGATCGACTCGGCACTGAGCATCGCCAACCGCGTGGCTCAGATCTACGACTCGGCACTCAACCAGCAGAAGCTGAGCCTGGCGGCTGAAGTGGCTGCCGTCTATGACATTCAGGGCAAGGAGCGCCAGATAGCCGAACAGCGGTCGAAGCTCTATCAGATGCGACTGGTGGCCATCACGGTCTGCCTGTTCCTGATTGCCGTCTCCTTTGGCATCATCACCCTCAACCACCGCAACCACCTGAAGAAGTTGAGACAGGAACATCGGAAACTGGAGGATGCCTACGACAAGCTGGACACCACCAACCACCAGCTCATAGAAGCCAACAAGCGTGCTGAGGAGTCGGCAAGGATGAAGACGAACTTCATTCAGCAGATATCACACGAGATACGCACGCCACTGAATATCCTGACGGGCTTCACCCAGGTGCTGGCCAGCCCCAACATCGAATTGGGCGGTGAGAACCTGCAGGACATCAGCAAGAAGATGGTGGAAAACAGCAAGCGCATCACCGACCTGATAGACAAGATGCTGGACCTCAGCGACACCAACCACGAGATATGCGACTGCTGCCAGGACAACGTCATGCCCATCGAGATAGCAACGCAGGCCGTCGAGGAATGTGGCATCAAAGAGGCCTCGCACCTCAACTTCGACATCAAGTTGTCGCAACAGGCCGAGGCGCAGCACCTCATCACCAACAAGACACATGCCGTCAAGGCGCTGACCCTGATACTCGACAATGCCCGCAAGTTCACCCGCCCGGCCGAGGCCACAGGCGTGTCTGTAGGCAGTCGCAAGGAGCGCGTCACACTGCAGATAGAGGTGGCCAATAATCAGATATGCTTCATCGTGGAAGACACCGGCATTGGCGTGCCACCCGAGGAGGCCAACCACATCTTCACCGAGTTTGTGCAGCTCAACGAGTACTACGACGGCACGGGCATCGGCCTCTCCATCGCCCGCTCGCTAGCCAGAGGTTTGCATGGCGACGTCATCCTGGACACCACCTACACCGCCGGCGCAAGGTTTGTGCTAACACTCCCCATCAACCACTGATTCTTTCTGCCATCGCGCCCCTTTCGCCACCCAATAGTGGCACTCTGGCGCAGCCCAACCGCCACTTCTGCTCTGCAATAGTGGCACTATTGCATCGCTATAGTGGCACTATTGCCAACCGAAACCGCCCAAACCACAATAGCCTTCTGCCGAGGTTTGTGCCATATTTTGTTAAATATAGCTGCAATTATATGGAAAGCGATGATTTGTGAGTAACTTTGCACAAATATTATCACTTGAACAAATTATAATGTTGAAATAATGACGAAGTTAATAGCAATACCTACACGCGACGGCATGGTTGACGACCATTTCGGACACTGCGCTTATTATAGCATAGTAACACTCGATGAACAAAATCAGGTAGTAAAACAAGAGCGACTAGACTCGCCTGAAGGATGTGGCTGCAAATCGAACATAGCATCAGTTATGCAAGAGATGGGCATCACCCTGATGCTGGCTGGCAACATGGGGATGGGAGCCTACAACAAGCTGTCTGCTCACGGCATCACTGTGGTCAGGGGATGTCATGGAACAATTGAGGATGTGCTCCAGGCCTATCTGAATGGTGAACTGAAAGACTCTCTTGAAGCCTGCAATCATCACGACTGCAACAACCACGAAGAGAAGCCTGTGTATGTGATGCCGACATTAGGCAAGTGATTTGCATCGAAGCATGGAATGGACGGTATTATCAGATAACAGGACCATCAATCCAGCTTTTGAAACAGAGCATGGTCTTTCTATCCTTCTCGAAACGGAGAAGCACTGCATCCTGCTCGATACGGGAGCCAGCGACATACTGATCCGCAATGCAGAGCGATTAGGGAAAGATCTCAGCAGTGTTGACTATGTATTTATCTCACACGGACATAGCGACCATGCAGGAGGACTGAAGCATTTTATGGACATCAATAAGAAGGCAAAGGTCATTGTCTCTCCCGATGCCATCAGCGGCATGTTTTATTCTAAACGCCGCTATCTGCACTCGATTACCACCGAATGGCCAGAATTCCCGCAAGAACGGTTGCTGCAGATTAATCATAGTGGTAGCATAGGCGACGACATCTATGTCATAGCACACATACCCCACATTCATCCAATGCCAGAAGGCAATCAGCATCTTTTCGTTCAAGACAAGCAGGGGCAGTACGTTCATGATGATTTCCGCCACGAGCTGGCTTTGTACACAAAAGGCTTGTTGTTTACAGGATGTGCTCACAGCGGGTTGGAAAACATCCTTGCAGCATGTCCGTTGCCGGTAAAGATGGTTGTCGGAGGATTTCATCTGCTCGACAATCATGAGGACGAAGTCAAACTCACAGCACTTTCCTGCAGGTTGACGGAAGCCTATCCTCAGACACATTTCTACACCAGCCACTGCACTGGTGATGCAGCGTTTGCCATTCTGCAAGACGTGATGAGAAACAAAATACATCCATTTTCTTGCGGAACGCAAAATGTAACACGTTTCTGTTAGTCGTTTTTGACCACTACTTGACTTCCGCAGTAGTCTTCTTACGTGGGTACAAAGTTATATAGTGTGCGGAGAGAGAGGGATTCGTGCTCGACCCGAAGGGGCGCTTGCGGAGAGAAACAAAGCAAGAACTCCCGACCGGGGGTGGGATAACTGATTACCATCTTGAAGATAATATCCTCACCATCAACCAAAATACGGCATGGTGCGAACAGGAAGGATTTCGGGAGTGTATTGAAAAGAAATACCCATCAATCAAAGTTTACTATCAAGAGCAAGAACCTGGATGTGACGTATTCTATACAAATGATTCCAGCGGTACGTATTTCCCTGACCGCTATTCTCTTGACTCCTATGATGATTGGTACTATTGGGAAAAAATCGAAGATGCAGCCAAATTTGTATCAGGAATTGTCGGGCATGAGGTGGAGCAAACAGTAAAAGCTATCGACGAAGCACTGGAGGATTATATGGAAGAGCATGAGGATGAAGACATATTCTATTCTTTCCATGAGTTCACAATTGTAGAAGACTAATTTCAATAGAAGAGGTATATACTAAAAACGGTGTTATATCTCTTCTTTTTTTTCTTTGTGTGCCAAAAATTACATTTTTCCTGCATTTTTTATACATGATGAATCTAAATTCAAAATAAATTCGTACCTTTACCCTCACAAACTGAAAGCCCCCGTTGTAAGGGTGGTGAGGTAAGTATATATATGATTGGTGTTACGACGCTGATTTGACACGCCAAACTCGCAACTTGGACGGTCTTGGCCATTAAGGTCTGGATCTCTAGTCAAAAAGCAATAGTGACATCACTCTGGGTATGAATATAGGTGTTTCATCGTTATGTTTAATGATGTTATAGTCACTTATCATATTCGGTGTGGGTGTTCGCATTGCTTATCCTGACTAGAGAGGTAATGCGAGACCTGGCGTGTGGGATAAGTGAAGTTGAAGCCCACACTTTTTGTATATATCAAAATTCCTAAAGCTATTAACAGCCACGTTTGGGCTTGACACGGCATAAAAAACTACTAAAATGAAGAATTTAATTTTTATTTCTGTATTGTTACTTTGTTTTGTAAATGGTGAGGCATATGGACAGGGGTATGATGAAATCAAAAAGCTAATTAAGCAAGGTTATGTTGATTCAAATTTCTCAAAGTTATATACTAATCTAGACGGTGAGAAAATATACAAATTTGAGGATGAAGAAAATATAGCATTTCAAGGAAGGGCTTGTTGGAAAACAGAAATGCGATACATATTGTTTGGTGATGACAATTCTATGGGTATAATTACAGCAGTTACTTTTGACCTCATTACACCTGATGGGGGACATGGAAAAAGGGTATACAAGGCGGGGCCAAAAGGAGAAGAGTGTCGTTACATTTTAGTTAAAGGGATTATCTATAAATGGGAAAAAGAAGATTATAGCGACCTTCATGAATACCTATTATTTGATAGTGACAAAAACATTCTAACGTCTATAGACAAAAAATTAACATATAATTTGGTGAATAAAGATTTCAGCAAATAGCCTGATTAATAGCACAAATATAGAATTCTGTGAGAATTTCTATATTGGCTAGGAATGGAACATAAATACTCTATGAGCAAGTATGTAGTCAAAGAGAGAATACGAATAAGAATATTAATTGCAATTTTAAAAATACACTGAATATGAAAAGAATAATTGTTTCATTAGTAGCTACGCTAACATCTAGTTTCGCATTTTGTCAAGAGCCGACAACGGTACAAAAAGAAAACTTGAAAGGAAATGTGTTTTCTGTAATGACCTCGAAGTATGATTATTCAGAAAATTTTGGTAATCCTACAGAGGGTAAACTTCTGGACTTAACAGTTACAATCTTTGATAATTACGGGCGGGCTGTCCTATATAATTATGATACTAGAAGTATGGGAAGAGCATACGGACTTGTAAAGTATACAACAGATGGCGAAAACAGTGTCGCAAACATTTCTATGTTATCATCTGACAAAAATATTAAAGAACTGAGTTCTATAAACGAATTGATTAACAATCATTTTTTGAGGGAGAAATATTTCGTAAAGAGAGAGATTGCTTATAATAACAATATTGTAGTAAGACATGATATATTTTGGAGATCTATGCCGACTTCGAAATACCGACTCAGTTTTAGCAAGAGAGCAAAACTTATAGGTAATGGCACATACGAATGTAAATTATATCATGGGAATGGAGAATCATATATGGACTTTAAGGAAACTTATGATCCAAATGGACAGTTAATTGAATTAGATAATAACAGACAATTTAATAATGTTTATTCTTATGATAAAACTATAGAAATAGCTGATGCAGGAAAATACGATTATAACAGCAAAGGACAATTAGCATCATATATACCACAGAAGAAAAACACTCGCGAAAAGAAGGAATACGTTTACAATGACAATGGTGATATTATTCAAATAAACACCTTAGTATCTAAAGATAAATCGGACGTATATAAAAAAACTGGAGAAGTAATTTATAATGATTACAAATATGACGAAAATGGCAACTGGGTTTATCGTGTTAAATCCAATGGAAAAAAAACTTTGTATATCGAAAAACGGCAAATAGAATATTGTAAAACCTTAGAAGAAATTGATTCAAAAGTTCAGGATTTGTATTCGAAACTTCCTGTAAATGATATGAAAGCTGCAGAAGAATTTTCAGATTTCTATGAAAAGTACCTCAAAGGGGAAGGTTATACTGGCCAGATACCACTGATTGAATATGATTCAAAATATGCCACAGTGAAAAATGCAGATAAAGCATCAGTTGTTGTTACCGTAGATTTTAGTGATGCCAATTGTTTGGGCAGACAACATTTGAGATTAACCATGCCTGAGAAATACTCTTTCAAATTGAGAAAATTAAGTGATGAAATTGAATACGAAGGATCAAAAGAAGAGTTAAAATACGAATATAAAGATGGAAAATTGATAATGAATAACGAAGAGTACGTTATTGATACTTCGACTGGCGAGATGAAAAATATTACAAGAAATTTTATATTAAAAAAAGAATAGCTCTAAGTATAAATGTTGTCACGGCCATCTTCACTTCTGAGGATGGCTTTTTGTATAATTCTGCCCCCCTACCCAATAACAGCCTTTAACATTTTTACAACAGCCAAAATTCCAAATCGCTAAAACGCGGTTCATCGCCATTCAACCCCTTACTATTGATATGTTGATAAGGAGCTTAATGTCTTTGTTTGGATCTGTTAGAGGCCAGACAGAGCGGCAGGACACAAAGCTTGCACCTGTCGTTACCGCCAAAGCGAGCAGATTGGGTAATTATGAGCCAGACATAATAGCCATTACTAAAAAGTGGGGCGAATTGAGAAACGGACTCTGCATAGAAACCACGCTGCAAGAACTACTGACCATTGTACCACGTCATCGTCCTAGGATAGATGCTTATAATGGCCTACGAAGTCTGCTGCGTGACAAATACGGGGTAACACTATTAATTAACGCATGACTAGAGACATTCTAATTTATGGAGGACTATGTGCTATCAGTCTTGACATGATTGAGGGAAATGGCGACATAGCGAAAGGTTTGAACGATGAATACGAAAATCGTACTAATATTAAAGTGAGATTCGATGCTCTCACAACAGGCAACCAGGGAGAGGTTCTATTAGTCTTTCTGATGGGTGGTGATTGGAACAACAAGAACATCAATCAAAACTATGTTGACATCGGTCAAGCGTATATCATTACTGGTGACAATGGCGAAGACAATCTTCCGTACCCGTTCGTTGGTGACTTGAAGTATAAAAAACTTCTAGCCATTGATTACTTTGAGAAGATGTGGAGGAAGAATTCAGATGCGATAGGGGGAGATCTATTCGTCTTGAAAGATATCTGGTACACGGCAAACGGTATGTATGTTTTGGTGAAGTTTGAGGTATAAAGCATCTAGGTTATAAACAGTATATCGTCATAGATATACAGAAATTTGCTGATTTGCCCCTTTTAGCCCTTAAATAATCTTAAATGTTTGAGGGGGAGCAGAAAGAGGGAGCAGATTTTTAAGAAACTATGAAACCCGCTGAAAATCAGCTGGTTTCATTTTGATTAAGCGGAGAGAGAGGGATTCGCGCTCGACCCAAAGGGGCGCTTTCACAAAGCAAAGCGACTGAAAGAACGTGAGAACCCGGGTCGCATACGCAAACAAAAAAGACGTCAAGTAATGCTTGACGTCTCTTGTTTGCGGAGAGAGAGGGATTCGAACCCCCGGTGCCTCTCAGCACGGCGGTTTTCAAGACCGCTGTAATCGACCACTCTACCATC
This sequence comes from Prevotella sp. E13-17, assembly GCF_022024035.1. Classification (NCBI taxonomy): domain Bacteria; kingdom Pseudomonadati; phylum Bacteroidota; class Bacteroidia; order Bacteroidales; family Prevotellaceae; genus Prevotella; species Prevotella sp. E13-17. Next base: position 2,804,518 of record NZ_CP091787.1, read on the forward strand.
TCTCCAGTGCTCGAACTGCTTCAAAGCGGGTGCAAAGGTACGAGTAATTTTTCACTCCTGCAAATTTTTAAGCAACTTTTTTGCAATATCACTGTAAATTTGTAACTTTGCACCATGATTTATCCGAATAATTACGAACATAAAATTGGGTTCGAAGACATTCGTTCGCTCTTGCGCGGCCATTGTCTCAGCTCATTGGGACGTGAGAAAGTTGACGAGGTACATTTCTCTGATTCTGCCAATGAGGTGAACGAATGGCTGGAACAGATTCGCGAGTTCCGCCGACTGCAAGAGACCAAAGACGACTTTCCACTACAATATTTCTTCGATGTGCGTGAGGCTGTGACACGCATCCGCATGTCGGGCACCCACTTTGAAGAGCAAGAACTCTTCGACCTGCGACGTTCGTTGGAGACCATCTGCAACATCGTAGCATACTTGAATAAGGACGGCGAGGAAAAAGGCGAGACAACGACCTACCCCTACCCCGCCCTGCAACGACTGACGACCGGCATCACGACATTTCCTGCCATGATTCGTCGCATCGATTCCATTATTGATAAATACGGAAAAGTAAAGGATGGTGCCACCATGACGCTGGCCAGCATCCGCCACGAGCTGGCCAAGACCGAAGGCAGCATCTCGCGAACCTTATATAGTATATTGCATAGTGCCCAGCGCGAAGGGCTGGTAGATAAAGATGCAGCCCCAACGATACGCGACGGTCGCCTGATGATACCTATTGCCCCAGGACTGAAACGCAAGATCAGCGGCATCGTGCACGACGAGAGTGCCACCGGAAAGACCGTCTTTATCGAGCCCACAGAAGTGGTGGAGGCCAACAACCGAGTCCGCGAGCTGGAAGCCGAGGAACGCCGCGAGATTATACGCATCCTCACTGTATTCTCTGACGAGGTTCGTCCTCACGTGAAAGACATCCTCGCCTCGTACCAGTTTCTTGCCCAGATAGACCTCATCAGGGCAAAGGCAGAGTTAGCTAAAGCACAGAAAGCCTACGAGCCAACCGTTGCCGACACGCCACACATTGACTGGATCCAAGCCGTACACCCGTTGTTGGCTCACTCTTTAGAGAAGCAAAACAAGAAGGTTGTGCCGCTGGATGTCACCCTGCTTGGCAGTATGAAAAACGCCGAAGGTGCTTCCATCCTCATCATATCCGGTCCGAATGCGGGCGGAAAATCGGTTTGTCTGAAGACCGTGGGACTGTTACAGTACATGTTGCAGTGCGGTCTGAGCATCCCTTTGAGCGAGCGTTCTGCTTGTGGCATCTTCAAGAACATCATGATAGACATTGGCGACGAGCAGAGCATCGAAGACGACCTGTCAACCTACTCCAGCCATCTGATGAACATGAAACAGATGATTCGCAACTGCAACGAGCACACCCTGCTGCTGATCGACGAGTTTGGCGGTGGAACTGAGCCACTGATTGGCGGTGCCATAGCCGAGGCCGTGTTGCGACAGTTCTGGAAAAGACATGCCTTTGCCATCATCACCACTCACTATCAGAACCTGAAGCACTTTGCCGATGATCACAAAGGAGTGGTCAACGGCGCCATGCTCTACGACCGTCATCAGATGAAAGCACTCTTCCAACTGAGCATCGGTCAGCCTGGCTCATCGTTTGCCATTGAGATAGCCCGCAACACAGGACTGCCCGAGGAGGTGATCAACGATGCCTCAGAGATTGTTGGAACAGAATATATCCAGAGCGACAAGTACCTGCAAGACATTGTCCGCGACAAGCGCTACTGGGAAGGCAAGCGCCAAACCATCCATCAGCACGAGAAACGACTGGAGCAGAAAGGCGAGAGACTGGAGGCAAGCATCGAAGAGATAGAGCAAGAGCGCAAACAGATTCTGCGCCGTGCCAAGGAACAAGCCGAGGAACTGCTGGCCCAGACCAACAAGAAGATAGAGAACGCCATCCGCGAGATTCGCGAGCAACAAGCCGAGAAAGAGGCCACACGCCGTATCCGCGAGGAACTGGAGTCCTTCAAACAGCAGGTCACCGACATCGACACACGTGCCAACGACGAGATGATAGAACGCAAGATGCGCCAAATACAAGAGCGCAAGAAGCGAAAGGAAGAGAAGAAGAAGAAAGCTGCCCTCTCTGACGCCACGGCAGATGCCATTGCACAATCACTCAAGACGCCAAACGCTACCCAAGCGCCCACAGCGTCGGCTCCCATCACCGTCGGCAGCACCGTGCGTATCAAAGGGCTCACCTCACTGGGAGATGTCGAGAAGATCGATGGCAAAATGGCTACCGTCATCTTTGGCGGCATGCGAACCAAGATGCGAACAGACCGCCTGGAGACGGTTTCGGAACAAGAAAAGGCCAAAGCTAAAGCCAATGCCGAGCAAGCTGCCAACAAGCACGAAGGACTGACCATCAAGACCTCGCGCATGACACGCAACACCATCGACGAGCGCAAGACCAACTTCCGCCAGGATATCGACGTCCGCGGTATGCGTGGCGACGAAGCCATCAATGCCGTCACCTATTTTATCGACGACGCCATCCTGATGGGCGTGTCGAGCGTACGCATTCTACATGGTACAGGCAGCGGTATTCTGCGCCAACTCATCCGTCAATACTTGGCTACCGTGCCGAATGTCAGCCACTTCCGCGACGAGCACGTGCAGTTTGGAGGTGCCGGCATCACCGTCGTCGAACTGGATTAATCCTCACTTGATATAAATCAATAAATCATTTGTGCACGCACACAAAACTTTTCTTCTTCAATTGTTTTTCAGAAGAATCTTCATAACTTTGCACCGCGATTCAGGATAACAAGCGTTCCCCGCGACGGGCATGCGCACTGTAAGCAAAGAAACGAGGGCCTTGGCAAAGCCCCTTAAAATAGAGTATATGAAAAGATTTGTGAAGCTATTAAGTCTGAGCTTATCGATTCTAACCCTGATGCCCCTTAGTGTTGGGGCAGCCACAAGAAACGAGAGCTCAGCCCCGTTTGATTGGAGACCAGTGATGGAAGCCATCATTCAGGTAGAGAGCGGAGGAAACCCACGCGCCGTGAGTGGGAACTCGGTAGGCGCCATGCAGATCACTCCTATTTGCGTGAAGGAATGCAACAAGATTCTGAAGAAACTTGGCCGTGATTTGCGATACACGATGAATGACCGCTATGATGTCAAGAAGTCGAAAGAGATGTTCCTCCTGATTCAGTCGTATCACAACAAGTCGAACAACGTCGAAAAGGCTATACGTTCGTGGAATGGCGGTCCCCGCTACAGCAAAAAAGCGACAAACCGCTACTATCAGAAAGTGATGCGTTGCATAAAGTAGGCATTGTCGGTTTCGGTGGTTACAGCCCATCAACAGGAAACCTAAAAAATGCCCGCAAACGTTCAAAAGAGAACAATTTGCAAGAAGATGCTATAGACAAGTCCGATTGACAGGAACAAAACTGTCAATCGGACTTATTTTTTAGTTAAAAATTTGTTAAGAAGAAAAAAATGTGTATCTTTGCAGATGAATGCTACCTAAAACAAATGAAATAACGTTATATTTGACATGACCACCGAAGAAAGAATTATTACGAGCGCGCCCAACAATGATACGGAGCACCGCAAAACAATCATCAATTTTCATCTCAACACAACCTCTGTCCGCAGTGCTAATGCCATTGCCGGCGATGTTTCTGAATCAGGAAGACCCATGCGCGAAGGTAATCAACCCACTGGTGCCATCATCTACGACGACCAAGGGCGACCCTTGATGAAGCCCGGTACGCTGAAATGCACCGAGGCAACAGGCAGCTATGTCGATGAACATGGCATTGCCGAACTAACAATGACTATCACCGATCTGGATGTCACGCCGCTCCACATCGCCTTCGACGAGGTTTGCCGCTGTGCTCAAAGCCGTGGCATCCGCGTCACTGGGACAGACATTGTAGGTGTTGTCTCAAAGAAAACGTTGATTGATGCGGGAAAATACTTCCTTGAAAAGCAGCACCGCTCTATTGGTGTCCCGGAAGATGACATTATCAAAATTGCCATCAAGTCGATGGGACTCGACGAACTGAAGCCTTTCAACACGCGCAAGCAGGTGATTGAATACCTCATGGAGGACGAAAAGAACGGCAACGACCATGCAACTTGCAGACTTGTCAACATGCCCGTGAAAGCATTCACCGAAGAAATCACTCGCGAGAAGCCCACTCCTGGCGGCGGAACCATTGCCGCCTACATGGGCACGCTGGCTGCAGCCTTAGGAACCATGGTTGCCAACCTATCCTCTGCCAAGATTGGGTGGGACGAACGGTGGCAAGAATTCTCAGATTGGGCAGCCATGGGACAAGAACTGACGAGAAAACTGCTCCAACTGACAGACGAGGATGCCACCGCCTATGACAGACTAAGGACTGCCATTGGCTTGCCCCATTTTAGCGAACAAGAGAAAGCCATACGGGCAGAAGCCATTCAGGAGGCCACCCTATATGCCACCCAAGTGCCACTACGCATCATGAAAGCCGCCATGCAAGCATTTATCATCTGCAAGGCAATGGCCAAAGAAGGCAATCCTGCCAATGCCAGCGATGCAGGTATTGGAGCACTGGCAGCCCGTGCTGCAGTCATTGGTGCTGGACTGAAGGTGAAAATAAATGCTGCTCAACTGAAAGATCGCACAACAGCCAAGGCACTCATCGCCGAAGCTCAGGATCTCATCAGCCGTTCCGACCTTCATGAGACAGAAATAATGGATATCGTCAACGACAAGCTCTCATTTTAAAACTTCTTCCAAAGGGGATCTGACGGCAGTGGTGCCTCTACACTGATGAGCTGTTTCGACACAGGATGCACAAACTCCACCCTGTGCGACTGCAACGAGATACTGCCATCCGCATTGCTACGTTTGGCACCGTATTTCAAGTCTCCCTTGATAGGACAGCCTATGGCCGACAGCTGACAGCGTATCTGATGGTGCCGTCCCGTCATCAGTTGCACCTCCACCAGCGAGTAGTTGTCGCCACGACTCAGCACCCGATACTCCAGCTGTGCCTTCTTCGAGCGAGGCACCTCGCGCTGGTATGCATAGCTTTTGTTCTGCTGCTCGTTGCGCGTCAGCCAATGCGTCAGCATGTCTTCTTCTTTTTCAGGACAGCCCTGCACCAGTGCCCAATAGGTCTTGTGCACCTGTCCCTCGGCAAACATCTTGTTCAGACGTGTCAGCGCCTTCGACGTTCGGGCAAAGACCACGAGTCCGCTCACCGGTCGGTCCAACCTGTGAACCACTCCGAGAAACACCTCGCCAGGCTTCTGGTATTTCTCTTTGATATAGTCTTTCACTATATCCGAAAGCGGACGGTCGCCAGTCTTATCGCCCTGCACGATCTCCCCACTCTGCTTGTTTACTATGATAACATGGTTGTCCTCGTAAACTACTTCCATAGTTCTTTTAATCAAAAAGCCCCTCCTTGGTGGAGGGGTTGGCGTAGGATTCTTTCTGACTTACATATTCATACCGCCATCAACCTGGATGACCTGTCCGCTGATATAGCTTGACATGTCTGAAGCCAGGAAGGTAGCACAGTTAGCGATATCCTCAACAGTACCGCCACGACGCAAAGGAATCTTGTTGCACCACTCCTTGCGCACCTCTTCGGGCAGAGCCTGAGTCATTGCGGTGTCGATGAAACCAGGAGCAATGGCATTAGCACGGATACCCTTGGGACCCATCTCCTGACCGATAGACTTGGCCAGTGCAATCAGTCCAGCCTTTGAGGCGGCATAGTTGGCCTGACCAGCATTGCCATGAACACCGACAACCGATGCCATGTTGATGATCGAACCACCACGCTGACGCATCATCACGGGCACACAAGCATGGATGAAGTTGAATGCCGACTTCAGGTTGACGGCAATCACAGCATCCCACTGCTGCTCTGTCATGCGCAGCATCAGTCCGTCTTTCGTGATACCTGCATTGTTCACCAGAATATCTATAGAACCAAATTCCTCCTTGACAGCCTTCACCACTTCCTCTGTCTGAGCAAAGTCTGCTGCGTTCGAAGCATAGCTCTTTGCCTTTACGCCCAGAGCTGCAATCTCCTGCTCGGTCTCTTCGTTGACTTGCAGGTCGGTGAATGCAATGTTTGCGCCTTCAGCGGCGAACTTCAGTGCGATAGCTTTACCGATACCGCGTGCTGCACCAGTGATCAGTGCAGTCTTACCTTCTAACAATCCCATTTTTCGTTTTTAATTATTTAGATTACTAATTCTTACTCTTCTTTCCCAATGCACCATACACGAACTTGGCCACCTGCGGCTTCGTCGCCTCCTCGGTCATGCCTCGAGCCAGACGACCATATATATAAGGTACTTCCAGGCCTTTGATACAATAGTGGGTAATATCGGCCACCAGGTCAACATTGTCTATGTCGAACTCGCCATCTTCCTTACCCTCGGCAAACACCTTGCGAAACAGTTCCACCTCGGCATCGTCGAAATGACGGCGCACCTTCTCCACCATCCATATATTACGAAAGAACTCGGCACGCAGGTTTCCATTGCGTACCACCGTCTCGCGAATCATGCTCAGATGGGTATAAATCAGTTCAATGACCTTTTCTTGCGGACTAATCTTGCGTGCAGCCACCTCATCGAGCTTGTCACTCAATCGTTCCAGCTCTGTTTCGATGACGGCATAGTAAATATCCTCCTTCGACTTAAAATAGGTATAAAGCGTACGTCGCCCTTTGCCAGAAGCTTGGGCGATATCGTTCATTGTCGTATTCTCAAGACCATTCTTTGCAAACAACTGTCTTGCTACGTCAACTAGTAATTGTCGGGTTTTGGATATTGACATTGCACACTAATTTAGTATGTGCAAAAGTACGGCTTTTATTTTAAACAGCCAAGCTTTTAGGCGGAAAAGATGCCAAAAATGAAAAAAGATACAGAAAAATTTGGCTATTACAAAAAATAGTCGTACCTTTGCAGCCGCAAATGAGGGATACCCCTCATCAAAGCATAGAAATCACATCGCGGAGTGGAGCAGTTGGTAGCTCGCCAGGCTCATAACCTGGAGGTCGCATGTTCGAGTCCTGCCTCCGCAACTCTCAGAAGCCAGTCCGTCCGACTGGCTTTTTTCGTTTTGCTTCGGCAAGACTCTTCACATGCTCCTGGTCGCAGTTCTTCCGGAGATCAATAGTTTTTTCGTAGGAATTCTTTTAAAAACCACAATGCCATCAAAAATGGTGGTTTGACGCCTGAAAAGTGGCGGTATGACGATGCAATACCTTTGGTTTGATGATGTCATTCGGTAAGTTTTACTCCGCATCCAGCCCCTGAAAAGGTCAAATCCAGGGGCTGGATGTGGTCGTTTCAGCCCTTGGATGCGGTCGGTCCAGGGGCTGAAAACAGGCTTTCCAGGGGCTGGAACAGAAATGATTGCTTGGGTTTTAGACTTCAAAACTGCAACTTTCAGACTCTAAAACCACTACTCCTATACTTCAGAAATAACGCTCCAAGACTCTGGATTGGAAACAAAAGGAATCGTCACTTTTGACAACTATTTGCGCAAAAAAAGAACAAATAATTTATAAAAACCGACGGAAACAGAAAGTTTTTTGCTTTTATTTTGCTTTTGTTTGACTTTTTTTGCTACTTTTACAACGATTTTCCGCATTCTCTGTTGGATAATTGTCGTTTTAAGCGACTATTTGAAAACAAAACAGCTCACGCCGTGCTGAGAGAGGCGAAGTCTTCGGACGGAGTCGAACGAGGCGGGCTGCATCGGAAAAGCCGCAAGGCGATTCCGCCAGAGGTGGGAAGCGGGGAATGACATAGAAAGGCGTTTACGACGCTTTTTGTGTCAAGCATCGAGCTAACGCAAAAAACGTTCGATTTGAGCACATTGTCTAATGTGGAAACTGGACGAGGCCAGGCAAATCCTCCGAGTGTCAGGCTTGCCCCTGATACCATCCCCGAAGCCAAAAGCTCACAAACAGGGGCGTCGGTGAAATATGTGCCTGCACCAGACAAGCGCTGGTATGTGTTCCGCGCCTCTTACGGCAGAGAAGATAGAGCATCGGACTATATCGTAGCCGACGGCACATTTGTCTATATCGCTAAGCGTTACACTCACAAGTTGGTAAATGGTAAACAAAAGAAGGTTTTGGAGACTTTAATCCCGAACCTTCTTTTCGTATATACCACAGAAGACAAAGCCAAGGAATATGTAAAGGACACTCCCGCTCTATCTTATCTCACCTATTACTACAATCACTTTGAGTTGGACGATGACCAGAAGAATCCTCCGTTGACTGTTTCCCACAAGGAGATGGAGAACTTCATCATTGCCACCTGCAACCAGAGTGAGCATCTGAAGTTTGTCACCGAATCGCAGTGCCATTTCAAGGGCGGCGAGACGGTCGAGGTCATCGACGGCATGTTCAAGGGAGTCGAGGGGAGGGTGGCTCGTGTGTCGGGCCAGCAGCGGGTGGTTATCTCTTTGACTGATGTCGGACTCATTTCAACCGCATATATACCAACCGCCTTTCTGAGAATAAAGAATGAAGAGTGAAGAATGAAGAATGAAGAAGGTTTAGCTCGGCGGCCCGAAGGGGAAAGCCAATTTGCTACCGCTGTAAATAAAATTACTGTTACCTCACCGTTGCTGCCCGACCTCGAAGAGTTTCACGGACTGCTGAAAGAGATTTGGGCGAGCAAGTGGGTGACGAACATGGGACAGTTCCACCGTCAGTTGGAACGCGCCCTTGCCGAGTACCTGAAAGTGCCCTATATCAGCTTGTTCACCAACGGAACCCTGCCGCTCCTGACGGCCCTTCAGGCTCTACACATCAAGGGTGAAGTCATCACCACGCCCTACAGTTTCGTGGCCACCACCCACGCCATCTGGTGGAACGGCTGTACGCCGGTGTTTGTGGATATTGAGGAAGATACATGCGGCATCGACCCAGAAAAGATTGAAGCCGCCATCACCCCTCGCACCACAGCCATTTTGCCAGTGCATTGCTATGGCCATCCGGTGAAGATGAAGCGCATACAAGAGATTGCTGACCAATACGGCCTGAAGGTCATCTATGATGCTGCACATGCCTTTGGGGTGGAAGTAGCCCCCCAGCCCCCTAAAGGGGGTGCTATGGACGGCGCAGCCACTCCCCCTTTAGGGGGCTGGGGGGCTGCTACTGGGCGAGTTCAACATTCTGCAGATCCTGTCTATTATGGGAAATTGAAAGATTATGCAAAAGAGAATCGGAATCATCCTACCGATGCCGAGGAGCTACTATGGAACATTCTTAGTGGGAAAGGCCTTGACGGAGTGAAGTTCCGCAGGCAACATATAATAGGTCAGTATATAGCTGATTTTGCTTGTATAGACAAGGGGCTTGTCATAGAGTTGGATGGTCATCATCATAGCTTACCTCCTGTTTGTGAGGACGACGCTATACGAACCGAGTATTTAAATAATGAGGGCTATAAGGTTATCCGTTTTACAAACGAACAAGTCCTTCATCATCTTGACGACACTATAAAACAAATTCGTTCAGCTCTCCAAGCTCCCCAAGCCCCCCCACCCCCTAAAGGGGGAGCTACGTACGGCGCAGCCACTCCCCCTTTAGGGGGCGGGGGGGCCGGTCGGGGGGCTTGCTCTGTTTTGTCCTTTGGCGATATGAGTACCCTATCTTTTCATGCCACCAAGGTGTATAACACGCTGGAGGGCGGGGCTCTCGTGGTGCATGATGAGGAAACCAAGAAGCACATCGACCATCTGAAAAACTTCGGGTTTGCAGGAGAGACAGAGGTGGTGGCTCCTGGCATCAACAGCAAGATGGACGAAGTGCGAGCAGCCTACGGGCTGCTTAACCTGAAGCAGGTGGATGGCGCCATCGAAGCCCGCCGCAAGGTGGCACTGCGTTACCGTGAGGCACTTCGAGGTGTTCCCGGCATCCGTTTCTTTGAAGATATGCCTGGTGTCCGCCACAACTACAGCTATTTTCCCATCTTCGTCAGTGCCAAGGAATATGGCATGACACGCGACGAGCTCTACTTCAAGTTGCAAGAGCGGGGCATCTTCGGCAGACGGTACTTCTATCCGCTCATCAGCACCTTCAACACATACCGCAATCTGCCATCCGCAGCCCCTGCTAACCTGCCCGTGGCTACAAGGATTGCCGACGAGGTCATCTGTCTGCCCATGCACCACGCACTGAGTGAGGAGGATATTGAAAGAGTTGTGAGTGTAGTGAAAAATCCCAAAAAGTAAAAGACAATAAAGAAACGCATTATGCTTTTCAATTCTCTTGAGTTTCTTATTTTCCTGCCTATAGTATTCCTGCTCTATTGGTTCGTTTTTCGTGGACGACGATGGCAAAACCTATTGGTAGTCGTTGCGAGCTACGTATTTTATGGTTGGTGGGACTGGCGTTTCCTACTGCTGATAGCCTTTACTTCGCTTTGTAGCTATGGAAGTGGCAGGTTTTTGGAGCACTATGAGGGTCAACGACGGAAACAACAGTTGATAAGCGCACTAAACATCGTGCTAAACCTCGGCATTCTCGGCGTTTTCAAGTACTACAACTTTTTCGTTGAGAACCTGGATGCGCTATTCAGAACTATAGGATGGCATTTAGACGGGGTGACGATGAACATCATTCTGCCCGTCGGCATCAGTTTCTATACCTTTCAAGCACTTAGTTATACGATTGATGTCTATAAGAAAAAGTTGCCGGCTACCCATGACATAGTAGAGTTCTTTGCTTATATCAGTTTCTTCCCGCAGTTGGTGGCAGGACCTATTGAACGGGCAACGAATCTGCTGCCCCAGTTTCAGCGGCAACGCCACTTCGACTATGCCAAGGCCGTGGATGGCATGAGGCAGATGCTTTGGGGATTCCTGAAGAAAATGGTCGTTGCCGATAATTGCGCAACAGTAGTCAACGACTATTATCCGCAATATTCAGAACTTCCAGGAATAACGCTTCTCCTTCTTGGCATTCTGTTTACAATTCAGGTCTACTGCGACTTTTCTGGCTATTCGGACATTGCCATCGGTTGTGCGCGGTTGTTCGGCTTCAATCTGATGCGCAACTTCAACATCCCCTTCTTCTCGCAAAGCGTGCCTGAATTCTGGCGACATTGGCATATTTCGCTGACCACATGGTTTCGTGACTACGTTTTCTTCCCTCTCGGTGGCAGCCGGTGCAGCCAATGGAAAACCGTCCGTAACGTATATATCGTCTGGGGCATCAGCGGCCTGTGGCATGGCGCCAACTGGACCTTTGTCTGCTGGGGACTTATCCATGCCACTCTGCTTGTTATCTACACACTGTTAGGCATCAATACCAAATATAAGAATATAGTGGCATACAACCGTTATCTGCCAAGCATCAAAGAAACATTGCAAATGGTATTGACATTCCTCCTTTTTGCCATGAGCATGATCGTCTTCCGTGCCGAAAACATGGGGCAGGCAGTTGACTATCTGACGGCGATGGTAACCAATAAGTTTTTTGATGCGACAATGCTTCAGGGGAAACAACCTTTGTGCTTCGCCCTGTTGCTTCTTAGCGTAGAATGGCTGCAAAGAGACAAACTACACGCATTGCAGTTCACGGACATAAAGCCTTTCAAATACAGATTTGTCCGTTGGAGTGTATATTACGTCATTCTATTGGTCATATTCAAATACGCCGGTTCAAGCCAAACATTTGTATATTTTCAATTCTGAATAGCGATGAAAAAATTCCTCACATATTGCGCTATTTTTTGCTTGCCTGTCCTGATTTGTGCTTTTCTCGCAGAGTATCTGACAAGACAAGTCCCCAATCCATACAAATACAAATATGAGTGGATGCAAAAACATGCAGAAGACGTTGAAATCCTGGTCTTGGGCAGCTCACAAACATTTTATGGCGTTCGACCAGAATTGTTTGAAGGCAAAGTGTTTAATCTAGCCAATGTCAGTCAAGGAAACAAGCAGAACCTCTTCTTGCTGAAATATTGGGCTGACAGATATAAACAGTTAAAAACGGTCATCATCCCCATATCTCTATATACTTGGTTTACGCCTGGATTGGAACAAGGTGTAGAATCGTATCGTTGCAGATATTATAAAATTTACATGGATTGTGACCTGTATTCCGATTGGTCGCTCAACAATCTGGAATTGTCTGATAGGCGGACGGCATTAGGGAAATTGGAAAAATACTTTTCTGGCGACAGTTCTCTTGGCTGTGACAAGTTTGGATGGGGCAACATATACAAACTGTCGGAGAAGAATATGGGGAAATGGGATGATGAGACTGAAGTTGAGACTGCCGTCAAAATGAACACTGCCGGAAACTGGGATTATATAGAGCCGAACTACAACCTACTGAAAGAGATAGCAGAATTCTGCCAAAGCTGGAACATCGAACTGATTCTTGTTACCCCTCCCTGCTGGACTTCATATAATAAAAAATGTGATAGCAAACAACTAGCAAAAATGTATGAGCTGACACACAAATTCCAACAGGAATACCATCTGACATATCTGGATTACCTGAAAGACCCGCGCTTTGACGCTGATGACTTCTATGACTGCAACCATTTGTCGGATGTTGGAGCCATCAAGTTTACAAAGATACTTATTGGGGATATATAAAACAATATGCAAATCGAAAGAGGAAATACAGCAAATTCTTAACGAATACGATATATTGTAATGAAGAGTGATGAACTAAAAGGTAAACGGCTTGCTGTATTCGGTGCCAATAATGTGGTGGACGAAGTCACTGATTTTGCTCACCGACACGGCATTGTCTTGATTTCTGTAGGCAACGTGCCGGAGGCTCCGATCCATCAGGTTACCGATGAACAGTATTACCTGGACTGCACAGAAGAGGCTACAATGCTGCCCTTCTTCAAGGAGAAACACATCGATGGTCTGTTGTCATGTTCCGGCGAGATGGTTATCCGAAAGACGGTTGGATTCATCGGCAAGACGGGATTTCACTATTATGCCACGCCTGGACAGTGGGATGTGCTGATGAACAAGCAGCATTTCAAGGAGGCATGTCTTCGCTACGGCATGCCTGCCATACCAGCCTTCCGCTTAGAGGACAAAGACATTCCCTTCCCCGTCATCGTGAAGCCTGTGGACAATGGCGGCTCATTCGGCATTACTGTCTGCCATAGCCGGACAGAGATGGAAGAGGCCATCGCCAAAGCCGTCCGGCACTCTACCGTGGGCGAATACCTCTGCGAGAAGTTCATAGAGGGCCCTTATTTCCAGTTTGAGATATGGCGGCAAAACGGGAAGTCGTTTTTTCCCTATACCAAGGGACGTGTGTTCTACGATGCCATCGGCACCTCTCCCCAACAGCCGTTCTTAGACCTTTACCCTTCGCCTGAGGCTGACATCATCAAGAGGCTTTATGAACCCATGTCGCGATTGTTCGACGACCTTGGCATCGACAATGGTTCCTGTATGTTCCAGGGTATCATCAGTGACGGCGTGCCTTATATCATGGACAATGCTTTCCGCCTGAGCGGAGGCATGGACTTTCGTGTGGTTCACGAGGACAAGGGTATCGACCTTGTTGCCTGCTATATGCAACATGCGCTGACGGGGCAGTTTGGCGACGACTTCTCAGCACTTTCAGAGCCTCTTCACAGTCGGTATGCCACTGTCTGCATCGGCCTGAAGAATGGTCATATCACCCGCATCAAGGGAATAGACGCAGTGAGACAATTGCCCTTTGTCTATAGTCTGTACCAATATTACCATGAGGGCGACACCATGCAGCACTCCGGCCTCTTCCTGCAAGTGCTGTGTCGCATCTTTGTGCGAGCCAACAGCCGGCAGGAACTTCAATCAAACATCAACACCATTCTTGGCCTCATTGAAGTGGAGGGAACTGATGGTAACTCCCTGCTCCGTGATTATCCAAGTGCATTTAAATAATAATAATGTTACATATTATGAAAGAGAATCAAGCCCCCTTGCTAGCCCCCCAGCCCCCTGAAGGGGGAGCTTCTAAGAGCGCAGCCACTCCCCCTTCAGGGGGTCGGGGGGCTGGTCCCTACATCGCCATCATGCAGCCGTACTTCTTCCCTTACATCGGCTATTGGCAGCTCATCCATGCTGCCGACTTGTTTGTGGTTGGCGACAGTGTTCACTATATCAAGCATGGCTGGATTAACCGCAACCGCATCTTGGGCGAGGGTGGCCAGCCTCAGTACTTCGGCATTGAAGTAAGCCACGCCTCCTGCAACCACCTCATCAGCGAGACGAAACGGGTGGTCAGCCGCAAACAGGCAGAATACCTCTGTCGGGTGCTGAAGTTCTACTATGGCAAAGCACCACACTACAACGAAGCGATGGAAGTCATCAAGCCTATATTGCTGGACGAAGAACCCGACCTGACGCGCTATCTCGTCAGCGGCTTGCGGACCGTGGCTGACTATCTCGGCATCACGACGGAGTTCCGTATGCTCTCGGAGGTGTCAGACCGCTGGGAGTACAGAGCACCCGAGATTATCAGTCGCACGTGCGAGCATTTCGGCATTACCGACTATATCAATCCCTCAGGTGCCGGAATGGGCTATTACGACAAGGATGCTTTCCGCGAGATGGGCATCAACCTCCAGTTCCTGCGGCGCGACGAGGACATATGGTATAGGCAAGGCAAAGAGCAAGCCCCCCGGCCCCCTGAAGGGGGAGTGGCTGCGCGCTTAGAAGCTCCCCCTTTAGGGGGCTGGGGGGCTTGCTCTTTCGTTCCCGACCTGAGCATCATCGACCTGATGATGTTCTGCTCACGCGATGAGCTCCACGACATTCTGAATCGTTATCATTTCTTATGATTAGATGGCTGAATCGCTGAAACAGAAAACGGTGAAGGGCTTGGGCTGGTCGGCATTGGACAATGCCGCCCGCTATGGCATGCAGTTCGTCATCGGCATTGTGCTGGCTCGTCTGCTGTCGCCCGACGACTACGGTCTGCTGGGACTGGTGGGCATCGTCAACGTTGTCTGTACGGCATTGGTCAATGGCGGTTTTACTACAGCACTGATACGCAAGAAGGATGCCACCGAGGAGGACTATAACACCGCCTTCATCTGCAACCTCTTGATGAGCCTGCTGCTCTATACCGTGATATTCCTCTGTGCCCCGTTGATTGCCGACTTCTTCGGGCGCGTCGAGTTGACGGCTTTGGTGCGGGTATCGTCGTTAGGTCTGATCATCGGTGCCTTAGGCATGGTGCAGCAGACACGCCTGACCAAGCGCATTGACTTCAAGACGCAAACGAAGATTACGATTGCAGCCACTGCTTTGAGCGGCATCATAGGCATTGGCATGGCGCTGACGGGCTTTGGCGTATGGTCGCTGGTAGCCCAGCAGCTCACTTCACAGGTCGTGACCACCATGCTGCTATATATATATAATAGGTGGATACCCGGACTGCGCTTCTCGATGGAAAGTTTTCACGATTTGTTCGGATTCGGCTGGAAGATGATGTTGAGCGGAGTGCTTGATTCGGTGTGGAAAGAGTCGTACCAAATGGTCGTGGGCAAGGTTTACACGCCTGGAGCATTGGGACAATACACCCGTGCCAAGCAGTTCTCCTCGCTGTTTTCGAGCAACCTGACCGCTGTCATCCAGCGCGTCACCTATCCCGTACTCAGCAATATCCAGGACGACAGGCAGCGTATGGTCTCTGCTTATCGGCGCATTATCAAGGTCACGATGTTTGTCACTGCCACGGGAATGTTTTTCCTTGCAGCCATTTCGGAACCGATGCTCTATTGTCTGATTGGCCCCCAATGGCATGAGGCTTCGACCTATCTCCCGCTGATTTGTCTGAGCAGTACGCTTTACCCGCTCCATGCCATCAACCTAAACATGCTGCAGGTGCAAGGACGCAGCGACCTATTCCTCGGTCTGGAAATCGTCAAAAAGCTGATTGGCCTTATTCCTCTTGCGGTATGCGTCTTTTGGGGAATTATGCCCATGCTCTATGTGAATCTTGCCGTTGGAGTCGTGGCATATCTCCTTAATTCGTATTATTCAGGCCGCCTGATAGGCTATAGTTCGTGGATGCAGGTAAAAGACATTGCCCCTTCTTGTCTGGTTGCCGCCATTGTAGCCGTCAGCGTATTTTTCGTCAAGTATCTTCCTGTAAGCTATTGGGTGATATTGCCGCTACAGATAGTAACGGGGGCCGCCGTCTTCATGGTGTTGTGCCAGCTGACAAGAAACCCGGAATACATAGAGATGAAAACGATGCTTGCTGTATATAAAAGCCCCCCTGCCCCCCCTGAAGGGGGAAATCCGACGCACAAGCCTCCCATTAGGGGGGACAGGGGGGCTTTTAAATGGATGGTCTGCACAAGGTGTGTCACTTTCAACCAAGCACCCTATATCGAGGATGCCATGAATGGCTTCACGATGCAGCAGACCACATTCCCATTTGTCTGCACGATTATTGACGATGCCAGTACCGACGGCGAGCCGGAAGTCATCCGCCAATATCTGCAGGAACATTTCGACTTGGAAGACAAATCTGTAGTACGTAACGAAGAAACAGACGACTACGTGCTTTGTTTCGCCCGGCATAAGGAAAACCGGAATTGCCACTTTGTTGTGCTGTGGTTGAAATACAATCACCACAGCATACATAAGTCGATCATGCCGTATATTGCAGCATGGAAGGAAAACTCGAAATACTATGCGCTATGCGAGGGCGATGATTACTGGACGAGTCCCCAAAAGCTGCAGCGGCAAGTTCAGTTCCTTGAGCAGCATGACGATTATGTCATGTCGTACTCGCAAGCTGCGGTTCGCAGCGGCGACGACATTGTGGGGCTTAGAAAGTTCAAGACATGCGACTTCGAGTCGATTATCTGTTTCAATGGAATAACGACCTTAACCGTTTTATTCAGGGAGGAACTGAGGAAACGGTTTGGGGATGAGATTAGACCGATAGCCCCCGGTGGTTGGCTGATGGGCGACTATCCTATATGGCTCTATCTGAGTCTGAAGGGTAAAATCCATTATATCGCAGAACCCTTGGGCGTGTATCGGCTGCAGTCTGAAAGTGCTTCTCATAGCGCAGATTTGCAAAAATCGTTGGACTTTGCTGATAATGTCTGCCAAGTAAGACTGTTTTTCATGGACTATGCGGAAAGAATAACGGGAGTTCGAAATGCGAAGTTGAGAAAGAAGGTAGCGGTCGAGAATATGAAAAGATTGTTGTCGGTCTATTATTCCTTTAATGATTTTGCAGGCGCAAAGAATTATTTGGAAGGAAATAGGAAAAAACTTTCATTCTTGTCTTTTTTTATATTGAAACTGAAAGTCATTAAGGAAAGTTATATTGCTGGATGGAAAAACGTATATCGATAATATTTGAATCGGATATTTATGCCCAGTACGGTGTATTCAACTCCGTACGCAATCGGGTTTTGTATTTAAGTAAAATATCAGATTACGTCATAGATGTTTATATCGTTACAAAATACCTTCCATGGTATCTGCGCTTATTACGCAATATTAATAAACAGGACAGGAAAAAAGAAATCATTCTTGATGGAATAACTTATCACATATTGTGGTATCGCAAATCCATTTTGGAACATATCATAACAGAATGGTTTAGATTGCCTCCCTATTTTCTGAATCGGTTTATATGTAGAATGGCAAAGGAAATGCGCAACTATGATTTCCTGTCTGTCCATTCTGGTTTAGCTGGCAAAATAGCACAAAAAACAAAGGAACTCTATCATATACCATATTGTATAACTTGGCATGGCTCAGACATACACACGCATCCATTCCAAAGCAAATTGGCTTTTGCGCAAACAAAGTTATTGCTTAATAATGCATACTGCAATTTTTTTGTGTCACAGGCATTATGTGACAAAGCCACAACGATAACAGACAGTTTTCGGAGTGAAATACTGTATAATGGGATTAGTAGTAAATTCTGTTGCTATAGTGTTGAAGAAAAGAAAAAACTAAGAAAAACAAAAGGTGTGCCTGACGGGAAAAAAGTAGTTGCCTTTTGTGGTGCATTGTTAGATGTAAAGAATCCACTATCATTGCCACCTATTTTCAAGTCTGTGATGGATAATAGGGAAAACAATTTGATTTTTTGGATAATAGGTGATGGCCCTTTAAAACCACAAGTGGAGAGTGAGGTGGAATCCCTTCATCTGCCATGCGTTTTTTGGGGTAACCTCCCTGCAGAAGAAATGCCTGTAATGATGAATTGTATCGACGTTTTAGTACTTCCAAGCAAAAAAGAGGGGTTGCCTCTCGTAGTGATAGAGGCATTGGCTTGTGGCTCAAATGCTGTTGGTAGTAATGTTGGGGGGATAAAAGAAGCGGCAGGTGAAGACAATGTATTTGATTTGGATGATAGTTTTGTTAGTCAAATATCAACTCGTATAAATTATTTGCTTCATCATACTGTTGAACAGCCTTTAAATGAAGTGTTTGACTGGAAAAAAACAGCAAGCAAAGAAAAAAGTGTTTATGACGCCATTTAGAATGACAAAGATGATCAGATACATATTGCTAATTATATGCTTGTTGATATATATTTATAACATCCAACTGCTAGCAATACCTATTGCTGCGAAGACATTGTTAGCTGTTCCTGGGTTTATTTATTTCCTTACAGACAAAAAAAGCAAGGTAACATACCAGAAGTTGCAAAAGTACATTAAACTATTTGGCGTCGCACTTCTACTTTTTTTATGGGGTCTTTTCACAATGGTCATTAACGGGTCTGACGAAATGCTTTATCTCGCATATATCAAGAATTTCCTCTTGTGGTTTTTTGAAGTTTATTTTCTTTGCCATTTAGCCAAAAGCTTAGTAAGCTCTTTCCTTGACCTGTGTAAAATCATCACAATAGTGGTTGCATTTGAAAGTTTATTAGCTCTCTGTTTGAAGTTTAATCCTTCATTTGCTGAGATAGTTAGTAATATAGTAGAAATGAAAGTGTATCAAGTTAGTTCCGATAATTATATGGATACAAGTGATATGACGGACTTTTCACGAATCATCGGTTTTGGTAATGCCGTATACTTTGGTGTTTTGACATCTTGCACGCTTGGTTTGATTTCGTGTGCATACGTATTATATCACAGCAAAAGTATTTTTATTTATATCGTTTGCTATAATATCATATCAATTGTTTCTATTATGACAGCACGCACTGCGGTCGTTCCCATTGTACTCGGATTGGCTCTGGTATTGTTTTATCATGCGAAAGAACGTAATGGCCATGTCATCAGAACAACCATTTTGATTTCCTTGAGCGCATTTGTAACAATTCACCTTGCTCTGACATTTTTACCAGACGACATGCTTGAATGGCAGATGAAATTATTTGGAAATATGACTGAAAATTCAGAATCAGAGCATTTGCTAAAATGGCTAATAAATACGAAATTTGAGGATAAAACATTATTTATAGGAGATGCTCATTATAAGGTGGATGATTTCGAATACTATAAAAATGTTGATATTGGCTTCTATAGGCAAATTTTCTACTCTGGGTTAATCGGACTAAGCATCATTCTCTATTATAATATAATGATACTGAAATACATTAAAAAGAGTGATATCTCAGACAAAAGCCTTGGCCCATACGTTGCGGTACTCTTTATTTGTTACTTGATATCCATGTTTAAAGGTGATATTAATTATGTGGAGCTGTATTTGCTGGTCTTAATGATGTTTGATTTTTCTATTAAAAAGAATATTCTTACAAAATGAAACTATTGATCGTTTGTGTGAACTATAATTCATACGGGGAACTATGCAACTATCTTCAGTCGGTTGACAAATCTGCATCAAATGTAGAGGGTGATTTACAACTGGATGTAATAATAGCAGATAATTCTTCCTCAAAAGAGGTCGTTGATTGTGGCGCATATAAAGCTATACAGGTAAAACAGGTCGAACTGCAAAACCTTGGATATTTAGGTGGAGCTCAGGCTATCATTAACAACCTTGAAGATGTCAGTCAATACGACTATATAATCATTTCTAATGTGGATTTACAGTTTGAAGATGAAACCATCAAACAGCTGAAAGACTTTAAAGCAGGAGACGACGTAGCATGGGTTGCTCCGAGTATTTATTCCGAAAAGTTCAAAAGAAATCTTAATCCGAGTATTATAAATAGATATAAACGGTGGAAATTATCTTTGCTGAAGCTAACGTACAATAGCTTATTCTATAGTATTTATACAAAGTATTACTATGCCAACAAAGGGAAGAATGTGGTGTACCCAATGATGGATATTTATGCAGGTCATGGCTCCATTATTATACTCACCACCAACTTCTTTAGAATCTATCCAAAGATAGATTATCCAATATTCCTTTATGGTGAAGAGATATATCTTGCAGAACTCATCAGAAGAAAGCGAATGAGGGTAGTGTACGCTCCTTCGATTGAAATAAAAACGACAGGAGGGGTTTCTACATCTAAGATGCCGTCAGACTCTTACTTTAAGTTCAATAAGGCAGCAATCAATTTCATATTGAAAACCTTCTATTAATGGACAATAATAATTTGGTGTCAATCATTATGCCTTCATATCAATGTGGGCGTTTTATAGAAGAGAGTATAAGGTCAGTACGGGCCCAGACGTATCCGTATTGGGAGCTGATAATAGTCGATGATTGTTCAGACGATAGTACCGTTGAGATTGTTTCGGAAGCAAAAAAACATGATAACAGAATATGTTTCATTCGGAATGGTTCCAACCTTGGAGCTGCAGTTTCCCGTAATTTGGCAATAAGAAAAGCAAAAGGGCGTTGGATTGCTTTTCTTGACAGTGATGATTTGTGGGAACCGACAAAATTAGAAAAACAAATCAAGTTTATGGTAGAGAATGGATATGTTTTCTCTTATCATGAATATGTTGAGATAGACCTACATGGTAATGAACTTGGCATCCATGTAAGCGGTAAAAAACACGTGAAGAAGTTTGATGTATTTGCGTGTTGCTGGCCAGGATGTCTCTCTGTAATGTATGATGCTTCGGCAGTTGGTCTTATTCAAATAAAAGATATTAAGAGAAATAATGATACGGCATTGTGGCTGAAAGTGATCCGTAGGGCTGATTGTTATCTGCTGCCAGAGATTCTTGGTAAATATCGTAGACGTGATGGCAGTATTACCCCAAAAAGGTTATGGGATCGCATTCTGGCCCACTATCCGTTGTTCCGTGTTGCAGAGGAAATGAATCCTATCTCGGCAATATTCTGGGTGATTATGAATATGTTTGGAAATGCATATAAGAAGATGAAGTATGTTAAACAGTATGAGGTGAAAGGCCCCTATCGCGTGTAATGGAAATGATTAGCATCATCATACCTTGCTATAACCAGGCCGAATTTTTGCCTGAAACGTTGAAATATGTTCAAAGCCAGACCTATGCCGACTTCGAGTGCATCATTGTCGATGATGGTTCCACAGACAACTCGGCAGAAATAGTCCATTCATTTATGGTCAATGACCCTCGCTTTTGCCTGGTTTCAAAACAGAATGGAGGAACTGCCACGGCACGGAATGTCGGCCTAAAGGCTGCATCTGGCGACTATGTGATTTTCCTCGATGCCGATGACTTCCTGCATCCAGAGGCATTGGCCAGGCAATTGGAGCATACGACGAAGCGTCAGTTGGACGTCTCGCTCATGGAGTGGAGTTACTTTGTCGAGAGGGAGAACCGCGAGATTGTCTTTATGAAGCATACGCCCATTAAGACGCGCATCTTCGTTTCGCTTCATGTCTCAATGCTGACGCGCTGGGGCTTAGATTTTACTTATCCGCCACACGCCATAATGTATCGTATGGATTTCTTGCGTTCGCTCGGATTGACCTTTTCCGAGAAAATCCGTTACCGCGAAGATTGGGATTTCCTGCTTGACGTGAGCGGTATCCACGGTGTGCGTGTGGCTCAATTGCGCGATTATGAAGGTGCCTACTATCGGCAGAACCCGAAAGGAAAGACCTGCTCGGGCAGCAAGATGTCGAAAGGCAATTTCATCTATCTTCAATATAAGTGTCGAGAGGTGGGGTTTGCCGATTTCCTCCTGCTTTCCTACAGGTTGTCAAGTGAAATGGTCTTGTTGGTGGGACGAATGGTGAAGTTCCGTGACTATACGATGCTGTCACACCTCGGCATCCTATTCAGACATTGGCGTTCGGTTCTGATGCTTTTTGGAGGCATCTGTTTTCTGCCTTTAGCTGTTTTGCATGTGGCAGTACGTTCTGTGTGGGAATATAGCGCTTGATTATTAAATTAAGATAAAAGAAACGTTATATAACAAAAATGAAATCGATGAAAATTCCTTTCTCTCCTCCCGATATGAGTGAGGAGGAGGCTAAAGAAGTAAGAGAGGCTATATTGTCTGGATGGATTACGACAGGGCCGCGAACCAAGAAACTGGAAGCACAGATATCAGAATACGTTGGAACAGCCAAAACCGTTTGCCTGAGTTCGGCAACAGCTTCTATGGAAATGGTGCTTCATTTGCTGGATGTACAACCAGAGGACGAGGTAATCGTTCCGGCATACACCTATACGGCTACGGCCTCAGTTACACAACATGTGGGTTGCCGGTTGGTCATGGTGGATAGCCAGAAGCACAATGTTGAGATGGACTATGAGCAGTTGGAGCAGGCTATCACGGAGAGAACCAAGGTGATTATGCCGGTGGATATAGCAGGCATCGTGGCCGACTATGACAGGGTGTATGAGATTGTAGAGCGGAAGAAGAGCCTGTTCAGACCTGCCAATGCGCTGCAGGCGAAGATAGGCAGGATTGTTGTAGTGGCAGACTGCGCCCATGCATTTGGTGCTGTAAGAAAAGGAAAGATGGCTGGAGCCATTGCGGATTTCAGTGCATTCAGTTTCCATGCAGTGAAAAACTTCACTACTGCTGAGGGGGGTGCTCTGACATGGAGATTGCCTTTCGGGAATGATATTGTACCGACTGATGTTGATTATATGCCGATTGTACCCAAGAAAGAAGGTGAAACCTGGAATGAGATGCTATACAGGATATCCCAACTGTTCAGTCTGCATGGACAGAACAAGGATGCCCTTGCCAAAACAAAGGTCGGAATGTGGGAATACGACATCATCGGCCCATGGTATAAATGTAACATGACGGACATCATGGCATCTCTTGGCTTGGTGCAGATGCGGCGTTATCCCAAGATGCTGGAGAGAAGACAGCAGATCGTGGCTCGCTACAATGCTGCACTCGACGGCCTGAATGTGGTATTGCTGAATCACAAGGATGCAGAGCATTGTAGTTCGCATCACTTGTATATGGTTCGTCTGCCGGGTAAAAGTCGCGAGGAGGTGAACCGGGTGATGGAGCAGATGGCAGAACGAGGCATTGCCACGAATGTACATTTCAAACCACTGCCGATGATGACGGCATACAAGGCACTGGGCTTTCGTATTGCTGATTATCCGAATGCGTACCATCTGTTTGAAAATGAGATAACACTGCCATTGTACACCCGTCTCAACGACGAGGAAGTGGACTATGTGATAACTAACTTCGTAGATATCATCAAGAATTTGTGAAAAGATTATTCGATATAGTCGCGAGCGGACTTGGACTCATTCTGCTAAGTCCCCTCTTTTTGGTTCTTGCCATTTGGATTAAGGCAGATTCAAAGGGACCGGTGTTTTATCGCCAGATACGTGTAGGAAGGTACAACAGGGATTTCCGTATCTTTAAGTTCCGCTCCATGCGAGCCGGTTCTGACACGGGAAGCCTTATTACGATTGGTGGCCGCGACCCTCGCATCACGCGTTCCGGCTACTTGATCCGTAAGTTCAAGCTCGACGAACTGCCTCAGCTCATCAATGTTTTTGTGGGCGACATGAGTCTGGTGGGGCCGCGGCCGGAGGTTCGCCACTATGTGAACTACTGGACACCCGCGCAGATGCACGTGCTGGATGTCCGCCCTGGTATCACCGATCCTGCGTCTATTAAATTTCTTAACGAGAATGAATTGTTGGAAAAGACTGAAGACCCGGAAAAATACTATATAGAGGTCATCATGCAGGAGAAGATAAGGTTGTATTTGGAATATGTCGAGAAGCATAACTTCTTTTATGACCTGGCGTTAATATTTAAAACCTTTGGGGTAATCGTGAAAGAAAAATTATTCAGCGGCTCCTCTATGCAAAGTTAGCGAATTTCACAAATTATGGATAAGATAAACTTGAATGATAAGACCTTATTGGTTACTGGTGCTGCCGGGTTTATCGGTAGTAATTTAGTAAAGAGACTGCTTAGAGATGTGAAAGGAGCTACCATTATTGGCATTGACAATATCAATGACTATTATGACGTACGACTGAAAGAGTATCGTCTCAGTGAACTGAATAAGAGTGTACCAAAAGTACAATATGGGAGTTTATAAATACAGAAGGCATCGACGCCGATGTTCGTCACCGTAGAGGGGATGGTGATTGCGCATTTAGTTGTTTGCAAGGCAAAAAAGCCGAGTACGGCTACCAGATACTGATAGCTTTAAACAGAAATCCACCGAGACATCAAGTAAGACGTCTCGGTGGATTTCTGTTCAGGTATAGGGTAGGCATCACGCCTACCCTATCGTATTACTTCAAAACAACTTTTTTGCCGTTGATGACATAGACAGCACCCTTCTTCAATGCACCTGTCACCTTGCGGCCTCTCAGGTCGTAAACCTTACCAGCCTCAACAGCAGCCTTGATATTAGCGATACCAGTTATCAACGTTCTAAAGCTATCCTCTGCACTGATCAGTGCCTGTTTGGCAGCAGTCAGCGACTCTACCGTAGCATCAGTAGCATCGAGAGCAGCTTTGGCGGTAGTAATCGCCGTAGCCAGTGCCTGATTGGCCTCTGTTCCCATGTCGGTCTTAGCCAACTCTTCGGCAGCGGCAATCTCTTCGGCCAGAGCCTGCTTGGCAGCAGCCAGCTCGGCAGCAGCCTTTGTCACCAGTGCATCTACCACAGCCTTGAGAGCAGCCTTGGCGGTGGTCAGCGACTCTACGGTCGCATCGTCGGCATTCAGGGCAGTCTCGGCAGCGGTAATACCGTCAGCCAATGCTTTAGCACTTGCCTCAACATAGTCGTCAGCATTCAGTGCCTTGGCAGCAGCGATCTCATCAGACAGAGCCTGCTTGGCAGCAGCCAGTTCGGCAGCAGCCTTTGTTACAAGTGCGGCAACCACAGCCTCGAGGTCGGTCTTAGCCGTAGTCAGCGAAGCAACCGTAGCCTCAGCAGCATTCAGGGCTGTCTCGGCAGCAGTAATACCGTCGCTCAGAGCATTTGCGCTGGCCTCGGTATAGTCATCTGCATTCAGAGCCTTGGCTGCATTGATAGCAGTCAGCAGACTATCCTTAGCAGCATTCAGGTCGGCAGTAGCCTTGTCGATGACCTTCACGTACTTCACATTATTAATAATGAACCAGCCATTACCAACAAATGAGGGGTTGTTGACAGTGAGGTTCAGCACGCCATCCTCGCCTACATAAGCGAAGGTCTCAACCAGGTACTTACCCTCGTCAAACTTAGCCTTAGCCTGCTGCATAGAGTTAGGATCATTGCCCTCACCCTTGTCGGCAGCCCAGCTCTTCACTTGCACCTTGTTGCCGTTAGCATCCAGGTAAGCCTGTACGGTGTTATAACCAGACTCATAACGGGCTACACACTCTTCAGCGCCACCATTACGATAGAAGGCCTGCATGGTCACCTTGTAAAGTCCCTTCTCAAGACCCTCTACGGTCTGTGTATAAGAACCCGTAGCCTGCCACATCTCCGTACCGTTATCATTGGTAGCGGGCTGATTGTCTTGTGGTCTTACCACGGTCTGTGTCCAGCCGTGACCAGCAGCGAAGGTCAGCTCATTAGCCTCGCCTTCAACCAGTTCGGCATCGTTGGCAATGCCGGCAGCAGTCTTGGCAGCAGCAATCGCAGCAGCCTCGCGACCAGCAATCAATGTATTGTACTCATCCTTCGTCAAGAACTGCCATTCGGCCTGAGCCTCATCAGAGATATTTTCGCCCATGATAGCATTGCCAGCCACAGCCCACTTGTCGGCATCGTCCTTCGTGTAAACATAGAGACGGTTGTCGGCCACGTCGCGACTGCTGTTGTGCAGGTAGAAGCCGTTCTGTGTTCTCTCAAGCTTATAAGCGCGAACACGGTCGCCAGAGCAGTCTGCATACATCCAGTAGTCGTCACCATAGTACAGACCATTGTCAAACGACTGCAGTTTGTAGGTCTCATTGGTCATGTCAACCGTCACGTTGACAGCCACGCCATAGTCGTCGGCCACGGCACGAGTGCCATGAGAGCTACCACGACTGAGGAACTTCTCGGAGAACGGATTGTAAACATAGTAAGTACCCTCCTGCAGAGGCAGGTTAGCAACGAGGAAGGTTTGTTCGGCCGTCTTCAAGGCCTCAACGGCAGCATCTACAGCAGCGGCATCGTCGGAAGTGAGCAACTGCTTAGCAGCGTCGATAGCACCATCGAATGCGGTAAGTCCTTCTGTACGTGTTGCTGTCTTCAGAGCCTCTGCCTTAGCAATCTCGTTGGTCAGCACTTCCTTAGAAGCCTCAAGCAAGAAGAGCAGCTTCACATTGTCGAAGCCAACAACGTTTTCGTTGGCAGCCGTCTGCTTGATATTCAGGCTGATCGTAACGTCTGACTTCTCGGTCAGTGTGAAGTCAACAGCATAGTTACTCCAAGTGCTGTTGCCAGCAACATTCTTGCTGACGCCAGCAGCACTGATCGTTGCAGAAGCGCCGCCAGCACCATTGAAGAATGCGTCTGCCATCAGGCGGTAATCGCCAGGCAGCAGTTTCACGGTCTGCGAGAGTGTCAGGTTCTCGCTGTTACCCCAACGGAAGCGCGTCCAGTAGGTGTTGGCACCACCATTTTCAGGTTGTGGTCTGTTTTGGAAGTTGTTCCATGCCTGACAGTTGGCGTTCAGCGCCGTCATATCGTTCGACTCACCATTCTCGTAGGCAACATTCCAGCCTGCAGGCTGATAGATAGCACGGTCATTCTTGGGTGTAGCATATACAGAATACTCACCCTCGAAGTCGCCATTAACCAGTTGCTTAGAAGGATCGAACTTCAGCACGAAATCCTTTGTCAGACTGCCCTCTTCGAACGATACGTCAGCAACGGTTTCCTTCTCGTAAATGTCATATTCAGCCTCTACATCGTAAGTACGTCCGTTCTGGATGACGTTAATGCTGTAAGCACCCTCTGCATCAGCTGTTCCCGTGTACTGCACACCAGCACCATCGTTGCTGGTCAGTGTGACAGTGGCACCAGCCAGAGCTTCACCCTTGCCGTTCTTCACCGTGCCAGAATAGGTAGTAGGAGCTACCTCCAAAGCTATATGGAGCACAGGCAGAGCAGACGATGACCAACTATTTGTTTCAAACGTAGTCCGGGTATCATTTTGGTGATAGTATGCCAGATTGTTGGTTGCCGAAGTACCAGCCTCGAAGCTTGCTGACTTCCACTGATCAGAATTAGAACGCATCAGCAGACGAAGCGATTTACCTGTATGGTAAACAAGAGGTTCAGCGAAATTCAGCGTAATAAAGTCAACTGGCTCAGAAGAAGAACCCAGCTTAGGCCAAGTCATTTCCTTGTCTGCAACAATCTGCGTGAGAGATTCTGTGTTATAAAGACCATCAGCAGGCTTTTCCTGCGCAGCGTCATCAGTCCACTCATACCACACGTTAAATGTTGATTTAGTCTCATCTGTTGTCTTGTAGCCCTTGATGGTGATCGACTTGATCTTTGCACCATCTGACAAGCCATAAGAGCCAGACAGCACTGCAGAAGTGAACAGAGAAACAGACTCACTATTATAATAGCTGAGGTTCAATGGTACGCTCGTTGAGAATCCACCTGTTTCGGCAGTTGCCTCAGCCTTAGCCTCTTCTGCAACGAATGTCACATCAACAGGAGCAGTAGCAACCTTATAGTCGCCAGCCTTCACCTCTACATAGACGGGGAAGGTACCAACCTTAGATGTCATGAAACCTACAGAGAGTGCAGTGCCAGCATCGCTGAGCTTGTGAGTTGCGGGGATAGTCACCGTAGTGCCTGTGCCAGCAGCCACACCGTTCACATAGGCTGTCACGGTATAGCCCTCGGCAGGCTCATCGGCCAAGCCCAGGTTCAGCACATTGACGGTAGCCGTCTTGGTTATGTTCTGCATGGCTTCGGCAGGGATGTTGCTCGAAACGATGGTCAGGTCGTGAGCTACGGCAGCAGCCTGCTTCAGACCATAGATCTCATCAACATAAGAACGGCCACTAATCTCGAAGGCTACATAATAGTCGCCAGCCTCAGCAAATGACACCTCAAAGGTCTGGAAGTCGGTGGTCAGAGGATTCTCTTCATCCTTACCGCTGACACTGAACAATGGTGTGCGAGTATCGTTCTCTGGATCAAAGTTCACCAGTTCGTCGCGGGTTGCAGCGGCATAAACCACCACTTTACCCTCGTTCCAGCTGTCGCTATAGATCTTTGCATCAAACATCAGTTTATCGCCGGCAGTAGCCGTCAGCTTTGGAGTGATAAAGAGGTTGTTGGTGGAACTCGACGAATTGATGGCATAGTTGCCCGTAGCCACATAAGTAGTGCTGACATTGCTCTGATAGACAGAACCGGCAGGCCACTGATTACTCTCTGCGCCGAAGTTGGCATAGAACTTGGTAGGATCCAGTTTCACGCCGCTGATAGGCAGCGTGAAGGTCTTGTCGCCACTATAAGTGATGACCATATCGCCACTGTAAGAGCCGGCTGTCTCGGCAGAGAATGTGATGTCGAGCGCCTGCGATGCAGTAGCCAATCCACTATTCTCACCATTAAAGGCAGGCACCGTCATGGGGAACTGAGCTGTTGTGGTGAAGCCCTCGGGCAGCGAGATGCTGTTCACGGTCAGAGGTGCTGGTCCCCAGTTGAAGATAACGAAGTTCTGCGTATCGGCCGTATTGGTCTTGCCAAACGT
This sequence comes from Prevotella sp. E13-17, assembly GCF_022024035.1. Lineage (NCBI taxonomy): Bacteria > Pseudomonadati > Bacteroidota > Bacteroidia > Bacteroidales > Prevotellaceae > Prevotella > Prevotella sp. E13-17. The sequence goes on from NZ_CP091787.1 coordinate 2,833,600, forward strand.
GATGGCTTGCGTACGGTCATTGGGCTCATACCACTTAGAAGTGGGAACACTGTTCAGGAAGTGGAAGATAGGTTCGTTGGTCACGGTGAGGTCGAAAGGCTCGCTCTCGAACTTCACGCCGCCACCGAAATCTATCACCACCTTGGTGCCCTCGTAGGTCGTGGTGTTCTCGACAACAGGCGTCCACGAGAACGAGAACGACTTCGACGAAGTGGCGCTGGCTGTCAGAGCTACAGGTGTAGCCTCTGCCAGAACGGTCTCACCATATACGTACTTCACGGTGTAGGCACTGGCCATCTCATCGGTCAGAGGAATCACATCCAGGCTGGGCTTCTGCAGTGCTGTTCCGCTCTTCACTGAAGCATCGGGCCAGCTGACGCTCTTGATATAGAGGTCGTGAGCCACATCCACCTTGGTCAGTCCGACCAGGTTGTCAATCTTAAACTCGCCATAGAGTGCGAAGGCCACATAGTAGTCGCCCTCGGCAGGGAAGGTCACCGACTTGCTGACCCAGTCAGAAGAACCGATAGCCTCGGCACCTTCTTTCTCGGCTGCTGTGAAGTAAGCCACAGGCTCGCCCCAGTTCTTGCGGTCGGTAGAAATATAAACCTTAGCATAGTAATTGTCACCACTGACGCCTTTCACACTGAACGACAACTTCTCGCCGGCTGCAGCGTGCAGCTTTGGCGTTATAAAACGATTGTTTTCCGTAGCGTAACTGCTGCCAGTGCGACCCTTCAAGAAGATGTCATACTTGCCTTCTGAATAATTATAGTCAGTATTAATACCGCCCTCGGCAACGACACCTGCGGGATATGTCACCGCCGATGACTTGCCCTCACCATTGAAATCGGCAAACCACGTATTACTGCTGATCACATTGGCAGAGAAAGGCAGCGTATAGGTCTGCTCGGCTTTGTCCTTGTCAAGATAGGCAATGACCAGATTGCCGCCTAAATCACCAAAGGCTGTAGCTTCCTGCGTGATGCTCAGAAGCTGCTTGCCTCCCTTTTCTATAACAAGTCCACCTTCTGGAATCACCGGCATATTGGCACTGGTGAAGCCCGCAGGCAGAGTGATGCTCTTGATCATCAGCGGAGCCGTACCCGTATTGGCAATCTCATATTCCTTCGTGGTGCTCTCCTTGATGACGCCCCAGTTCTCTGCAGCATCGATGCTTGAGGTCGAGGTGGTGTTGGCTTTGCGGAAAACGAACTTTGGCTCGTAGGCTATCCAGTACGACTGAGTACGCTGAACAACCGTTCCGAACAGGTTCTCCTTCAGGTCCATATTAATATAGGTATAGGTGTTGGGCCAGATTGTAGGATCTACCTCGGCTGATACCTCAAAAGGATCAGACGTTTCACCAACAGCCAGGGCCTGGGGAACGGACACTGTGCTATAGACAAAGCCCGTGCTACGGTTGAAGATAGAGACGCTGAAGTTCTCATCGCCCTCTTTCAAATCCACATCGCCCGTGTTCTCTACCGTCACGGTATATTTCACGAGCACTTTGCCGTTGGCCTGCTGCTCCCAGTAGATGGTACCGTTGGTGGCAGAAGGAACGGCCGAAACAATCTTAATCTTGCTTTCGGGAACAATCACGGCTTCGGTTGCCGAGAAATTATCCAGATAGACATACGAGCTGCGAATACCAATACGCTCGCCGGCATCGTCAACAGGAATAGTGAACTCGGTGAAAGCATTACTCGTCAGACTTGTTACATCTACAGCAATCTTGTCGCCACGCGTCAGATTGCCAGCACCATCTTCATTGATTTTATAGAATTCAAGAAGCGGTGTATAATAAGAAGCAGTCCCTTTTGCAGCAATCTTCACAGTACCCTTCACAACAGGCGTTACGAGCAAGTCGTAGGTGCTGTTACTTTTTTGGTTAGTACTGCAACTCAAGGCACCGCTTCCATCCACGCCCGCTGACGACGAGTAGGAATAGCTGACATAGACTTCATCGTCAGTGTAGCTACTTGTGTAGGTACTGACAATGTGCCGCCAGTTGGAAGCCACCTGGAAAGCATGATCGCTGGTTTCAATCTTCGTGTTGAAGTCAGCCAAATAAGCATCAGCCATGACGCCTTGGCCTGATAGCAATGCTACCAGCGTTAAAAGTAGAAATCGAATTCTGTTCATACGCGTAAAATTAAAGTTAGTATTTTATAAAACAGGTATATTTGTTACACATTGTTAGCGTATATCTATGCAAAATTATGAATTATAATCGAAATATACAAATAATTATTAAATTATTTTTAAAAGTATGAGTACGCCAATGACATTTTTGAACACAAAAAAAAGTGAATAAGTCACGAAATCGCTGATGGAACCGATGTTTTTTTAACCAAAACAGTGAAAACCCGCCTACGGCCATGAGGCATTCTTTTGATAGAAATCAATTAAAGTAGAAATCAGATAGAAAAAGGACAGGATTACCCCCTCCCTTGGGAGGGTCAGGGTGGAGTTGTTCTTGGTCGGGATAGGAACGGTTTCGCACTGTCATAGTGCTGCTTTCGTCTTGTTATAGTTTCGCTTTTGCGTTGTAATAGCTTTACTTTTGATGTCCGTCCAGCCCCTAGATGTGGCGCATCCAGCCCCTGGAACGGGTCGTTTTAGCCCCTGGATGCGGTTGTTCTAAGGGCTGGATGTAGAGCATCCAGGGGCTAGACCAGAAATGATAGCTTCGGTTTTAGACTTCAGAAACGCCTCTTCAAGACTTTAGAATACGTGCTTTTAGACTTTAAAACGACCCTCTCCAGACTCTGGAAAGGACAGAATTACTCCCTCCCTCGGGAGGGCCGGGGTGGGGTTCGGTTTTGTTCAATGAGCAAAAAAATGGGAGCAACGCCAACATAATAGCATTGCTCCCATACTTGATTCTACCAGTCAGGGAATCACTTGACAACGACCTTACGGCAACGGCCGTCGGCCTGTCGTTCAACGACGATGCCACGATGACCCTTGGCTGCATCCAGACGCTTACCATCGAGCGAGAAATACTGCGAAGCACCAACCGAGCCCGTTACCGTTGAATGGACAGCAAGCAGAGTGCTCAAAGAAACGCTGTTGGCATTGATGATATCCTCCTCCAGCACGTTATCGTCGGTCACACGGTCGGTGGCCTTTGTCAGCAGTGCTATCACGCTGAGGTTGGCAGGCACGAAATCAGTTGGCACCGTATAGCTGACCTGTTCATGATAGTGTCCTTCGGCATCGGGGGTGAGTTTCTGGCCCAATGGAGCCGTCAAGAAAGCCCGCAACACGTGGTCGTGCAGGTAGTTCTTGTTGGTGGTAGCACGATCCAGAAGCATGTCATAGCTCACCTGCGGACTCTTCACCCGATCCTCGGTGAGCAGCAGCGTGAGTGCCACATCACCGTAGATGGCACGTGCCTCCTCCAACAACTGTCCGTCTGCCTGGATAGTCAGCTGACGAGAGTTCTCATTATAGTCGGCCAACACACCCACCGTGGCAAACGACGGGAACTCCAGGTCTTGCATCACCACATCGCCAATGATGCCAGCCGACATCTCGACGGGGATAGCAGGCAGGTAGTCGTTGACGTCATAGGCTATATAAGCCTCGCCTGGGAAGTATGAGCGGTTGCTGGTGAAGGTGGGATAGGCATAGGCATAAAGTTCCTCCAGATAGCTGGCGCCATCGACTGCCAGTTCGTTGCCCTTGCGGAACACATTGGCAACACAAACCTGTGGAGCTTGCTCCAGCATTTTGCCGACAGCCTTATCAAGGAAAGGCACATAGACCGAGTTCTGGTCGCTATAGATTTCCAGATAGGCCTGACTGCGATTGACGCGCTCGCGATAGATGGCAAACTGTGCCGTCAGGCTCTTCTCCTTATCGTTGGACAACGCCTCACCCTGCAAACTCTTGATAAAAGCCTTGATGGTGTGCATGCCTATAGCCAGATTCTCAGGCAGTGCCACCTCATACTGCCAAGAATAAGGCATCGCACTGGGTACATTTTCGTTAACGGTGGCCTCGACGACAGGCAGGTTGTCTATCTGATAACCCACCACAAAGGTGGTCAGCGTGTCGCGTCCCACATTTTCGAAGTTGGCCAACAGGTCGAATTTTTCGTTAGGCTGCTTGTATTTGAAGCCCGCATCAAAATACGTGATCTGCATGTCGTGAGCAGGCAAATTGCTCACATCGATAATCAGCTGCACACAGAGACGACCGATGCCTGAGATGGGATAGAAGGCCTCGCCGCTACCAAAATTGCCATAGACCATGAAAGAATTTTCCAGATCTTGACCAAAACCGCAGAGAGCACCCTCACCAGCTTGGGCCATCTCACTACTCTCGTGGTAGTCGAAGCCAAACAGATACTGTACATTTTCCTGTATCGTGATGCCCTCGCCATTGAAGAAGACAGTGTTCCAGCCTTCATAGGTTTTCTGGTTCTGCGTGTAAAGTTCAACGACACCCGTTTCTCCTACCTTATTAAGAAACACGCGCGTGCGTCCAACGCTCTGACTGACGGCAAAACGGATGCCCACAATCTTGCATCCCACATAGGGAGCAGTGGTCTTGGCCGACAACAGTGCACCAACAGGATAGACGCCTTCCTGACCAATATAGCCACCCTTTGTGGTGATGCTATCGGTCTGAGTATAGCCCAACACGCGCTGGTTGGGAGCCAAGCCCTGCGCCCACGCTACCGAGAATGACAGCAACAGGGTTGAGAGCAGTGCAACAATGGTATTCTTTGTCATCACTTAACTACTTTTTTATGATTCATAATATACACGCCTTTAGTGGCATTCTTCACTTTCTGACCAGACAATGTGTAGATGTCGGTTGGCAGAGCAACGAGGTTGTAGGTGCGAGGTGTTGCGATGCCATCAACGATGTCCAACTGATACTGGGCCATCTCTGACTCGCCATTCTTATAAATGGCCTTGATGCCAACCACATGACTGCCGGGCTGGACAGCCTGAAGCACATAGCCTGGTGTCTCGGCAGAACCGACCAACTGATTGTCGAGATAGATGTCGAAGCGCACCACATTGCCATAATCGATGACCTCGCCACCATCTTCCTTCCCTACCGTGAAGTCATCAACCTGGGCCAGGAAGGTGTCGTAAGACGTATAGTGCACAGCCAGACGCACGGTCTGACCAGCATAGTCGGCCAACGATGTGTTGTAGCGCGACCACTGACCTGCACTGACAGGATCGGCAACACTCAGCACACGGAAGTCCTCGGGACGCGTGCTGCCATTGCTGATACAGAACTCCATGGTCTCGGGGTAGTTCATGTCGTAGCCTTTGGCGGTGATGGCGAAAGAATAGTCCTCGTGGATGTCGAACAAAGGCGAGATGAGCCACTTGTCATTCTTGCCACGCTGTGCCGAGAAGAAAATCACGGTCTTGTCACCCGTGGGAGCCATGATGGCAGGATCATTGGGAGCCATCGCCGGACGGGTGTTCTTGGGATTGAACACCATAGGTGCGATAGCGGTAGGATTGGTGGCTGTGCCAGAACCAGGGAAGGCCACAATATTGGTCATGCCGCCAAGAGCAATGGGATAGACGGGTTGCTTGTCGTTGTCGATGCTTATCCAATCGCCAAAAGAGCCGGTGGCAAAGTCTTCGTATTCCTCGAAACTGTCGGAGAAGCTCAGCACCTGATTCCAACGCAACGTATAGGTGCCATTCTCGCCCTTTGTTGCAGTGATGTTATAGGGCAGGATGATATGGTCTGTCAGTTCCACTTGAACTTGCCTATCGGCAGAGACCTCGATGGTCTGCTGGTAATCGTTAAAGGCGCCTTCTGCCACATTGAGCAGGTAGGTGCCATTGGGCAGCGAGGCAACCACGGCCTTACCGTCGGCCACCACCAGTTCGTAGCTCTCGCTGGTGGCAGCGTTGACCAACTGCAACAGTTGTCCATCGACCGTCAGCTTGCTGTTGGCCGAAACCAGGAACTCCACCTTCGAGAAATCGGCAGCAGCAGCAATCTCGACAGGAATGGTCACGAGCTCACTTTGTGCTGCTCTATAGACAGCCTTCACACCCAAAGTGTGAGAACCCGAGGGGATATTGTCGATGGTATAGGAATAGGCCTCAGTAGTGGCTATCTCCGTTTCGTCGAGGAAGATATGGAACACCTCGTTGGGGTTGGCGGGCGAACGCAACTGACGAGCAGCAGGAGGAAGTTGCGATTGTCCCACATAGACATTATCCACCATCAGCATGAAAGAGCCGTTGGCATTATAATGGCTGATGTAGCGAATAGCAAACTTCACCTGCTGACCGGCATAATCAGAGAGGTCGTAGGTGAAGGCTTTCCAACCAGTATAGTCAACCGACTCATAGTTGCCTTTGTCCAGACGGACGAAGTCTGACTGAACGGGGTTGTCGGTCTTGGTGGTGACATAGACCATGAAGCGCTCGGGGAAACGGTCGGCAGCCTTAGCCATGAACTCCAGGATATTGTCGGTGCCCACCGTGATGACCGGCGAGATGAGCCAGTCGTCATTCTGATTGCCCGAGCTGGTGCGGGTGAAACCGACATACTGTTTTCCGTCATAAGGACGAAGTATGGGGTAGTCGTACCACCAGGTGGGTTCTACGGTCAGGGGATTGATGATCTGGGCATACTGCATCACGTTGCGGTTGGGATACATACCCAACAGGGCTGCGGCAGCCTCTTGGTCGCCATCGATACCGGTCCAGTCACCAAACTGTGTGAGCCAGCCATCGTAACTTTCGAAATCGTCAAAGAATGCAGGTGCCTCTTTGTTCCACGACAGGGTCACACTATTCTTGCCGGTAAAGACATCATGCTGTGTTGCGGTCTGGAGCGAGAACGGTGTGCGGGTCTTCTCGACCAGTTGCACCTCGACCGTGGCCTCTGCTGTCTCAACCAGAAATTCCTTTTCAGCCTTCTCGAAGCCGGCACGCTCGATGGTCACACGATGCTTTCCGGCAAACACCTTCAGTGTGCAACGGCCCTCGGCATTGAGCGTGAGAGGACCATAGTCGGCCTGATATTCGGTCTGCTCGAGTTTGACCGACTGTCCATTTAATAGGTCGCCTTCGACACTGCTAACCTGAATGGTGAGTGTTTTATCACGGTTCTGTGCCAACGCAGACACACAGAACAAACAAAAGAATAATAAAAGTTTGATATGTTTCATAGCTTTGATAAAGAAAAAGGGTAATGAGCGCACCAACAGTCGGTGCATGGCTCACTACCCTTAAATACTATTCAGTTTAACGGCGAATGGTCTTCACAGTCTTACCGTTTGCGGTCTTAACAACATACATACCCTTACCAAGGTTCTGCATAGCCTGAACAGCACGGCCCTTGGCCACGAGAACACCATTGACGCTATAGACGGTCACCTCGCTATCGGCAGTCATCATGTTGTCGATGGCATTGGGAGTCTGACCCGGCGTCACGTGCGTGAAGGTGAAATCGTCGAAGAATGCCATCCAGTTGGCAGTACCAGTGGTGTGGCGCACAGCAACATAGACATCCTTACCAGCAAAGGCAGAGAGGTCGGCCGTGAAGTGGTGCCACTGGTTCTCGGGGAGATATTCCATCTCGCGGGCAGGCAGCACAACCTTGAAATCAGCGGTTTTGGTGTTGCTCTCCTCGCTGACAAGCACTGTTACCGTGTGGAGGTCGTTGTCGCCAACGAACACGCTGTTCTGTGTGCCCAGGTTGCGAGCATAGAAGTCGAAGGTGGCACCCTGGCCAATCTTCAGCGGACGGCTGATGAGCCAGTCGTCGGCTGCCGAGTTATCATCAGGAGCTGTAGCCACAATAGTACCAATGCCAGAATGAGCTGCCAAGTTAGGATTGTTGTGAACAGCCTGCGTGAAGGCATAACGGCCACCATCGTTCTCAATCTCGGTGAGGTAGTAGTTGGACTGATAGGTCACCTTCTTATCCACATCGATTGTGGTGAAGTCGGCAGTCCACTCATAGTCGAGAGAATTCTTTTCGAAGCCATAGAAGATGACATCCTCAGCCAGCCCCTCGCCCTTGACGGGGAACTCTGCCTTCAGACCACTCTCAAACTCGACGGTCATCACATCCTGAACCTCTTTGGCTGCCTCCTTGGCTGTGAAGGTCACATTGAAAGAGATGCCACCCTCGACAGGTATCTCGGTACCTGCAGCAATAGAACTCTGGAAACTGTTGGTGCCGAAAGTAACGCTCTTAACCTTCTGGGCATTCTTACCGCGGTTCAGCATGGTGATGTCGGCAGACTTAGCGCCCTTGTTGTAGTTCACTTGACCAGCATCCCAACCGTCTTTATTGAAGATGACATAGTCGCCCACGATGCCGTTGATAACAATATTATCGAGGGCTGCTTCGCCTGTAGAGTTGCCATAAGTAGTGTTGACCCAGCGGAACTGAACACGCTTGCCGGCATAGGCTGTCAAGTCGATGGTTTCGTGACGCCAGTATTTCTTGCCGTCAGTACCATCAATCGTGTTCTCTGAGATATAAGAAGCCTGGGTCCAGTTACCATTGACACCAATCTCGAAGACGATATCGCTCACACCATTGCCACCAGGCACGTTCTGTTTCTTCAGCAATCCAGTCTCATCAATCAGCAAATCGGAAGGATGAGCATCACCCCAATCGAAAGAGATGTTCATGTTCTGGCCCTCTGCTGGAAGTACGAATTCGGGCGAAACCAAAATTGAGCTCTCACCCTTATTCTTCCAACCTGTTGCCAGCGAAACGCCCTTACCACCATAAGGATAGATATTATTGGGACTCCATGGCTGGAAAGTGGGGTATGAGCCTGTGGTTGTGCTCAACCAACCTGTAGGAACAGGCATATCCTTATTACATTTGTCGAAATTCTCCTCCCAAGGGAACTCAAGTACTGACGCATCGGGCTGCGTTGTGAACGAGAAAGTGTTAGAAGCGGTTTCACCCTTGTCGTTATAAGCCACGATCTTCCACTTATAAGTGGTCTCATAGGCTGCTTCGGGGATTACAATTGAGAGGGCGTTGTTGACATTTGCACCATCAACGAGGTTGTTCACCTCTGAATTGCTGCCTACAAAAACTTTATAACCAGTAGCGAACTGGGCAGGGCCCCACTCCAGCTTAATGTTCTTGGGATAGATATTGGCTGCGCCACTGGTTGGTGTCAGCAAGGTGGCCTTGCCAGGGGCATCGTTCATGCCATAGACATTGGGCAGCAGCACGCGGTCGAGGGTAAAGTTTGACAATTCGGGAACCTCTTCCTCTTCACCAGAAACAGCAACGGGATATACAAAACGAACATAGCACTCATCACTACCAGTAGGCAGGGTGACCTCAGCGGTGAGAAGCTTATTCAGATGAGCCTCATCGTATTCGCTCTTCCACACTTCGTTCCAGTTGTCGCCGCCATCGGTGCTCACTTCAACAGAAACATCGAGGTCGGGTACGCTCTCGCCCTCATACTGATTGAAATAGGTGAAGACCAGCTTGCCGCCGTTGGTCAGGTCGAGACGGGGTGAACGCAGGGTAGCCTTTGAATAGCCACCACCGCAATAAGCACTGTGATCGCCCTCGATGGCTGCATTGGCCCAGCTCCAACCGTTGTTCTTCCAGCCTGCAGGTGGGAAGTAGTCGTTGAAGGTCTCGATGAGATAGCCATCGGGCAGGAACTGTTTGTTAGCACTCAATGCAATCTTCACATCACCGCCTGTGGTGTGAATGGTCACGTCAGCCTGACTAGGGCTGGTCAGCGTGGCCGTATATGACAACTGGAAGCGCACCTGATCGTTCTTGTCGAGGTTCACGCTCTCGGTATCAATGTTGATACCCACGTTCTCTGGCTTGTCAATACCAGTAATCTTCAGACCATTCTTACCAGTGTTGGTCATGGTGATCACCTCTGTATAGAGTTTCTCACCAATATACATATTGCCGAAGTTGTAACGATCCAAATTAACAGTCGCAACAGGACCTGTAGGCGGTGTGAACTGCTTGACACTGATGTCATCCAGCCAAGCGATGTTGGCACTGGTGGTAAACATCTTATAGACAAAAGCCAGCTTCACCTTCTGCCCCTTCCAGTCGGAGAGGTCCACCTTAGACACATGACGGTCCCAGGTGTTGATAGGGAACACGGTGACACCGCTCTCTTTCAGCATGTTCTTATCCTGAATAGAGAAGACGGTCTCGGCACCTGCCAGATTATCATTCTCGACAACACGCACCTGAAGGTCGTAGCGAGAGTTATCCTGACAGTTCATAGGACTAACCATCCAAGTGAACTGCAACTCGTAGGTGTTGTCCAGATTCAGTTCGGGCGACAACAGGATTTCCTCACGGGGACCCGAACCATCTACAACATTGACATTGACGGGAGCATCGCAAGCAGCACAGCCGGCGCCGCTGATGACGGGACCCGACTGACTGGTGGGATCACGATATTCATTAAACCAGTTATAGCGATAGTTCTCGCCCTTGTAACTATTTACCGTGGTCCATCCAGTACCACGAGTGAGGGGAGATGACTGCGACACTGTTGCGCCAGTCTCGAAATCTTCTTCGAGAATGGTCTGTGCTTGTGAAGTCAAAACGCCAAGAAAAATGGCAGAAATAATTAGTAGTTTTCTTTTCATCTTTGTTGAACTTACATTGTTTATTGTTACTATTTTGGCGACAAAGTTACACATTTTTATTGAATCAACATCATTTTTATGCATAAAACTTTCATTTTATAAGTACAAACCCGCATTTCATGGGGATTACAGGAATGAAAAAAAGGACTTATAATACTTGTATATATCGAAAAAAACATTTACTTTTGCAGTCGTTATAAATATGCAGAATATGAGTAGAAAGGTCAAGCGGATAGGGATTGTGGTCCTCATTCCTGTTTTATTGTTTCTTTTGCTCTTTATATTAATATATGTGCCACCCGTGCAAAACTGGATGGTGCAGCAGGTTGCTCACGTCGCTTCGGAGCAGACGGGCTACGATATTTCCGTGGAACATGTGGATTTGGACTTTCCTCTGGATTTGGGAGTGGACGGGGTCGTGGTGAAAAGCGAGACTGCCGACACGCTGGCCGACATCAAAAGAGTGGTGATCGACGTCAGACTGCTGCCACTGATAGTGGGCAACGTGGTGGTTGACGAGCTGAGCATCTGTGAGGCGAAAGTAAACACACTAAGCCTGATACCCGACATTCAGGTGAAAGGCCAGATAGGACGACTGCAACTGGAGCCCAGCAAGATACACCTGCTGGCTGGCAAGGCGGACTTGAGCACAATCTCACTGGGCGATGCCGACGTGACCATATTGATGAGCGATACGGCTGCCGTAGATACAACAGAGTCTGAGCCCTTACTTTGGCGCATAGGCATTGAGAAACTGACTGTAAGAAACACGCAGGCAACGCTGCACATGCCGGGCGACTCCATGCTCGTGGGTGGCTATATCGGTGAGGCAAACCTACTGGATGGTGACATTGACCTGGGCAAAGAGGACTACAGGATAGGTCATTTCGAATGGAAGAAGGGCCGGGCCTACTACGACCTGCCCTACGAACCACGCCAGGAACGGGGCATGGACTACAACCACATTGCCGCATCAGACATCAACATCAGCATCGACTCAATAGCCTTCAAGAGCCCACTGACGCAACTGATCGTCAGACAGGCCACACTGAAGGAGCAAAGCGGACTTGACATCACCGAACTGCGCGGCGCTGTCAGCGTGAGCGACGCCAACGTCAAACTGGCTTCACTGCTGCTGCGCACGCCACAATCAGACATCAGTGGCAATGCATATGTGGACTTCAGCATTGCAGACTCTGTCAATCCTGGAAAGATGCACATCGACATGATGGCGCATCTGGCGATGAAAGACATGCTGGTGTTTGCACCCGACCTCGATGCAACGATGGTGCGCCACTGGCCCGCCATGCCGCTGACACTGACAGGGCGCATGGATGGCAATATGAAAGAGGCTGAAATCCATGAGCTTTCGGCCGCAATTCCCATGGTTTTCCGCATGGAAACCAACGGTAAAGTGGCCAACTTGATGGACACCGACAAACTGATGGCTCAACTCGACATGAGGGCTGAGACGTATAACATGGGCTTTTTGACACCGATGTTTGGTCTGCCAGCCAACATACGCATTCCCGGTGGCTTATCGCTGAACGGAGATGCTGACATCAACGGGCCTCAATACCATGCAAACCTGTTTGCTCAGCAATGGTCAGGGGAACGTAGCGTCACCGCGAACCTGCAGTTTAACAGAAACACGGAGGCTTACCAAGCTGACATAGACATACACAGACTGGACCTGCATGCGTTCATGCCCAAAGACTCGCTCTACGACCTGAGTGCTATGTTCTTTGCCAAAGGACAAGGACTGGACTTCCAGAACCGCAAGTCGTGGATGGATGCCGAGGGCGAGATCAGCAAGTTGCAATACGGCAAGCTACACTTGGACAGCATCCTGCTGATGGGACACCTGAAGAACGGTCACGGTCAACTGGAGGTGAACGGCAGGAACCGTGTGATTGATGGCGACATCTGTCTGGATGCACGCATCGGTCAAAAGGAGGCTATCTCGCAACTGGGCGTCAGCACCCAACTGAACCTGCTGGACCTCTATGCGCTGGGAGTGATGGACGAACCGCTGCAGATAGGACTGGCGGGCAACTTCAACGTGAACAGCGACCTGAAGCAGAGTCACAAGCTGAGCGGACTGTTCAGCGACATCTATCTGCGGGACTCTGCCAACACGTTCCACCCAGAGAACCTCGGCGTGCTGATCAGTGCACAACCCGACACCACCTATGCCCGACTGCAGAACGGCAACCTCATCGTGAAGTTTGATGCCAGCGGTAACTACGAGAAGCTGATAGACAAGCTGACCATACTCGGCGACACCATCATGGAGCTGAACAATCGCAGGGCGATAGACCAGCAGGCCATCAAACGACTACTGCCAACCATGCGACTGTACGTGACAAGTGGCAGAGAGAACCCGCTGGCAGACATTCTGCGCGTATCGCAAAACATTGATTTCAAAGATTTGGCTATCGACCTGTCCACCTCTGCAGAGAGGGGTGTCAACGGGCAGGCGCATCTTTACGGTCTGAATGCCGACTCGATACGCATTGACACCATTCAGGTAACGCTGAAAGACAGTGACCACGGACTGACGTTCCAAAGCAGGGTGGCCAACAATCGTCGCAACCCTCAGTTTGTATTTACGGCAACTGCAGATGGACTGTTGCAAGAACATGGGCTGAGCCTGGGCGTGCGTTTCTATGACAGCAAGGGCGACTTGGGCTTGCGACTGGGCTCAAAAGTGGAAATGGAAAGCGACGGTCTGCGCTTCACGCTGATGCCCAGCAGACCAACTATCGGTTATAAGGAATTTGCTCTGAACAAAGATAACTTCTTGTTCCTGCGCAACGACTTCAAACTTCAGGCTAAGGTAGATCTGCTGGCCGACGACGGGACGGGTATCAAGGTATATTCGGAAAGTCAGGACTCAACTCTCCTTCAGGACTTGACCGTCAGCCTGCACCGCATTAACTTGGCACAACTCACCGCTGCCCTACCCTACGTGCCACGCATCACAGGACAGCTGGATGGCGACTATCACTTGATGATGGACCAGAAGCGACAAATCTCTGTGGCCAGCGACATGCAGGTGAAGGAGATGACCTACGAGGGAAGCCCGATGGGAACCATCGCCACGGAATTTGTATATCTGCAACGAGAAGACCAGACGCACGCCGTGGAAGGCACGATGATGCAGAACGGCAGAGAGGTAGCCACGCTGAAAGGTAACTACCGTAACAAGAAGGAAACGGGCGGAAAGGAACAACTGGACGCCGACCTGTCGTTGATGCATGCGCCACTATCGCTTATCAACGGATTTATTCCTGACCAACTGATCGGTCTGGAGGGATTTGCCGACGGCGACATCAGCGTGAATGGCTCGTTAGACAAGCTGGACATGGACGGCGAGGTGATGCTCGACTCGGCCTACCTGATCAGCATCCCCTACGGTGTCCGTCTGCGATTTGACAACGATCCTGTGCTCATACAGGATTCTAAACTGCTGTTGGAGAACTTCACGATGTATGCCTACAACGACAACCCTTTGAATATTCAAGGAGTCATCGACTTTGGCGACATGGACAACATGAGCATGAACGTACGCATGAAGGCTACGAACTACCAGCTTATCAATGCCAAACAGACGGCCAAGTCGCTGGCTTTCGGTAAAGCCTTCGTGAACTTCTTTGCCGTGATGCGCGGCCCAATGAACCAACTGAAAATGATGGGCAAGCTGGATGTGCTGGGCACCACAGACCTCACCTATCTGTTGTTAGACTCGCCACTATCGTCAGACAATCAGTTAGACGAACTGGTGAAGTTTACGGACTTCAGCGATTCTACGCAAATGGTTATCGAACGTCCCGCGCCCGAAGGCATGGACATGGACCTCCGCATCAGCATTGATCCCGGCGCACACGTGAAATGCGGACTGAATGCCGACATGAGCAACTATGTAGATCTGTTTGGCGGTGGCGACCTGCGCATGCGTTACAACAACACCGAGAGCCTGACACTGAACGGAAGGTACACACTGACCAGCGGTGAGATGAAGTATTCGCTGCCAGTCATCCCGCTGAAGACGTTCACCATACAGGACGGTAGCTATGTGGAATTTACGGGCGAAGCCATGAACCCCACACTAAACATCACGGCGACAGAACGCAACAGAGCCAGCGTGGGCAGCGATGGTCAGGCATCGAGGAGTGTGCTGTTCGACTGCGGCGTAGTGATTACACAGACACTGAACAACATGGGATTGCAATTCATTATCAATGCGCCTGAAGACATGAGCATCTCGAGTGAACTGCAGGCTATGACGCCCGAGCAACGGGGCAAGCTGGCAGTAACCATGCTGACCACTGGTATGTATCTGGCCGACGGAAACACGAGTGGGTTCTCGATGAACTCGGCACTGAGCTCATTCTTGGAAAGCGAGATCAACAACATCACGGGCAATGCCCTGAAGACCATTGACCTGAGCGTTGGTCTGGACAACAGTACAGACGCCACAGGACAGATGCACACAGACTACTCGTTTAAGTTTGCCAAGCGATTCTGGAACAACCGCCTGAAAGTACAGATTGGCGGTAAGGTCTCATCGGGAAACGAAGCACAACAGAACGGACAGAATCAGTCGTTCTTTGACAATGTGACCATGGAATATCGACTAACACCAACATCGAATCAGTATGTAAAGCTGTTCTACAACCAGAACTTCTACGACTGGTTGGAGGGTTACACCGGTGAATATGGCGGTGGCTATATCTGGAAGCGCAAACTGGATTCGCTGTGGCCACGCAAAGAGGATAGCGACACCATCAAGACTCCACAACCATATGAAAAGAAGAAATAACTATATAGCATGCTTACTGTTGATGGTGCTTGCCGTGTCGTGCTCCACCACCAAGCTGGTTCCCAAGGACGATAAGTTGTTCACGGGACTCACGAAGATAGAATATAAGAACTATGTGGACAATGACTACTTCATTGAGACACAGGAAGAGATAGAAGCGGCCCTGGCAACTGCTCCTAACGGAGCGTTGTTTGGTTCAAGCTATTACCGCACGCCCTTCCCCTACAAGCTGTGGATATACAACTATGCACACGGCTCGAGCGGGAAATTCAAGCAGTGGCTCAACAAATCGTTTGGAAGAGCTCCTGTATTGATGAGCCAGGTGAACCCTGCTTTGCGAGCCTCAGTGGCACGCTCGGTATTAAGAAAGAACGGATACATGCACGGTGACGTGACCTATCAGGAGGTGCCTCAACGCAATAGGAAGAAGATGAAAATCGGCTACACGGTAGTGCTCGACACACTGTACACGATAGACACACTGCAGTACGTCAACTTCCCCGAAAGAATGCAGGCACTCATCGACTCGACCAAAAACGAAGCGAAAATCGTGAAGGGCTCGCCATTCTCGGTGGCATCGCTTGACGGTGAAAGAAACCGACTGAGCCAACTGTTCAGAAACAATGGCTACTATTACTATCAAGCGGGATATGCTTCGTATCTGGCTGACACATTTGATATTGAGAACCACGCTAAACTGCGTTTGCAACTGGCCGACTCGCTGCCCAAACAGGCCTTGCGCCCATGGTATGTGGGTAACGTCACCGTGAACCTGCGGAAGTCCTTCCGTGAGGAGATGACCGACAGCATCGGCCGTAGTTTCCTGAAGGTGTTCTGGGGCGGAAACAAGAAGCATGCGCCCATCAGACCACGCGTGATCTTCCGTGACATGAAATTGCGCTCAAGAAAGGCTTTTAGCTATGAAGACTATCAGCAAACGGTACAGAAGCTGAATGCCACCGGCGTGTTCTCATCGGTTGACCTGCAGTTTGCACCACGCGACCGCGACACACTTGACATGACACTGAACTGTACGTTCGACCAACCATGGGACATCTACGTGGAAGGGAACTTCGTCAACCGCACGATAGGACGCATGGGACCTGGAATAAAGGCTGGTATTGTGCGCAGAAACGCATTTCGTGGCGGGGAGAAACTGGACATCAACGTGCATGGCTCGTATGAATGGCAGACCAGC
The DNA here is from genome assembly GCF_022024035.1 of Prevotella sp. E13-17. Classification (NCBI taxonomy): domain Bacteria; kingdom Pseudomonadati; phylum Bacteroidota; class Bacteroidia; order Bacteroidales; family Prevotellaceae; genus Prevotella; species Prevotella sp. E13-17. The sequence goes on from NZ_CP091787.1 coordinate 2,850,248, forward strand.
TCGCAGGAAAGAAACATGAACACGTATCAATATGGTGCCGATGCTTCTGTTGAATTTCCACGCATTGTGGCGCCATTTGTCAGCGAACGACTAAAGCGAGATAAGAACGGACGCTTCAAACGTCCTCGTCGTTTCTTTGCCACGCCATGGACCATTGCAAAGATATCTACCGACATCGTCAATCGTCCTGACTACTATAAGATGCACATCGTCAGCGGTGAATGGACCTATCGATGGCAGATGAGAGAGAGTACACGGCATGAATTCTCACCACTGACACTGAAATATCAGTTTATCAACACCCGCACTCAGCGCTTCGACGAGATGCTGAATCAAAATCCGTACCTGATGACATCCATGGATGACTACTTCATCCCGAAAATACGCTATACACACATCTACCAAGGTTCGGCCAGCAAACATCGTTCACCGGTGCACTGGGAAACCGTCATTGAGGAGTCTGGCAATGTAGTGGCTCTTTATGATGTGCTGATCCAGGGTCACGGATGGAACGAGAAAGGAAAGAAACTCTTTAAAAATCCCTACTCACAATATGTGAAGATTGAGACAGACCTGACCAAGACATGGAAGATAGACAACAAATCGCAACTGGTGGGTCACCTAAATGCTGGCCACATGTGGTGTTTTGGCAACTCGGATGATGCGCCCTTCAGCGAACGCTTCTATGTTGGCGGTGCAAACAGCATCCGCGCTTTCACGGTGCGCAGCATTGGCCCCGGAGGGTTTGGTGGTCAAGTCAACAAACAGATGTCGTACTTGTTGCAGAATGGTAACACGAAACTGGTGATGAATCTGGAATACCGCCGCCAACTGTTCGGCAGTCTTTACGGTGCCATCTTTCTTGATGCAGGCAACGTGTGGAACAACACTGACTACAGTATAGACCAAAGCACCGCGACAAACAGCGACGAACTGTCATTCATTGAGAATTGGAACAAAGCAGCCAGCGAAACAAAATTCGATGCAAGAAATCTGCTGAAGCAGTTGGCGACCGGCACTGGTCTGGGACTGCGCTACGACCTCGACTTCTTGGTGGTGCGTATTGACTGGGGCTTTGGTCTGCATGTGCCCTATCAAACGTCGAAAAACGGTTATTTCAATATCCCACGTTTCAAAGATATGCACTCACTGCATTTTGCCATCGGATACCCATTCTAAAGGTGTGAGACAGAGACGTATATGGCACTTTTCCAAAAAATCATTTGGCTACTTCAACAATTAATAGTAACTTTGCAGCATTAATATTTCAACTATAATTAAAAAGAAAAGAACAATGAAGCCTACTTTATTCTTGCTCGCTGCTGGCATGGGCAGCCGCTACGGTGGCCTGAAGCAGCTTGATGGTCTGGGTCCCAATGGTGAGACTATCATGGACTATAGTATCTACGACGCCATTCAGGCTGGATTCGGCAAAATCGTATGGGTCATCCGTAAAGACTTTGAAGAGCAGTTCCGCACTCAGATTCTGGCTAAATACGAAGGACAGGTACCTTGCGAGCTTTGTTTCCAAGCTCTCGATGCACTGCCCGAAGGTTTCAAAGTACCCGAAGGACGCGTAAAGCCTTGGGGCACGAATCATGCAGTATTGATGGGTAAGGACGTTATCAAGGAACCTTTCTGCGTCATCAACTGTGATGACTTCTATGGTCGTGATGCTTTTATGCAGATTGGTAAATATCTGAGCAACCTGCCCGAAGGTGCCAAGAACCAGTATGCGATGGTTGGCTTCCGCGTAAGCAACACGCTTTCTGAGAATGGCACGGTAGCTCGTGGCGTATGTGCATACAACGACAAGCGTCATCTGACCGATGTTGTTGAGCGCACCGAGATTGTACGTTGTGCAGAAGATGGTTCTAAAGCAGGCGATGCCAATCAGCCTATCCGCTTCAAGGATGAGAACGGCAAGTGGGAGGCACTTGGCGAAAACGTCCCTGTATCTATGAACATGTGGGGCTTCACTCCTGACTACTTTGAGTACTCAGAGGCATACTTCAAGGAGTTCCTCAGCGATCCTAAGAACATGGAGAACCTGAAGGCTGAGTTCTTCATTCCCTTGATGGTCAACAAACTCATCAACGAAGGCACCGCCACCTGCGAAGTGCTCGACACAACCAGCGTTTGGTTTGGTGTTACCTATGCAGCCGACCGCGAGGCAACAGTGGCACGCATCAAGAAGTTGGTTGACGATGGCGTATATCCCAACAAGCTGTTCTAAGCTTTAACAGATAGCAAGCATAAAAATAGCGACCTCATCTTCGGAATGAGGCCGCTATTTTATTAGCTATTATAATAATATAATGTGGGATTTTCCATCCTAATGCGCAAGACACGCATTAGATAATATGGAAAGTGCCCATCAGATAAACCAAGCCAAAGCCCAATATCATCGATATGAAACCCATGATGATACCTATCTTCGACATTTCTTTCTGCTTGACATAACCAGTTGCGAAAGCAAGAGCATTTGGTGGAGTAGAGATAGGCAGAATCATGGCAGATGAGGCAGCGATAGCCACACCGATAAGAACGGTTGGTGTACCTCCGATAGGTGCAAGTTTGTCGCCCATTGCACCGCAGACCATTGCCAAGATTGGCATCAGCAAGGCTGCAGTAGCTGAATTTGAGATAAAGTTAGACAACAGATAGCAGATAGCACCACCGATGAGCAGGATAAGTAGTGGTGAGAACTCACCGAAGGGGATGCTCTCTACGGCATTGGCCGCCAGACCAGACGCGTTAAGACCATAACCAAGTGCGAAACCGCCTGCAACCATCCAGATAACGCTCCAGTTAATCTGCTCAAGGTCGCGCTTGTTGATAACGCCTGTGAGTGCAAAGATGCAGAATGGAATCATTGCCACTGTGTTGGCGTTAATACCAGTATAACGGTCAGAAAGCCAAAGGACTACAGTAATGATGAATGTAACGATAACTACCCAAGAATGGAATCCCTTCTGCATACCACCATCAATCTTTAGCTCAACAGTCTTCTGACTGAAGGGGAAGAACTTAAGCAACAGACGCCAGCTGATGAACAACAGCAACATAACCAGTGGGAACATGAACATCATCCACTGTCCGAAGCCAAGGCCCATATTCAATCCCTCAGGATCATTAAGATACTTCAAGGCAATAGAGTTTGGAGGCGTACCGATAGGCGTCCCCATGCCACCGAGATTGGCCGCTACGGGGATAGACATTGCCAAGGCAACACGGCCCTTACCTTCTGGAGGAAGCTGATGGAATACAGGTGCGAGGAATGTGAGCATCATTGCTGCTGTAGCGGTGTTAGACACAAACATGGAGAACAGACCCGTGATGAGCAGAAAACCCAAAAGTACCATTTCACTTCGTGTTCCGAACGGACGGAGCAGCACTTTAGCCAACTGTGCATCGAGGCCAGTCTTTGTGGCGGCTATAGCCAACACAAAACCACCGATGAACAGCATGATGATAGGATCGGCAAACGATGCCATCACACCTTTATGAGAGAGAAGAGTTCCAACTTCGTCTGGGTTTACCAGCGGTGCTATGCCACTGTCAGAACAGAATAGCAGCATCAGTACGATGATAGAAATAGATGTTGCCCATGAAGAAACGATTTCTAAGATCCACATCAGCGTAGCAAAAGCGAAAATGGCTATGATGCGCTGTTGAATGACTGTTAACCCGTCAATACCAAACATGTCGGATGGCAAGAACCAAAGCAGCAGTGTGACGATAGCTACCGTTGCAATCTTTGCTGCAGTCTTACATTTGTTACCTGGGTGATATTTACGTTCGTGACGCCATTTCCTGGCTACGTCAACAAGTTGAGTACCTATGTGTTGGTGTACCATTTTGTTTAATTGTTTTTGTAATTTTTATAGTTTGATTACTAAAATTCGAGCGCAAAGGTACAAAAAAAATACTTATAAACACAAATAATTATTGCATTTTATTTTCGTTCACGTTTTTCTTTGTAATAACCTTTTTTTTTCATACCTTTGTAGGCGAAAATACTATAATATAATAATGTTCTATTAAACTATGAAGAAGATTCTAGTTACAGGAGGTGCTGGATTTATTGGCTCTCACCTGTGTGAACGTCTGGTAAACGAAGGAAATGATGTAATATGCCTAGACAATTTCTATTCTGGTTCGAAAGAAAACGTGTGGCACCTGATTGGCAGGCCTAACTTTGAATTGGTGCGCCATGATGTCGTAAATCCTTATTGGGCAGAAGTCGATGAGATATATAACTTGGCTTGTCCAGCATCGCCCATCTACTACCAAAACGATCCCATACAAACGACCAAGACTTCAGTATTCGGAGCCTATCACATGCTTGGCCTTGCACGTCGAACACACTGCAAGATACTGCAGTCGTCAACAAGCGAAGTGTATGGCGACCCCAATATTCATCCACAACCAGAGAGCTACTGGGGCAACGTGAACCCAATAGGCCGCCGGTCTTGCTACGACGAAGGCAAGCGTTGCGCCGAGACTTTATTCTTTGACTACCACCGTTTACATGGTGTTCGTTCAAAGGTGATACGTATTTTTAACACCTACGGACCTCGCATGGCCACTAACGATGGGCGCGTAGTTTCCAATTTTGTCGTTCAGGCACTTCGCGGTGAAGATCTGACCATCTACGGTGACGGCCAGCAAACACGCTCCTTCCAATACGTCAGCGACCTGATCGAAGGCATGATTCGAGTTATGGCTACAGACGATTCATTCTTGGGCCCAGTGAATTTAGGAAACCCCGGCGAATTCACCATGCTTGAACTTGCAGAGAAAGTGATCAAGAAGGTCGGTGGCAAGAGCAAGATTGTCTTTCGCCCCCTGCCCAGTGACGACCCAAAGATGCGCCGTCCAGACATCACACTGGCCAAAGAAAAGCTTGGTTGGGAACCCAAAGTAAAGCTTGACGAAGGACTTGATTATATTATTGAATACTTCCGTGAGAAGCTAAACACTTGACCTTGAATAAAAAAAAAGCAAGCGCTGTTAATTATTGAAAAGAAAAAACCGCGTTTTACGAATTATTTTGTACCTTTGCAGCTCGTTATAATATATCACATATAAATACTATGGCTGAAGTAAAAAAGATTAAGACTGCCTTGATTTCGGTCTTCCACAAAGACGGACTCGACGAGTTGCTGAAAAAGCTTAATGCTGAAGGAGTTAGCTTCCTGTCAACAGGTGGCACACAGAAGTTCATTGAAGAACAGGGTTACAAATGTCAGAAGGTGGAAGATGTCACGACCTACCCTTCTATTTTGGGCGGACGCGTTAAGACCTTGCATCCAAAGGTATTCGGAGGAATCCTTGCACGTCGCGACAACGAAGGCGACCGTGAGCAGATGGCACAGTATGAAATCCCCGAGATTGACCTGGTTATCGTTGACCTCTATCCCTTCGAGCAGACCGTAGCAAGCGGTGCAAGCGAAGCCGACATCATTGAGAAGATTGACATTGGCGGTATCTCACTGATTCGCGCTGCTGCCAAGAACTTCAAAGACGTAGTCATCGTTCCTTCAAAAGCAGAATACAGCGTGTTGCTCGACATTCTAAACAAGAAGGGTGCTCAGACCGACATTGAGGACCGCAAGATGTTTGCCACACGCGCATTTGGTGTCAGCAGCCATTACGACACAGCCATTCACAGCTGGTTTGAAAAATAATAATTGATTCATAACATTAATGGGTTTCTTCAGTTTTAGACAAGAGCTGGCCATGGACCTTGGCACAGCAAACACAATTATCATCAGTGATGACAAGATTGTGGTGGACGAGCCTTCTGTCGTAGCGCTCGACCGTCGTACGGACAAAATGATTGCCGTAGGACAAAAGGCCAAGTTGATGTACGAAAAGACACACGATAACATTCGTACCATCCGCCCTTTGCGCGATGGTGTGATTGCCGACTTCTCTGCTTGCGAACAGATGATGCGTGGACTCATCAACATGGTTCACACGGGGCATCATTTCTTTTCACCTTCACTTCGCATGGTCATCGGTGTACCTTCTGGTTCTACTGAGGTTGAGTTGCGTGCCGTACGCGACTCTGCCGAGCATGCTAACGGCCGCGATGTCTATCTGATTTTCGAGCCCATGGCCGCAGCTATCGGTATTGGTGTTGATGTTGAAGCACCCGAAGGCAACATGATTGTTGACATAGGTGGCGGTTCAACCGAGATTGCCGTCATCTCATTGGGTGGCATCGTATCCAACAACTCCATCCGCACAGCTGGTGACGATTTGACTACCGACATTCAAGAATACATGCTTCGTCAGCATAACATCAAGGTTTCCGAGCGTATGGCCGAGCGTATCAAAATTCACGTAGGCTCTGCTCTGACAGACCTTGGCGATGAAGCTCCCGAAGACTATATCGTACGTGGTCCCAACCGCATCACAGCACTGCCTATGGAGGTGCCTGTATGCTATCAGGAGATTGCCCATTGCCTAGACAAGACGATTGCTAAGATTGAGAATGCCGTTCTGTCTGCATTGGAAAGCACACCTCCCGAATTATATGCAGATATCGTCAAGAACGGTATCTATCTCAGTGGCGGTGGCGCATTGCTGCGCGGTCTTGACCAGCGTCTGACGGACAAGATGAACATTCAGTTCCACGTTCCCGAAGATCCTCTCCGTTCTGTTGCTAAGGGTGCTGGTATTGCACTTAAGAATGTTGATCGATTCTCGTTCCTGATGCGATAGTGAATAACCTGCTCGCATTCATCATCAAATACTACCACTGGCTGATTTTCCTCATTTTGGAAATCGTCAGTGGTGTGATGTTGTTTGGATACAACAACTATCAGGGGAGCATGTGGGTATCCTCATCGAATGCCATTGCAGGAAATGTATATAAATGGCAGTCAAGTTTTGCACAGTTTTTCTCACTGACAAAGCGCAGCGAACAACTAACGCAACGCAACATCTACTTAGAAGAAAGACTGCATGAACTCAGAAAGGAGAATGCCAGATTACGAGGAGACACCACCTTATTCTTACCCGACGAGAAACAAGTATTGAGTCAGGTAAGATGGATTCCTGCCAAGGTGGTTGACAATTCTGTTAATAATCCCGACAACTTGATAACTATTGACCGTGGCAGTGCTGATGGCATTAAGCGCGACATGGGTGTGGTTTGCGGCAAGGGCATCGTTGGCGTTGTATATATGGTCAACGACCACTACTCTGTAGTACTACCCGTGCTGAACCGCCATTCACATATCAGCTGCACTATCCGCGAGAGCGACTATTTCGGTTATTTGGTATGGGATGGCAAGGATCCAGCCATCGCCTATCTGGAAGACGTGCCCCGCCACGCAATCATCAAGAAAGGCTATTGGGTAGAGACCAGTGGTTTCTCTACCATCTTTCCCCCAGGCATCTCTGTAGGCAGGATTTTAGCCATCTACAACTCACCAGATGGTCTTTCTTATCGAGTGAAAGTCCGTCTCTCTACAGATTTTGGTAAGCTACGCGATGTGTGTGTATTCGACGACCCCTCCATAGCCGAGCGTGCTCGTTTGAATACCGCAGCCAATGATTCACTATCAAAATTGAAGTAAGCAATGATATACGAACTATTAAAACGGGTGATGCAATTCTTGTTGCTTGGACTTGCTCAGGTTCTTGTTTTCAACGGCATGGACATCCTTTATGGCGCCCTTCCCCTTATCTATGTTTACTTCGTCATCATGTTTCCACGTAATTATCCCAAGTGGGCTATTTTACTTTGGAGTTTTGCCATGGGCGTCACCATGGACATGTTCACCAACACGCCTGGCGTTGCTGCTATGTCACTCACACTGATTGGCGCATTGCAACCCTATCTCTTAGAATTGTTCCTACCCCGCAATGCAGATGACTACATCAAGACATCCGTCCGCACATTGGGCTTCGGCAAGTTCCTTTCGCTGACATATATCCTGATGATCATCTATTGCGTCACATTTTACACCATCGAAGCCTTCAGCTTCTTCAACTTCTTCCATTGGTTCATGTGTATCATTGGAAGCAGTCTGCTGACAACCATCTTAATTCTGGCATTAGAGAGTCTTAGAAAGAAATAAAAAAGGAGAAAGTGAAAGATAACTCAGGCGAATATAGGAAGCTTGTCATTGCGATGGTGGCTGTTGCGATTGTCACCATCTATATCCTGCGTCTTTTTTCACTGCAGCTGATGAGCGATGACTATAAGAAGAATGCCGACTCTAATGCCTTCCTAAAACGTATCGAATATCCTGCACGCGGCATTATCACCGACCGCAATGGCGAGCTACTGGTTTACAACCAGCCCGCCTACGACATCATGGTGGTGGTCAACGAAGCAAAAGACCGATTTGACACCCTTGAGCTCTGTCAGGCACTGAACATCACCCGCGAAGAGTTCGACCAACGGATGACCATGATGAAGGACCGCAACAAAAATCCTGGTTACTCACGTTTCACCCAACAGATGTTCATGAGTCAGCTGTCCGATCAGGAGTTCAGCATCTTCCAAGAAAAGAAATACCGTTTCCCCGGCTTTTACGTACAGAAGCGCAGCATCCGTCAATACCGATACCCCTTTGCAGCCCACGTTTTAGGCGACGTAGCAGAAGTATCACCTGCTGATATAGAGAACGATGACTACTATCAGCCGGGCGACTATATAGGTAAGCTCGGAGTCGAACGCTCTTACGAGCAACAACTGCGTGGCCAAAAAGGCGTACAGATATTGTTGCGCGATGCCCATGGACGCATCCAAGGCAGCTACCAGAATGGCATCTACGACCGCAAGCCTGTGGCCGGCAAGAACCTGACCCTCAGCATTGACTATAAGTTGCAAGAACTGGGCGAGCGACTGTTAGAAGGCAAAATTGGTTCTATCGTTGCCATCGAACCAAAGACCGGCGAGGTCCTCTGTATGGTCAGCTCACCCAGCTATGACCCACGCATGATGGTGGGCCGTAAGCGCTCCAAGAGTCACAACCAACTGAGTCGGAACGCCTGGAAACCCCTGCTCAACCGCAGTATCATGGGTCAGTATCCTCCCGGTTCAACCTTCAAGACCACCCAGGCACTCACCTTCTTGAGCGAGGGCATCATCACCGCCCAGACAGCCTACCCCTGCTACCACGGGTTCGTCTTCAAGGGCCTTCGCGTGGGTTGCCACGGTCATGCCTCTCCCCTTCCCCTTGTGCCAGCCATCTCCACCTCGTGCAACGGCTATTTCTGTTGGGGACTCTACCATATGATCGGCAATCGTCAGAAGTACCACACTGTACAGGATGCCATGAACACCTGGCGCGACTATATGGTCTCCATGGGCTTTGGCTATCAGCTGGGCATCGACCTACCGGGCGAGAAGCGAGGTCTTATCCCCAACGCACAGTTCTACGACAAAGCCTATAAAGGCTCATGGAACGGACTGACCATCATCAGTATCTCCATTGGTCAGGGCGAGGTAAACGCCACACCGCTGCAGATTGCAAATTTGGGGGCTACCATAGCCAACCGCGGCTATTTCATCACCCCACACGTAGTCAAAAACATCAAAGGCGAAAAGCTGGACACACTCTATACCAACAAACGCTACACCATGGCCAACAAGCAAGCCTACGACTATGTTGTGCAGGGCATGCGCTCAGCCGTGCTGGGCGGCACATGTAAGGCATTGTCTGCTTACGACTTCATGGCATGTGGCAAGACAGGTACGGCACAGAACCGTGGTCACGACCACTCCGTATTTATGGGCTTTGCGCCTATGGACGAGCCTAAGATTGCCGTTGCTGTCTATGTAGAAAATGGTGGATGGGGTGCCACCTATGGCGTGCCCATCGGTGGACTTATCATGGAACAATTCATCAATGGCGAGCTCTCGGCAGCATCGCAGAGCAAAGCCAGCGAAATACAACATAAACGTATTGACTATGGTGCAGGCAACAGATAAACATCCCGGTGTATTGCAGTCTATTGACTGGTGGACCATTGCCATATACATGGCGCTGCTCATCTTTGGCTGGATCAGTGTCTGTGGTGCCAGCTATAGTTTTGAAGAGCCCAACCTCTTCTCTTTGTCAGCCCGTTCCGGCATGCAGATTGTATGGATAGGCACGTCGCTGTTTCTGGGTCTCGTACTTCTGTTGCTCGACGACAGATTCTACGACACCTTTGCCTTTGTCATCTATGGTGTCCTACTGCTGCTACTGTTTGGCACCATATTCAATCCTCATAGCATCAAAGGCTCACATTCTTGGCTCGTATTAGGTCCACTGCGACTGCAGCCAGCCGAGTTTGCCAAGTTTGCCACCGCACTGGCTTTGGCCAAGTTCATGGGGCGATTCCGCTATAATATCCACAACACCAAAGACTTTCTGCTGACGTTGGCAATCATCTTCGTGCCCATGTTCTTCATCATCATGCAGCGAGAGACAGGTTCCGCCCTGGTCTATCTGTCCTTCTTTCTCATGCTCTATCGTGAAGGCATGACCGGCAGTGTCTTGTTCACCGGTGCAGCCATGGTGATATACTTCGTCATAGGCATCCGTTATGCCGAACCGCTTCTGCTCAACACCCCCACATCTATTGGCAGGTTCGTTGTATTGTTGCTGATACAGATATTCTCCTCAGCCTTGATAGGTATTTATTGTCGCAATCTGAAACAGGCCATCCATTGTCTGGAACTATGCTTAGGCATCACCGTGCTCTGCCTACTGTTCTCTGTTTACGTCATCCCCTTCGACCTTTACTGGGTCCAGATGGTACTCAGCCTCATCCTTGTGGGCTACCTTTTGTGGCAGTCCCTGCTCACCAGGTTCCAGAACTACCTGTGGATAGCCCTGTTTGCCATGGGATCTATTCTGTTTTTCAGTTCTGCCGACTATGCACTGAACAACATCCTCGAGCCTCACCAGCGCACACGTATCAACGTGCTATTAGGTTTGGAAGAAGACCTGAAGGGTGCTGGTTATAACGTGCACCAGAGCGAGATTGCCATTGGTTCTGGCGGTCTCCGCGGAAAGGGATTTCTGAATGGAACGCAAACCAAGTTAAAGTATGTGCCCGAGCAAGACACCGACTTTATCTTCTGCACCGTGGGAGAAGAAGAAGGTTTTGTAGGAGCTGCCAGCGTACTGCTTCTGTTTCTGGCGTTGATCTTACGTTTGATACAACTGGCCGAACGTCAATCAACAGCCTATGGGCGTGTCTATGGCTATTGTGTGGTGTCAATCTTCCTATTCCACGTCTTTATCAACGTAGGCATGGTGTTAGGACTAACCCCCGTTATTGGCATTCCCCTTCCATTCTTCTCGTATGGAGGTTCTTCGCTATGGGGTTTCACCTTCTTGCTGTTCATCTTCCTACGCATTGATGCCGGCAGAAACATGGCGCATCGCTAATCCTACTTCAGTTTCTTCAGTGTGACACCGACATCTGCGACACCTGGCAGATCATTATCCAGCATGAAATGATTTACACGGACATATAAAGTATCACTGTCGCTCAGCGTCACCTGTCCCAGTGGCAGACAATGATAATAACGGCTGATGCCCGTCCCTATCAGCTTACCAGTACGGTTAGCCATGTCCACCTGCAGTGTGTCTGTGCGCTTCATTCCCGACACCGACTGTTGGTTAGCGATCATGCTCAACTGCATATACGGATACTCCACGCTGTTGCGCAGTCCCAGTTCCTCCTGATAAGTACCGGCAGGTATGCCAAATATCTCAAAAACCAACGTATCATTCTGTTCCCAGCCATCCAGTTCCACATGTTCGTAATGGCTGAAAACAGTCTTACGATTGCACCCGACAATTGTCAGGGCAATCGTAAGAAAAATAAGGATGAGCCCTCTATTGCTGTTGCTCATTATTGTTATTGCGTCTGTCAGACGGCTTTTTCTTTTTCTTCTTTTTCTTCTTAGACTTATCGAAGCGCGTAATACTGTCGCCTGCCAACAAGTCAACAGGTCCACTCTCCTTTTTCTGATTACCCTCCTCCTGCAGGTTTTCGGGTTTCTCACCGCGGCGGTTCATCTCGATCACCTCTTTGGCTCGTTCGGCAGTAATCGTCTCCAAGTTGGCAGCAATACGCTTATCTGTAGAGTATGTGACAAGACCAGCCAGTATGTCTGCCTTGAAATAATAGTAGTCCGAGTCAAGCGTCTGCAATACGGCATCGCGACTTGGCAACTGGCGTCCAGCCTCCATGTATTCATCCACCTCATAGTTCAGACAGCATTTCAGCTTGGCACACATGCCAGCCAGCTTCTGCGGGTTCAGCGAGATGTCCTGATGACGGGCAGCACCTGTCGCCACACTAATGAAGTTCTTCATCCACGTGGCACAGCACAGCTCACGACCGCAAGGTCCCGTACCACCGATACGACCAGCCTCCTGGCGGGCACCAATCTGTTTCATCTCAATACGCACGTGGAAAGCAGCAGCCAGGTCCTTAATCAACTGACGGAAGTCCACACGCTCGTCGGCGATATAATAGAAGATAGCCTTATTGCCATCGCCCTGATACTCCACATCACCAATTTTCATATCCAGCCCCAGTCCCTTCGCTATTTTTCGACTCTCAATCATGGTCTGATGCTCAAGAGCCTTAGCCTCATGATACTTGTCCATGTCCACCTGGCGGGCCAGTCGATAGATGCGTTTGATGTCGTCTGCCGATTTCAGATTAGCCTTCTTGATCTGCAGTGCCACCAAGCGTCCTGTCAGCGTTACCACACCGATATCATGTCCCGGACTGGCCTCAACAGCCACGATATCGCCTTTTTTCAGAGGCAGTCGGTTGATGTTGTGATAGTAGCCCTTGCGTGTATGCTTGAACTGAACCTCGACCAAGTCGGTCGAGTCAGCATTGCCCGGCACGTCGGCCAGCCAGTCATAGGTGTTCAACTGGCGGTCCTGTCGGCCGATTGCCTGATGACAGAGTCCACGGTCACAGCCTGTACGTATTTCTAATTCTTTTTCCATTTCACATTCATTGTTTAGGCGGTATCAGCAGTACGATGATTTTCAGTACGAAATCGAAGAACACGATTTTGGCATTAGCGTTCTGTCCGATGTCGCGAATGGCCACGTTGGCCAAATCGTAAAGCTGTAATATATTGTTTTCGTTGATAAAACGTGCAAAGTTGCGTGCGAACTCTTCCTCCTGCTGCGACATGTAGCACAGATCCTGCTGATGGAAATTATACATGAAGTTCTCGCGCAGCATACGCATAAAGAACTGCAAGAAGCGCTTTTGCTTCTCTCGTCCGAAGCCACTCAGCGTCTCACTCCATTTACGCAAGTCCTTCACTTTGCGCATATAAGCCAGTCGCATCAGCACCTTGAAGAGGTCCAGAAACTGTTCGTTCTCTGTACCTTCCTTCAGTTCTTGAAGTGCCTTTAGCCACGAGCCTCCACACAGTCGGCTGATGCGTATGGCCTTGTCGGCATCCACGCCGTGGCGTTCCACCAGTGCCTGTTGCACCTCCTCGTTGGCAAGCCGCTTCACGTCGATGCGCTGCACACGGCTTCTGATTGTTTCCAACAGTTTGTCGGGCTCCTCGCACACCATCAGGAATACTGTCTGCAGCGGTGGTTCCTCAATGAGTTTCAGCAACTTGTTGGCACATTCAATGTTCATGCGTTCTGGCAACCAGATGACAGCCACCTTGTAACCACCCTGACTCGACTTCAAACTGAGCTTGCGCACCAGTTCATCACTTTCGCCCGCCGTGATGATAGCCTGTTGATTCTCACCCCCCATGGCTGTCATCCACTGATCCATCGAGAAGTACGGTCCTTGCATCATCAGGTCGTGCCACTCGTGAGCGAAGTCATCGCTCACCGGCTTGTGGTCGCTGCTCATCGATGGTAGCTTGATCGTTGGGAAGGTGAAGTGCAGATCGGGATGCTCCAGTTTTGCCAACATCGGGTGCTCCTTCACGTTGTCGTCATCGTTGCCTTCCAACAAATAGCAACCAAAGGCCACCGCCAATGCCAACTTGCCCACACCCTGCGGACCGCAAAGCATGATGGCATGCGGCAGACGGTCTTCTGCCACCATCTGCTTCAAGCGCGTCTTGCACTCCTGTTGTCCTATGACCTCACCAAACCTCATTATGCCAACTGCTTTACTATCTCCACAACCGATTCAACAGCACTGATGGTATAGAAATGTATATCGTTCACACCATGTGCATACAGTTCGCGACACTGCTGGGTAGTCCATTCAATACCCAACTGACGGGCGTCCTCGTCGGTCTTACATTTCACGATTTCACGGGCCAGCGCCTCGGGGATATCACAATGGAAAGTACGCGGCACTACGGTCAACTGCGTGAGCTTTGCCAGAGGTTTTATGCCGGGAATGATCGGAATGGTGATGCCCATGCCTCTGGCTTTATCCACAAACTGGAAATATTTCTCATTGTCAAAGAACAGTTGCGTCACCGCATATTGCGCGCCCAGGTCTTGTTTCTGTTTCAGGTATTGCATGTCCATCTCCAGATTGGGTGCCTCCTCATGCTTCTCGGGATAGCAAGCTACCCCAATATCAAATTTCTTTCCAGGGTTCTTGATGGGCGAGCCATCCGCAAAGAAGCCCTCATTGAAACTCATCACCTGCTTAATCAGATCGGTGGTATGTGCATGTCCACCAGGAGTAGCCTTGAACACACTATCCTCCTTAGCTTTGTCACCGCGCAACAGCAGCAGGTCGGTGATTCCCAGAAACTGCAAGTCCAGCAACTCATATTCGATATCCTCAATCGTAGCACCGCTACAAATCACATGAGGCTGAACAGGCACATTGAAGCGCTGTTGAATGGCGGCTGCAACAGCTATCGTGCCGGGGCGCCGACGTTGTCGCTGACGCTCGAAACGTCCGTCGCTCAGTTCTTTATATACATATTCACTATGATGTGTAGTGATATTGATAAAAGCGGGGTTCAGTTCGCACAGTTTAGCGATGTCACCAAACAGCTTATCGGTGCCCGTACCTTTCAGTGGTGGAAGCACCTCAAATGAGAACTGCCGCTGTTGGCTTTCCTGGTTGATAATATTTGCAACTGCCATTCTTTGTTATTCTTAGCACATTTCGGTGCAAAGTTACGAAAAAAACTTGTAAAAGCGAAGCGATTTTGGAAGAATAACGCTAACCGTTTCTAAGAAACGCTTGCCAAAGCAAGAATTCGGCCTAAAATATAGGAAAGACAGGGATTTAGAGCCCCTTGATAAGGGGCGGCTATAATGCAGCGATATGCAAATTGGGGAGAATCGGTGAAGAAGTTAGGTTTCTAAATCGTAACCTCATTTAGCCATCTCCTTCATCTTTGTGACGAAACTGTTGAAGCTCGTCAGCAGTTCTTCGACGAGCGAAGCGGCAAGCCGATTACCTCGTAGGTACTGCGCTCAATTGAAATTACTTCCATGTCTTGTTTCGTTTTTATAATCTGCGGACAAAGGTACATCATGATTTCCGGATAAGATCACTCTGAAAATTTCTTGTTGTGAAATAACAATTCAGGGAAACAAAAGCCTAATGTCTGCCGAGCTTGCTCATCAGAAAGCAGACACGCATCTTTGTGTGGCACTCCACAGAAAAGTGCGTATTAGGCTACACCCTTCTACGGGAACTGTTTGCGGTATGGCAAACAAAAGGGAATAACAGGCGACCGCTATTGTGGCATATGTTCATAAAAAACTCTAAAAAAAGAACTTTCTTCTTTGTAGGATGAATAGTTTTCACTAACTTTACACCCAAACAACAAATCTGAAAGATATGCAAGACGTAAATCGCCTAAAAATTGTGCTCGTAGAACAGAAGAAAACCAGCAAATGGTTATCAGAAGCATTGGGGGTAAATCCATCCACCGTTTCCAAATGGTGCACAAATTCGTCGCAACCAGACATCGAGACATTAGCAAAAATCTCGAAGCTATTAGATGTGAGTGTAGAGGAACTATTTAATAAGAAGTTCATGGAGTCTGTTGCAAAATAACTACTATGCCAGTAGATAATAATGAAATAGAAATTAACAGAATCAGAATTATATGAGCAACAAAGAACCTGGCTATGTTTACATACTGACTAATCCCAGTTTTCGCGAGGATTGGGTGAAGATCGGCAAGAGTTCACGTCCTGTGGATGTGAGAAGCAAGGAACTGGATAATACTGCCGTTCCCTTGCCCTTCGAGATATTCGCCACAATGAAAACCACGAAATACAACGAGGTAGAGAAGTTGGTACATAAGACCATTGACCGCCTTACTGACTTACGCATCCGCCAAAACCGCGAGTTCTTCAATGTGGCTCCACAGATGGCCCTCGACATCTTCCGCGATATTGCCAGTGCGATAGACGATGCCGAAGTAACACTCTACGAAGATAACAAGCCCATCGTGGAAAGCGAACACAAGGAGCCACAGAAGCGAGAGGTGAAACGCCCCCGTTTTAAGTTCTCCATGTGTGGCATCAAGATTGGTGAACAAGTCACCTTCGACCCAACGGGTCTTGTCGTGAAAGTAGCCTCCGATGACAGCATCGAATACGAAGGACGCATCTATAAACTCTCCCCCTTCGTTGGCACCTTCATGCCAGAGGAACATTGTAATGCCTCTGGTGCCTATCAAGGTGCCAAATATTTCTCGTATAATGGGAAAGTACTGGATGAGATTAGGAAAGAAAAAGAAATAAGTTAGTATTTCAATAATATGGCAAACAAACAGACGCATAGCATAGAAGAAATCGTAGAGCAATGGGCGAAAGAACAACTAAAAGGAATCAAACTCTACGCTAAAAACGATTTTATCAATGCACAAATAGAGAAAGCCCTCAAAACTGCTCCATCTAAAAAAGGTGGTAAAGGTCCCAATTATCCTGATATTAAATGCATCATTCCAGCAGCAGATGGTGATATTCCCGTCATGATAGAGGTAAAGGGGATGAAAGATGCGCTCATCAAGCTCAATGAAGAAACAGGATTGCCTGACAATGTGACAAAAAAAGGTGAGCCAAACTTTACGAATATCGCTAAGTATGCTGTCAATGGAGCTGTCCACTATGCAAATGCCATCGTTCGTCATACGACCTACAAAGAAGTGCTTGCCATAGGAGTGAATGGATATAAAGACGAAACTGATGAAATTATCTATGAAGTCAGCGCATGGTATCTTTCACGTAAGAATCTTTTCCTACCCAAAGAGATTGG
Organism: Prevotella sp. E13-17; assembly: GCF_022024035.1. Lineage (NCBI taxonomy): Bacteria > Pseudomonadati > Bacteroidota > Bacteroidia > Bacteroidales > Prevotellaceae > Prevotella > Prevotella sp. E13-17. Next base: position 2,867,471 of record NZ_CP091787.1, read on the forward strand.
GCGTTACAGCGACCTGTCTTTCCTGTTAAAGAAGTATCAGCAGACATTGTTGAAGCAACTTGCCAATATTGACCTAACCGAAGAGGAAATAGAACAACAGAAATCCAACTTAGAGGATGATATTGAGCGCAAGCTTAAGGAACTAAACCAAAAGATGCAGGACGAACTGCGGATTGTTGTTAACCAACGTGTACAGCTTGTAACGGGCTTGATTATGGCTGGGCTTGGGGTAAAAAATGATGATGGAACATTCAAAGTTCATCCATTGCAAGAAGACGAATTACGTGGTAATACTGACTCGGAAAACAATGATGGAGCCGTTATTATGAGCAAAATCAAGTCTTACTTGAAGGACAAGAGTCTTCCTATGGAAAAAATAGACATGATCGTCCGTATACTTAAAGTTGTATTTGTCGATTCTGGTTTAGAGGTGCCTGTCAATGGAGAAAGTAAACTTAAAACATTGTATCATGACATCAAAATTGATATTATCCCCTTCCTGACTGGCGAACTGCATAATCTTGACTTCACAGGTAGATTGTTTAATGTTCTGAATGCCTGGGTCGATGTACCAGATGGAGCAAAAAATGACGTTGTACTCACGCCACGTTCTGTTACAGAATTAATGGCGAAACTCTGTCAGGTGAATAAAGACTCATACGTTTGGGACTTTGCAACAGGTTCTGCAGGATTTCTCATTTCCGCAATGCATTTGATGATTGCCGATGCCAAAGCTAATATCCCCAATCCGGATGAAAGAACAGAGAAAATCCTACACATCAAGACAGAACAGTTGCTTGGTATAGAGAAACTGGCCGATATATATCTGCTTGCCGTATTGAATATGATTCTGATGAAAGATGGATCAGCGAACATCATTCAGGGGGATTCCTTGAAGGATTTCAAAGGCAATTATGAACAAGGTGAATTGAAGGGAAAGCCCTTCCCTGCTGACGTGTTCCTACTGAATCCTCCATATTCCGCTGCAGGCAAAGGTTTTGTATTCGTAAAACGTGCCCTCGGCATGATGACACATAAAGGAATGGCCGCCGTACTCATCCAAGAAAATGCTGGCAGTGGCAATGGTTTGCCATATACGAAAGAAATTCTTAAAGGGAATACGCTTGTGGCTTCAATTAAGATGCCAATAGACTTGTTTATAGGAAAATCATCAGTACAGACAGCTATCTATGTGTTTAAAGTGGGCACACCCCATACGAAGAATTCAGTAGTGAGGTTTATTGATTTCTCAAATGACGGCTATTCACGTATGAACCGTCGTCATTCCAGTCAAAGTGTAAATCTCCGTGATACCGATAATGCTCATGGGCGTTATGCTGAAGTCGTAAATTTGGTGCGATATGGAAAGGGTGTTAACAATGAGAATATTAAATACTATAATGGCTCCTATATAGAAGACTATATAACACTTAAAGGTAACGATTGGACTTATGGTCAGCACAAAAATATTGACCCCATTCCTACAGATGCAGATTTCCGAAAAGTGGTGAAAGAGTATCTCTCATTGCGAATATTAGAAATCATTAAGAATGAAGGAGGAAGTGGTTTGGGCATAAAAGACTGTACCTTAACTAGAAAAGACTATGAAGCATTGAGTTTTATAGAAACAGGACGAATAAAAACTAAGCCAGTGATAATAGGTGATATTCTCACCGGGGAAAAAGGTGATGTTGACATTCAGAATAAGGATATTAATGGTAGAGGATTCTATTTTATCAATTCAGGTGTTCAAAACTTTGGAATTAAAGGTAAGACGGATTGCATAGCTAAAGTATTTCCTCCGAATACCATCACAATAGATTTCTTTGGTAATGCCTATTATAGACCTTTCCACTATGTCATGGCTACACATAACCATGTGTTTTCTCTGTCAGGAGATATAATTAAAAATGAGAATGTGGGATTATATCTCAGTGCTTCCATGTCATATTTGAGCAAAATTTACTCATTTAATAACATGGGGACTTGGCCCATTTATAAGACATCTTTGATTTATTTGCCCACAACAACCGAGGGAAATATTGACTACGTTTTCATGGATACTTGTATTAGTGCTATCAAGAAACAATGTATCGCAGCACTAATGAAAGCCATAACACAGGATGCTATTGTAAATGATCAGGTTTTAGAAATACAACCAACATCTAATAATGTGGTTGAGATGTCTAATCCATCAAGCCATTATTCAGAATATGACTTTGCCCCCTTAATGGCAGCCGAACCTTTCGAGTGCTATAAGTGGGAAGGGTTTGACCAAAGCATTTGCGATTTCTTTGGAGGTGACAAAACTATTCTTATTGGGTGCTATAAGGGGAAGAAATACAAAGATTGGATTCACACCCATAACATTTATACCATAAGGTTAGGGGATACCAAAGGTTCTATGGAAGCTAATCGAAAACTCTTTGAAAGTACCTCGTTGCTGGTCTTATATGAACTTGGCAAACCTAACAAACTTTCTGCATATAAGATTGTAGGCAATAAGGAGATGAGTAAAGAAGAACTCTTGGCTATGGAATATCCAAATAAAAAGCCACGAAAGAGTTATATGACATTTAGCGTCAAACTTCTTGAAATGGATTTGACTTTCTTAATAGAGCACCATCTTGTTGAAAGGTTGATTGAGCTTAATCCAGAAAATGCGAAAGGTACTCCAGTTTTTATCCAACCTTAATTAATGTATTTATGGGTAAGTAACAACATATTTGATAGACGGAGATCCGAAAGGGACTCAATATTTGTTCATCAGCAATAAGATTTGCCAGATGTATGTGATAATTGGAGTATAATTTGTAACGTTTGCAAACGTGATATTAGTATGGACGAGAAAACGATAAAAGAAGCTCTACGGAAAGGTGAACGGGTTACGCTGGAGTGTAAACGGGCTAAGGCAGAGGTCCCGAAGTCGGTTTGGGCAACTTATTCGGCCTTCGCTAATACGATTGGCGGACTGATTCTGCTTGGCGTGAATGAAGACCTGCAGGAGAGAAACATCTTGAAGCGTTACCAGATAGTTGGTGTGGATGAGCCGATGAAGATTATCACGGACTTCTGGAACACCCTCAACAGCGACAAGGTGAATGAGAACATCCTTCTTGACAACGATGTTGAGGTGGTAAATGTGGATGGAGCGCAGATTGTTTGCATTCATGTTCCGCAGGCAGACTGGAGAGCAAAGCCCATCTATCTGAACGGAAATGTATATAAAGGTACGTATAGGCGCAACAATGAAGGTGACTATCATTGTACAGAGGCTCAGGTGAAAGCGATGATACGTGACTCCAATGTGGATGGCAACGATAGCATCCTGATAGAATACTATGGTATGGATGACATTGATCCAGATTCCTTGCGTCAGTACCGTACCGAGTTTAGGCAGGAGAATAGTACCCACGTTTGGAACAGGGTTGACGATAAGACTTTCCTCAGAAATCTTGGTGGCTATACTGAGGACAGACAGACTGGCAGAGAGGGATTGACGCTGGCCGGACTGATGATGTTTGGAAAGGGACTTGCCATAAGAGACAGGTTCTCCAATTTTCGTATGGACTATTTAGACATGAGCCATCTGGTGGGTGATGAGCGGTATCATGACCGACTGACATACGACGGGTTATGGGAGAATAACCTGTATCAGTTCTTCCGCATCGTATCACCAAAGGTTCAGTTCGACCTGCCGAGACCTTTCAAATTGGAGAAAGGCGGCAAGAGGAATGATGACACACCTCAACATGAGGCTGTTCGTGAAGCCTTTACCAATGCCATTATCCACTGCGACCTGATGATGGATGCTGGCATTCTGAGAATAGAGAAGCATGATGACCGTCTATGTTTCCGCAATCCAGGACTATTGAAGTTGCCAGTAGAGGCCATCTATCGGGGCGGTAACTCAAAGGCTCGTAATCCAAAGATTCAGAATATGCTTCGGATGATTGGTTTTGGTGAGAATGTCGGCTCTGGATTCCCCAAGATTATTGCAGCATGGAAAGAAACCAACTGGGGTGAGCCACAGCTGATGAATAAACTGGATGTTGACGAAGTGGAACTTGTACTGCCTGTGCCATCGGTTAAGTCAAGCACGACCGAGTTGTCTAATGAGTTATCCATAGAGTTGCCTGAAGGGTTGTCTATAAGGTTATCTAAAGAGTTGTCTAAAGGGTTATCTGAAACTGCTGCTAACATATATAAGATGATATATGCAGATAATTATATCACAAGAAGTGATATTGCGAATAGAATCGGAATATCTGTAACAGCAGTCCAAAAGCATATCAATAAACTTAAATCATTGAGATTCATTGACCGTGACGGATCTACTGGTCATGGTAATTGGAGAGTAATAAAGTGACAGGCAAACTCAGAAGAAAAAGTGATGGGTTGATTTGACGCTTTCAAAAAGAATGCTTACCTTTGAGCCTGCATCTCGAAGTTACTCACGTTCGAAAATACTCAAATAAATTTGGTATTTTGCTCACTCATTCGTAACTTTGCACCCGATGATGAGTCATAGTACGGCTGGTGGCTCACCGTCGGGTGTTCTTTCTTGCGTCCCGTTGGTAGCAAGCGAGCATAGCTCGAGCGGATGCAGTTTATAGCAGGATGCGGAATTGAGTACGGTTGCCAATTCGTAACCCAGTTTTTCCTCAATCCTCCAGACAGCCTTTATGCAAAGAAATTCTGCGATTTCTTACAAAGCAACGAAAAAAACGAGGGAAGAACAAAAGAAATAACAGGAAAAAGTGGCAGTTTTAAGGCATAAAAGGGCAACTATTATTAGATGAGAGTTAAGGAATAGGCGTGCAATAGTTTTACTTTTGGTGGCAATCTAGAGTCTAGAAAGGATGATTCTAGGGGCTAGAAATGACTAATCTAGGGGCTAGAATGAACTCATCTAGGGGCTAGAATAGACTGATCTAGGGGCTAGAATCAAACTAAAAGTAAAGGTATTGCAAGATAAAACGGATGCTTTAAGTGAGGAAAAGTGTAGGTTTAAGCCCCCCAAAAGGGCTATTTTCCTCAACAAAGACGTTAGAAATGGAAAATGGAAATTTAGCGATGAAATGGGCGAAAAATAAAAATTGCAGGTCAGAAATATTACAATTTTTCACGTTTGGCACAAACGGAAAGTACTTTGGCACAAACGGAGAGTGAAATTAATTCCTAATCGCATAACTTTGCGGTCGAAAAAACCTAAAATCGCTAAATAGTAATAATGAGTCAACACAAAACCTTAATTAGGTTGTATTTATTGTTTCTACTGGTCATGCCTCAGCGCATGTCTGGTCAGACGGCTGAGGGTACGCTCTTCTTCATCTCAAATTCACATTTAGACACACAATGGAACTGGGATGTGCGTACCACCATTAGCGAATACGTGCGCAACACGTTGCAACAGAACTTCACACTACTAGACAAATATCCCAACCTGGTTTTCAATCACGAAGGAGCCATCCGCTACATGTGGATGAAAGAATACTACCCCGAACTCTATGCCCAACTCAAAGAATACGTAGCCCAAGGGCGCTGGCACATTAGTGGCTGCGCTATAGATGCCAACGACGTGATGGTGCCATCGGCAGAGTCCGTGATGCGCAACTGGCTCTGTGCCAATCAGTTCTTCAAGCAGGAGTTTGGCGTGCGTGGAGGCTACGACGTGATGCTGCCCGACTGTTTCGGTTTCTCATACGCCCTACCCTCGCTGATGCACCACTGTGGTTTCAAAGGGTTTCACACGGCCAAACTGGCATGGGGTTCGGCCGACTACGATCAACTGCCTCCCTTCGGCATTTGGCAGGGTGTTGACGGTTCGCAGGTGTATGCTGTCTATAAGCCCGGTGCCTACGACAACCACGAGCAGTACAACAAAAACATGGCCACCGACAGCGAGATGGCAAGCATCATTGCTGACAACCATCATAAATATGGTGTGGCTGCCGAGATTCGCTATGTCGGTCCACGAAGCGACCGTGGCGGCGGTCTGCAAGACAATGCCTCGCAGCAAGGTGAAAACACCCCCTATTGGCTGAACCTCAGCGCCAAGACCGAGGGTGCCACCAACGTCAAGATGGCCACACCCGATGAAATCTTCGATTTCCTTGACCAGCACAAAAACAGTAAATATCACGTAAAGAATGGTGAGCTGCCCATGCGCACTCACGGCGTAGGTGCCTATACCTCGCGCACCATGCTGAAGCGGTGGAATCGCAAGAACGAGCTGTTGGCTGACGCCTGTGAAAAGGCTGCCTCGCTGGCCCAGTGGTTGGGCGTTCAAGCCTACCCACAGACTGAGATCAACGAGGCTTGGGTGCGCAATCTATGGCAGTCGCACCACGACGGCATCACGGGCACCAGCATCCCCAACGCCTACTATTACTCCGTAGGCGACTACGTGCTGGTCAACAAATCGCTGGCACAGACCATGGCCACAACAGCAGGCAGCATCGTCAGCAGAATGAACACACAGACAGAAGGACTACCAGTGGTTGTCTTCAACCCTCTGTCGTTCACCCGTACAGACATTGTGGAAGGCAAGCTAAAAACCGACGAAAATCCCGATGGAATCGCCGTTTTCTGCAAAGACGGCACCGAGGTTCTTTCACAGATAAGCCACTACGACGAGACCACCGGCGAACTGACGTTCATCTTCGCCGCCACCGTACCTTCGCTGGGCTACGCCACCTACGACGTCAGACTGGGCGAAGCCTCGTCCATGACATCCGACCTGCAGGCCAGCAAGCGCACCCGCCAGTTGTCCAACGGCCAATACCGCTTGACACTCTCTAGCACGGGCAACCCCATGCAGCTTATCAACATGGCCACAGGCACCAACCTGCTCGCCAACTCGCAATTGCAGATGATCTACGACCATGAAGACGCATGGCCCTCGTGGGAAATCTCCTATACCGACATACAGCGCCAGCCAGAGCTTGTAGACGAGAATGTCACCATCGAACTGGCCGAAGACGGTCCGCTGCGCAAGAGCTTCCGAGTGGTCAGAGAGAAAAACGGTTCTACTTTTGTGCAGTATGTACGCATGAACGCGCTGAACAACCGCATAGACATTGACAACGAAGCCGACTGGCAGTCGCGTGGACGTATGCTGAAAGCCTGTTTCAAGACACCCTTCGGCACCCCGAAAGCCACCTACGACCTCTCGCTGGGCACCATCGAGCGTGGCAACCGCAACAGGAACCAATACGAGGTGCAGGGCCACCAGTGGGCCGACCTTTCGACCACCGACGGCAGTTATGGCCTGTCTATTCTCAACGACTGCAAATATGGTTGGGACAAGCCCGACGACTACACCCTTCGACTGACCCTGATTCACACGCCATCTACAGGCAACAACTACACCTACCAGGCCGATCAGGACTTAGGTGTGAACCTGTTCACCTACGCCCTTTTTCCCCACGATGGGGCATGGAGCCAGCAGACGCAGATGGCAGCTGCACAGCTCAACCAGCCATTGCTGGCGTTCACTGCGCCGAAACACGACGGTACGCTGAATCCCAAGGCCAGCCTCGTCTCGCTGAACACCGACCAGGTATCGGTGAAGGCTGTGAAGAAAGCCGAGGAGAGCGACGAGCTGATTGTGCGCGTCTATGAATGGAGCGGACAGCACCACGACCGCGTCAGCATGACATTCCCCGCCGACATCCTCTCGGCTCGTGAGGTCAACGGACTGGAAGAATCACTTGGCGAAGCCAGCTACGACGGTCGTACGCTGGTCTTCGACATCGAGAAATACCAACCCAAGACCTTTGCCGTGAAGTTGCAGACGACCGGCGTACAGCCCTCGTCAACCGACGAGACTTCAACAACCATCGCCCTACCCTACAATGCCGACGTGATGAGCTATGACTCGAAGAAGAACGATGTGCAGGGCATCAGCGACCTGGCCTATCCTGCCGAGCAGATACCCGATGTGCTGACCACGGGTGGTGTGGCATTCACCATGGGCAGTCGCGCAGGTGGCGATAAGAATGCGGTGCGCTGCAACCAGCAGACCATCGACCTCACAACGGCTAAAGGGCGCAAGCTATACCTGCTCATGGCCTCAACCAACAAAAAAGGTACGATGGCCGAGATAAAGATTGACGGTCAAACCTACCACATCGAAGTGCCCTACTACGGTGGCGTGACAGGTCAGCTGGCTTCGCCCTACAATACCGGCACCCACTATCGCCAACAAGACGTAGCCCTCTGCACCACACACAGCCACAACATAAGCGGCAACAGCAACGAGGCCTATCGTTTCCTATACATCTACAAGTACGCACTGGCCCTGCCCGAACACGCCCAGACACTGCAGTTGCCCACCAACAACACCCTCTACTTGTTGGCTGCCACCACGTCGGACAACCCCAGCGACGACATCACACCGCTGACAGCACTCAACACCTATATTAATTATCAGGAGCTGGACTACCTGGAAGAAGGTCACTGTGGTCAACGTCTGGAGCCACAGACCATTGCAGCCAGTCAGCAAATCAACAACAACGAAGCAGGCAAGATGGCTGCCGACAACGACGAGATGACCAAATGGTGCGTCAGCGGCAACCAGAACCAAACGCCCTATCTGGAATATCGATTCAGTGAACCCATGCAAATCTGCCAATGGATGGTGCTGAATGCCGGCAACGAGGCTGGCGACTACATCACCAAGGCCTGCAAGTTGCAGCGCTACGAGGGCGGCAGATGGGTGGACGTGGATGTAGTGACGGCCAACCGCGAGAACAAGATAGTGCGCGGTGTGGCACCATTCACCACCAGTCGCGTGCGCCTGCAGATTACACAGGGCGAACAGCAGAACTTTACCACACGCATCAACGAGTTTGCTGTCTTTGGCACACCCGCAAGCACACTCAGCATAGAAGACTTAACAGTGGCGGACACCAACCACCGCCGCTCCCTATTGCTATATGGCAACACCCCCAACCCCTGCGCCGGCATGACACACATCCACTGTCAGGTGCCGCCAGGCGTTGACAAGCTGACGCTGCACCTGACCACCATAGACGGTAGGCAGGTCTGCCAACAAGACTACTGCGTCGGCCCCGGCGACCAACAGCTCACTTGGCGAGGCATGCTGCCAGAAGGCATCTATCTCTACTACCTGACCGCTCAAAGCAAGAGCGGAACATTACATACCAACGCAAAGCGACTTTTTGCTTCATATCATTAATTAATTATTAATCTTTTAAACTATGTGTAAATCATTACATGGACTAAAAAAAATCCTTTGGTTTAGCACTTGTCTTGCTGGCATCACTGGGAACCAGCGCACAGACCGAAATCAGCACCGCTGAAGGTCTGAAGGCAATGGCTAATGATTTAACGGGTGAATACGTGCTGACAAGCGACATCACCCTGAGTGAAGAATGGACGCCTATCGGCAATGCCCAAAATCCATTCTGCGGAACATTCAACGGACAGGGCCACACCATCAACGGTCTCCGTATCGGCGGCGGTGAGAACCTCGGTCTGTTCGGTTCGGCCAGCGGCGCCAGTATCGAGAATGTTCGACTGACCAACGCTGAAGTCGGAATCTACGGCAACGGCAAGGCCGTAGGTACCATTGTCGGCAACGCCAATGGCGTCACCATCAAGAACTGCTTCACCTCGGGTGTTGCCAATGGTCATGACCACGTAGGTGGTATCGCTGGTGACGTGCGCAACGGCTCAGAGATCATCAACTGTATGAGCACCATGGCCGTCTATAGCTCAGGCTATCAGGCTGGTGGTATTGCTGGCGACAACTTCGACGGTAGCTACACCAACAACCTGTTCCTGGGTCAGGTGTATGCCGGCAACAGCTGGAACGGCTGCGGTGGTATCGTTGGTCTGCAGGAAGGTCCTGGCAGCTGTACTATCAATGGCTGTGTGGCTGCCCCCGTTTCTCTGGGTGTGGCTGATGGTGTTGCCAACTATCACATACACGCCATCGTGGGTAACCCCGACCCAGACCCCAAGGCAGTGCTGAACAACTGCTTGGCTTTGGATCCCGTGCGCTACTACGTCGGCAGCATCCGCACTGGTGCAGACATCACCGGCGGCAAACTGGACACCATCGTGAAGAGCCAATTTAACGGTATTCCCAAGACCGAGGCTGAACTGAAGCAAAAAGCCACTTACACAGCCATTGGTTGGAACGAGCAAGCTTGGGATATGGCCGACGGCCGCTTCCCTGTACTGCAGGGTATGTCAGTGCCTTTCGATGGAGACTACGTGGTTCACAACAGCCTGCCTGAGTTCTTCAAGGGCACCTCTGTGGATCTGGCTCCCTTTTCTACCTTAGACCGTCAGGTGACCATCATCAGCAGCAACCCCAATGTGATTGCCGTTGATGGTACAAAGATAACCGCCGTTGCCATTGGTCAGGCCGTCGTTACCATCTCTACCGAAGGCGACGCCCTCATCAAAGGCTTCAGCAAGAGCATCGACATCACTGTCAACAGCATGGATACCGACATCAAGAATGCCGACGAGCTGCTGACCAAGCTGAAGCAGAACCCAAGTGGCGAGTTCGACATCGTAGCCGACATCGACCTGACCGGTGTTGAGTTCACCCCACTGCCCGAGTTCACCGGTAAGCTGCATGGCAACGGTCACGTGATTCGTGGCATGCGCTTCGACAATTCCGGTCAGGCCAACGTGGGTCTCTTCTCTACCACCCGCAGCGCCCTCATCGAAGACCTGGGCTTCGAGGATGCTTACTTGGTAGGCAATGAGAACGTAGGTGCCGTAGCCGGTCACGTCTATGGCGGTATCGTTCGTCGCATCTTCGTCATGAACTCATACATCGAGGGTCGCGACCACGTAGGTTCTTTCACCGGCGACATGAGCAACGACTTCGGTGCACTGAGCGAAATCTCTGACTGTATCTCTGATGCACAGGTAAAGACCCGTCAGTACCAGTCGGGCGGTATGGTTGGTGTGGCCAACGGTGGCGTACTGAAGAACTGTCTGTTCAGCGGTACTGCAGAAGACCTGCGCAACAACTCTTGCAACAATGGATTCATCTCTCTGATTGACTCTGACACCTATCCCACCACCATCACGAACTGCTTCTCTGGAGCTGCCCACATCAATGGTGGCGATCCCAACACCCCACGTATTGCACAGTCTAAGCGCGACAACACCGTGCTCTCTAACAACTACGTGATGGCTTCTACCGTTTGCAACGGTTCGTTCAGCACCGTTTCCGGCAGCGCAGACAACGAGCAGGGTGCAATGATCGACGACAACACCGCACGCACCAAGGCTTTCTATGCCAACACACTGGGTTGGGACTTCGAGAACACCTGGACCTTCCTGCCTAACGCCGAAGGAAAGATGTTCCCCGTACTGAAGATCATGAAGACTCCGCTGAAGACTCGCATCATCGACGACGAGTTCAACTCTGCACTGGTCTATGAGGCTGGTTCTGAGTTCAAGGATCTGACCAAGGTTCACGCCTCATGGGGTCAGGCTCTTGACATCAAAATCACTGAAGGTGAGAACCTGGTTGACGTGGTTGACGGCACCAAGCTCTACTGCTCTGACGAGGATGGCGTATTCCTCGGCATGGGTACACTGACCATCCAGGCCAACATGCCTAGCGACCTAGCCGAACTGTTCACCGTGGTTGGTGAGAACAGCTTCTCTATCCCCGTAACTGCCAACGATATTGTTACAGAGATCTCTACAGTAGAAGATCTGAAGAACATGAAGAAGATGCCTTCAGGCAAGTTCGTCCTGACTGCCGACATAGACATGAAGGACGTTGAGTTCGAGGGTCTCTTCAACGATGGCAATGCCTTCTCTGGTACCTTCGACGGACAGGGACACCGCATCAAGAACGCTACCGTAAACGTAGCCAGCGGCGACAACAAGGGTATCTTTGGCAACGTGAACGGTGGTATCATCAAGAACGTAGCCTTCGAGGACTTCCAGGTTATCTCGCCCAATAAGAGTGCCAACCGCATCGGCTTCATCGGTCGTGCCGAGAACTGTACCATCGAGAACGTAGCACTGACTGGTAAGGTTATGGGTAACGACCACGTTGCTCTGCTGGCCGGCGACGGTGTGAATGCTACCGTTGAGAACTGCTATGTATGGGGTGAGGTGACTGCTAACCAGCAGATTGGCGGTATCTTCGGATGTACACTTGACAAGGGTGCTACCATCCGCAACACATACTACAATGGTAAGATGGATGCCGTGTTCCGCGGTTGCGCCGGTGGTTTCATTGGTTTGGTCGATGTAGCCAACAGCGAAATCACCATCGAGGGTTGTGTATCTATCGGCGACATCTGGTCTTCTTCCAACAACTGGAGCCACGCTGGTTCGTTCATCGGAAAGAATGGTGCGGGCGACACGCCTAACGGTAAGATTACCTTCACCAACAACATTGCCAACCAGTATCAGGACCTCGTAGGTGTACCCGAGAATCCTTGGCCTTTCAGCAACGAGACTGCTGAAGGTGGATTCGTAGAATATCAGACCGACGTTCCCACACAGATGCTGGAGGAGCAGAGCACCTACACAAACATTGGATGGGACTTCGAGAACATCTGGACCTTCGACACCAACTCTGGTTACAAGTATCCTGTTCTGAAGAACATCGGCTACGTTCCTTTCACCCTGTCAGAGGAGAACAACAACCCCGACGGCATTGTTGAACTGAACGGACAGCAAACAACTGTTGCCAAGAAGCACATCTACGACCTGAACGGACGCCAGATGAAAGGCAACCTGAAGAAGGGTGTCTATGTTGTGAATGGCAACAAGGTAGTGATTAAATAATAATTTATACTTGAAAAACAGTAAGTAAATATGAGAATAACAGCAGATTGTATCAAAAAAACGCTGCTATCGTTCTTTGCCACAATGATGGTGACCTGCGCACTCGCAGGTCCCATCAAAGTGACGGGACGCGTACAAGACGTCAACGGCGAACCGCTCATTGGCGTCACCGTACAAGTGAAAGGCACATCAAATGGTGTAATGACCGACGTCAACGGCCAGTACACCATCAATTGTTCTGAGGGCGACATCATCACCACCTCTTACGTGGGCTATAAGGCTGAAGAGCGCAAGGCCAACAAGACCCTGATTGATATCATCCTTCACGAGCAAGTCAACGACATCGACGAGGTAACCGTAGTAGGTTACTCTACGCGTAAGAAGATCTCGGTGCTGGGTGCACAGACCACACTGAAGATGGATGATGTGAAGGCACCTGTTGCCAACATGACCTCTGTGCTGGCCGGTCGTGTGGCTGGTGTGGTATCGGTACAGCGTACCGGTGTGCCCGGACAAGACGACTCAGACATCTGGATTCGTGGTATCTCTACGTTGACCAACCGCAACGAGGGCCCTCTGGTGCTGGTGGACGGTATCGAGCGTAGCTGGAACAACCTGTCGCCCGAGGACATCGAGTCTATCACCGTGCTGAAGGACGCAGCCTCTACGGCCGTCTATGGTGTACGTGGTGGTAACGGTGTCATCATCATCACCACGAAGCCTGGTGAGGTGAGCAAGCCAAAGTTCTCTTTCGACGTGTTCCAGGGTATCACCTCGCTGACCAAGGTGCCCGACCTGGTCGATGGTATCGAATACATGCATGCCGTGAACGAGGCCTATCAGACCAGCCGTGGCTACGACTACTATGGTGCTAACCAGATTATCAACACAAAGATTGCCAACGGCATGCCTCTGACTGCCGATGAGCTGACCTACAAGCAGGGACTGATTGACGGCAATGGCGGCAAGCTGCCCGCTTCTATCAACAAGTACCTGTATCCTAATGTGGACTGGATGCGCGAGATGTATCACAAGTATGGATGGAACCGTCGTGCCAACGTCAACATCCGTGGTGGTGCGCCCAACGCCAGCTACTACATCTCTCTGTCGTACTATACCGAGAAGGGATTGACCAAAGACGATCCTTCACAAGATTTCAGCTCAGAGATTGACTATAATCGCTATAACTTCCTGACCAACGTCAACCTGAAGGCCACTAAGACCACCAATCTGGACGTGGGTGTCAGCGGATGGCTGGCCAGCGGCAACTATCCTCACGAGGAACTGAAAGACATCTTCAGCCGTGCCATGACCACCAACCCCGTCATTTTCCCCGTGCAGTATGCCGATGGTCGCAGCCCTGGCTCGTCACCCCACGACTACAGCCTGGACTCTCCTTGGGAGACACTGACGCGCCGTGGTTATCAGACGCAGCACCAAACACAGATCAACACCAACCTGAAGTTGACACAGGACTTGGGCTTCTTTGAATGGAGCAAGGGTCTGAGCGCTCGTGCATTGGTGGCTTTCGACTTCCGTGCCACTCAGGCATTGAAGTACAAGGTGCGCAACTCAAGTTGGAAACCCACAGGTCGCCAACAGGATGGTGTGTGGGTTGAAGACACCAACCTCTATCCTCAGCTTACCGACGAGAACGGCAACCTGCTGTGGGTGAAAGATGCCAACGGCAACGACACCTCCACGCCACTGCTGGACACTCGTCCAGAGATGCTGCTGCTCACCGAGCAGTATCGTGGCAACAACTCTATGAACGTGACTGCCGACAAGTGGGTTTATCGTACTTTCTACTTTGAAGGTGCCCTCGACTATCGTCGCACATTCAACCGCTACCACAACGTCACCGGACTGTTGCTGTTCAACATGCGCAGCTATCTGGATGCCAACAAAAACGAATTGTTGCAGACACTGCCCTACAAGCAGCAGAGCCTTTCTACACGCTTGACCTACGACTACGACAACCGTTACTTCGTAGAACTCAACGGTGGTTACACCGGTTCTGAGAACTTCAAGCCAGGCCATCGCTTCGGTTTCTTCCCTGCTGTGGCATTCGGTTGGGTACCCTCTAACGAGAAATGGTGGGATCCCATCTCTAAGTACATCTCGTTCTTCAAGATTCGTTATTCTAACGGTAAAGTAGGTAACTCTTCTACCGACGGCCGCTTCACCTACTTCACACAGATTGGTGACATGGGCGACGACGGTAAGTATAGCAGCTACTGGGGCAACGACGGACTGGGTTTCAAGCGCTACGGCTACACCCCACAGTGGTCTGTGGTTCACAAGCAGGACCTGGGTATCGAAATCAACTTCCTGGACAATGAGCTGACCTTCATCGTGGACCTCTTCAAGGAGAACCGTTCTAAGATCTTCGTATCGCGTGACAACGTGCCTCTCTCGGCCGGTTTCGCCACTGGAATATCTGCCAACGTGGGTAAGGTTGAGAACAAGGGTATGGAGGCTTCGTTCGAATACCACCATCAGTTTGGCAAGGACCTCTACATGTCATTGCGTGGCAACATGGCCATGAACGACGACAAGGTCATTGAGAATGCTCAGGCCGATCCCGCTCATCCTTGGCTGGACCGCCGCGGTCACAACGTGCTGGCTGAATGGGGCTACGTAGCCGAAGGTCTTTACACCAGCGACCAGCAGATCAAGGATCGCAACATCACCCAGTTTGGTGAGACCTATCCCGGCGAGCTGGTGGCTCCTGGCGACATCATGTATAAGGATATGAACGGCGACGGTCATATCGACGAGTACGACCAGGTATGCATCAGCCGTGGCGATGTGCCACGCATCTACTACGGTTTCGGTGGCGACCTGCGCTGGAAGAACGTTGGTCTTGGCATCCTGTTCCAAGGTGTAGCTGATGCCGATCGCATCCTGCGCGGCAACGGTATCCGTCCTTTCACCTCAACGTCTGGTGGTGGCACCCTCTATTCAAACATTGCCGACCGTTGGAGTGCAGACGATCCTGAGAACACCGATGTCTTCTATCCATTACTGGCATGGGGTGAGAATGACCCTCACAACATCAACAACTTCAAGACCAGCACCTGGTGGAAACGCGATTTCAGCTTCATGCGCTTGAAGCAGTTCACCATTTCATACTACTTCCCCAAGTCATGGACTCGCAACAGCTTCCTCAGTGGTGGTCGTTTCTACCTGATGGGCGAGAATGTTTTCACCTTCAGCAAGTTCAAGCTGTGGGATCCCGAGTTGAATACCGACAATGGTATCTCTTATCCCAACGTACGCACATTCTCTATTGGTGTCAACTTCAACCTCTAACAGTATAATATAGATAATCATGATTAATAAAACAAAGAAATATTGCTTTGGAGTCTTGCTGACCGCCATGACTGCGTTCACACTCAGCTCATGCGACGACTACTTCGACGACGTGCCCAACAACGCCACTTCGCTCGAGGATGTCTTCTCTAACCGTGGGCAGACTCTCAGTTGGTTGTCCAACGTTTATTCTTATATCCCCAACACCCTGCAGACCCGCTATCAGGGAGGTACCAGCAACGGTATGATGCTGCATGCCTCACTCTCGGGCTATCAGCCTTGGAGCGATGGTGGTAATGGTAAGCATCTGAACATCATCAACGGTACGCTGTCGCCTTCTACGGGTTGGGTTGCGGACATGTTCACCAACTATTATCGTGGCATTCAGTATGCCAACGTGTACTTGCAACACGTGGATGAGTGTGCCCCTATGAGCGACAGAGAAAAAGCTACCACCAAGGCTGAGTGCCGTGCGCTGAGAGCTTATTTCTACTTCTGTCTGATGAAGAACTTCGGTCCTGTGGCTATCATTGGCGACCGTGTGAACGGTGTAGAAGACGACCTGGGCAACATGATGGAAGAGCGTAGCACCGTGGACGAGTGCTTCGACTACATTCTCAGCGAGTTCGACGATGTGCTGAGCAGTGGCGACCTGCTGACCAAGTATGACGATGAGAACACCTTCATCCGCCAGTATGCCGGCAACTTCACCGAAGAGACCGTTCGCGGTATCCGTTCTGAGGTGCTGTTGTTCCGCGCCAGCTATCTGTTCAATGGCGATCCATTCTATGCCGACGTTACTAATCCCGACGGCAAGAAGCTGTTCCCCCAAGCTCGCGACAACCAGAAATGGATTGACGCCCGCGATGCTGCCAAGGAACTGATCGACGATGGCCAGTGGCGACTGGTGCTGCGCAACAGCAGTGGCGAGCTGGTCAACTCGGTTGATCAGTCATGTCCCTACAACTCTGTTCTCTATGCCTGCATCGGCAACAGCGACAACGAGGAGATGATTGTGGGCACCACCAAGAACTCTACCGACACCTATCCTATGGTGCCGCGCAACAATGGTGGTTCGCTGCCCGCTCCCTACGGAACTGTTGACGGCGGTGCAGGTGCTTACACCGTGCCCTTGGAGTTTGTGGACCTCTACTTCACCAACAAGGGCTTGCGCATCGAAGAAGACCCTGACTACTTCACCTATGATGAGTATGGCGACGAGACTCAATATACCAACGCACTGGTGAACCTGCGTAAGACCACCTACAACGACCCTTATTCCGGCTACAACTACTTCACCATGCAGAACGCACATCCTATCATGAAGCAGTTCTACGACCGTGAGGCTCGTTTCTATCTGGGCATCACCTTCCAGAATCGTCCTTGGAACATTGGCAATGGTAAGAACGCTCCCAGCGAGATGAACTACTCGGGCAACTCTGGTCCTAACTCTTCTGGTACGCACGACTACCCTGTCTTCGGCACCATCTGCCGCAAGAGCTGTCAGTATGCAAGTGCACTGGGTGGTTGGAACTACTGCGTTCTGCTGCGTCTGGGCGAGGTTTACCTGAACTATGCCGAGGCTTGTGCCGAGCTGGGCGACCTGGAGGAAGCCCTGACTGCCGTCAATGCCATCCGTGCACGTGCTGGTGTGGCAGAGTATAAGCTCAATGCCAGCGACAACAGCAAGGGGGCTCGCGGCGAAGACCGCATTGCCCTGCCAGCCTACGATCAGACTACAGTGCTGAAGGCCATCTATCGAGAGCGCCTCATCGAGATGGCTTTCGAGAACAAGTACTACTACGACGTTCGTCGTTGGGGTGTGGCCGAAGGTAAGTGGCGCACCAATGGCGAGGAACTCACCGACGGTTGGATCTACGCTCCCTACCACAAGGGTGGTGAAGGTGGCGACCTGTATGGCTACAACCTCTATGGCAGCAACACCGCCACCGACCTGAAGTTCTACAAGCGCGTAGTACAGCAGCACCGTATCTTTGCTAAGCGCATGTCGCTGCTGCCCATTCCTCAGGAGGAGCTGAACCGCAACCACCTCTGTGTGCAGAACAAGGGTTGGGAAAGCACGGTTGACGAGCAAAACAAGCAGTAAGCATCATTCACAATCCTAATAATAAGCGTGTGCCGCAAACTAATACGGCACACGCTTTTCTTTGTCCTGCGGAGAAAAGGAAGCCACGCTGTCTTTCTAAATAAAGTTAAATAAACTGGCGGTTTTCGTACAACAAGAAAACAATGTTTAACTTTGCAAAGCTAAATACATAAAGCTTGAACTAAATAGTAAGATGCGACGAAGGCTGTATGGTTTATTCCTATTGGCATGCGTCCTAAAGTCAGCTTGTGCCTATAATATCAAGCACATCCAAGGACTAACCAATAGTTTTGTATTGTCCGTAGAACAAAAGCCCTGTGGCGAGATGCTCTTTGGCACCCTCGACGGGCTCGATGGCTACGATGGTGTACGCGTGTGGAGTGCCGACACCCATGGAAAGAACAGCATCCGTGGACGCGTTGTCGAGAACGTGATGTGCGTCAACGGCAACCAGACATGGGTACTCACCAACTATGGTCTTAACGTATTTACACGATACAAGAAGGAATACAAGTTCTTCTCTCAGTTTGCCGGACTGAGAAAGATGAAGCGCAACCCAAGGGGCGACGGCTTCATTCTTGACAACGGACGCCTTTGCTACATGGGTCCCGACGGCAATTTCCGCTCTCTTTCCTTAGGACTTGGCGACAATGTGCCCTGGCCATGCGACTATGTGGTGACCGACCACCAGGTGCTGGTGTTCCAGAACAGCCGTATCATGACCTACGAGTTGCTGCGCCATGCCGACGGCACGTATCAGATAGGACGATACCACCAGCGGGCTGCAAACATCCGCATTGCCGTGGAAAGTCACGACAAGGAGTATATCATCGACGACCAGGGCATGCTGCTGACCTACTCCTACGCCACCCGACGCTTTCAGAAACTGTTCTCACTGAGTCACGAACTGGCCACGCGAGGCAGCATCAACGACATTGTGGAGTTCAACGGCGAACTGCTGATGGCCTTTGGCACGGGCGGCATGATCAGTGTTGTGTTGCCGAAAGGTCCTAACGACACACCGAAGATCACCGACCTGAACATCAACACAGGCGTGTTCTGCCTGACCAAAGACCGCTACAACGATATCGTCTGGATAGGCACCGATGGCGAAGGCGCCATGATGCTGAGCAATGAGGCCTACACCTACTGCACCTACACGGGCAAAAGCATCTTCACCAAGCAGCAACAGGCCATCCGCGCCCTGCTGCTCGATGCCGACAACACGCTGTGGGTTGGTTCTAAGGGCGATGGCCTACTCCGTGTTCCGCACTTCAGCACCGCCAACAGTCAGTCGCTGCCACAGGGCACCCACTTCAACGACGCTACACCGGGCTTGGAGAGTCGCAACATCTTCAGCATACTGGACAGCAAAGACGGACAGCACATCTGGATAGGTCACGACCGTGGCGTGAGTTGCTACGACAGAAAGAGCCAGCGTTTCATCAGAATGTCGCTGCCAGGCTATGCCGCCAACGTGATGGCCATGGCCGAGCGCGACGGTAGGCTATGGCTGGCAGCACTGGGCAACGGCATCGTGAGTGCACACATCGACGAGAAGAACAGACAACCGGAACTCAGCGATGTGAAGTCCTACCGTCTTGACGGCGGCAGCATGTCGTCCAACTACTTCTTCTGCATGGCCGAAGGGCCACAGGGCTATCTGCTTTTCGGCAATCGCGGAAAGGGACTCTACAAACTGAAGGGCGACATCTTGGAGCATGTGCCCTTCGGCGATACCGAGAAGACACCCAATATCAACGACGTCTTCGCTCTGAGAAACATTGCCAACAACCTATGGATAGGCACCAGTGCCGGCATCATCATCCTGGACCATAAAGGCACCGTCAAACATATAGACACCAGCCACGGTCTCCCCTCCAACACCATCCATGCCTTCACATTGAGCAGTCATGGCGAGGTGTGGGCCTCAACAAGTGCTGGTCTGGCTGCCCTTAGTCTGCAAGGCGACGTTATCAAGGTTGTTGACAGCAACACCATCCCAGGGTTCAAGGAATATTGCGACGGCGCAGCCTACCATGCAGGCAACACGTTGCTCTTCGGTTCTATCAATGGTCTTGCTGCCATCAGCTATGATGCCCATGCCACGCCCAGCGCCAACAAGTTGCAGATAGACTTCAACCGCCTGAGCATACAAGGCATCCAACAGGACATCGACGACTTTATGGATCCAGAAGCAGCGGTCAGCACCCTACGTCTGGACCATCAGCAGAACTTCTTCACCATTGGCGTAGCCACCTACGACTATCTGGGCGGTTCCATGCTAGACTACTATTACCGTCTGTCTGCCAGCGACGAGTGGACAGCCAACGGCCATAGCAACCAGTTTACCTTTAGCGATATGCAACCAGGCCACTACACGCTGTATGTGAAGACACGCAACATCAGCACCGGCAAGGAAAGTGGCGAAGCTCTGCTGCATATCATCATCACCCCACCCTGGTACCGCAGGTGGTGGGCCTATGCGTTCTACATGTGCTGCGCCGCCATCGTCGGTTGGCTGTTGCGCCGCTGGTGGCAACAGCAACAGCGCCACAAGCACGAGATGGAGGTGGCGCAACAACAGATGCAAATCGCCAGCGAACAGCAGTCATCGGCCAGCGGCAGCTTTTCCGATGCACTCATCGAAAAAGAGCAGCAAGACTTCCTCGAAGAGGTCACCGAGGCCGTCGATAAGCATATCGGCAACTCGCACCTGGATGCCGAGATGCTGGCCAACATCCTAAAGATTAGTCGTCGCAACCTCTACCGCAAGTTTGAGACAGCCCAGCTGCCACCCGTCAAGGAGTTCATCAAGGAGTATCGTGTCAAAACGGCGGCACGCTTGCTCGCCTCTACCCACATGACCATCTCTGAGGTGATGTATAAGACGGGCTACGACACGCAGTCAACCTTCTACAAGGAGTTCAGAAGGCACTTCAACCAAACGCCTAAGGCCTACCGAGAGCAACAGCAGAGCAAGAACAACACCTTATAATTATAAAAACGTGCCATTTGTGCCAAAAAAGGAGTATTTTGGCACAAATGGAAAGCCCGTTTTGAATTGTAATGAGTACCTTTGCACCGCTTTACCGTCACCCTGACAGCGACGGGAACGAGAATGATACAATATCATCAACTAAAAAAGTAATAATGACATGAAACGAAAACTATTAATGCTTGTTGCAAGTACCTGTATGGCATTTGCTGCACAGGCCAAAGGCAACTATGCCGACTATGTGAGTACGCTGGTGGGCACAGACTCGAACTTCGAGCTCTCTACCGGCAACACCTATCCAGCCACGGCCATGCCTTGGGGCATGAACTTCTGGACGCCACAGACAGGAAATATGGGCGACGGATGGGTGTACAGCTATAATGCCAATCGCATACGCGGCTTCAAACAGACCCATCAGCCCAGTCCATGGATGAACGACTACGGACAGTTTGCGCTGATGCCTACCACCGGCACACCCGTGTTTGCCGAGGGCGACCGCGCCAGCTTCTTCAACCATAAGGCAGAGACAGCCCTACCTTACTACTATCAGGTATATCTGGCCGACTATGACATCAACACAGAGCTGGTGCCAACAGAACGTGCTGCCATGTTTCGCTTCACATTCCCCGAAAACGAACAGTCGTGCGTGGTCATCGATGCGCTAGACCGTGGCTCGTCAGTGACCATCATCCCTGGTGAGCGTAAGATTGTGGGCTACTCGACCAAGAACAGCGGGGGCGTGCCAGGCAACTTCAAGAACTATTTCGTCATTGTCTTCGACAAGCCCTTTACCTATACCGCTGCCGTTCCTAATGGCGACATCCGCAAGGGCGAGCTGGAGGCCAGCGGCAACCATGCCGGTGCCATCATCGGCTTTGCCACGAAGAAAGGCGAGCAGGTGCACGCACGAGTAGCTTCATCGTTTATCAGCACCGAACAGGCCGAGCAGAACCTGAAAGAACTGGGCAAGCTGTCGTTCGACCAGCTGAAGCAGAAGGGACGCGAGCGCTGGAACGAGGTGCTGGGACGCATCGAGGTGGAATCGAACGATGTGAACGAGCTGCGCACATTCTACAGCTGTCTGTATCGCAGCACCCTATTCCCACGTATGTTCTACGAGAAGGATGCCAAGGGACAGATTGTGCACTATAGCCCGCACACCGGCGAAGTGCTGCCCGGCTACCTATTTACCGACACAGGCTTCTGGGACTCGTTCCGCGGACTGATGCCACTGGTCAACCTGGTCTATCCCGAGATGAGCGAACAGATGGAAGAGGGCTTTTACAATGCCTATAAGGAGAGTGGTTTCTATCCTGAGTGGGCCACACCCGGACACCGTGGCTGCATGGTGGGCAACAACTCTGCCTCGGTGGTGGCCGACGCCTTCGTGAAGGGCAACATCAAGAAGGATGCCCTCGAGATGTACAAGGGACTGCTGAAGGGTGCCAATGCCGTTCACCCCAAGGTATCATCGTCGGGCCGACTGGCTTTCAAGGAATACAACGAGCTGGGCTATGTGCCTTCTGACGTAGTGGGCCAGAGCGCCTCACGCACATTAGAGTATGCCTACGACGACTGGTGCATCTACCAGATGGGTAAGCGCCTGGGACGCCCTGCCAGCGAGACCGACATCTACAAGCAGCGCTGCCTGAACTACAAGAACATCTATCATCCCAAATACGGCATGATGAGCGGACGCGACTCGAAAGGAAACTTCCCCGACGACTTCAAGGCCGATGAATGGTGGGGCCCCTTCACCGAGGGTAACAGCTGGCACTGGACCTGGTGCGTGTTCCATGATATTCGAGGACTCATCTCGCTGATGGGTGGCAATCAGGCCTTCATCAACAAGCTGGATGCCGTGTTCACGACACCACCCACCTTTGGCGGTGCTGTCGATACACGTAAGCAACTGATACACGAGATGCGCGAGATGCAGGTGGTCAACATGGGACAGTATGCCCACGGCAACCAGCCTATACAGCACATGATCTACCTTTACAACTATGCCGGAGAGCCCTGGAAGACGCAGTACTGGGTACGCGAAGCTATGCGACGTCTCTACTTCGCTACGCCCGACGGCTATTGCGGCGATGAGGACAACGGACAGACTTCTGCCTGGTACATCATGTCGGCACTAGGTTTCTATTCTGTATGTCCTGCCACCGACCAGTACGTGCTGGGCGCTCCTCTCTTCAAGAAAGCCAAGGTGAACTTGGCCAACGGCAAGACCATTGACCTGTCGGCACCAGCCAACAGCGACGAGAACCGCTACGTGCAGTCGCTCACGGTGAATGGAAAGACGTACGACAAGAACTACTTCACCCATGAACAGTTGATGCGCGGTGTGAAGCTGAACTACCAGATGGGTAGCAAGCCAAACAAGCGTCGTGGCACGAAGCCATCGGCCTATCCCTATTCGTTTTCAGATAACAATGAGTAAGTCGTAAGCCCCACGGGGGCAACTGCTCAAAAACAAAGCCGGCCTGGACATGCATAACGTCCAGGCCGGCATTTTTCTTATACCAGGAGCCTACCCTATTCGAAATAAAGTGTAAACACAAACATGCTGCTACGGGCAGAGCCAACAGCATTGGTAAACACACGCTGGTTGACGTCGCGTAGCTCGCTGGCATGGCTACTGTCATAGGCATTGGTCAGTCCGTAGCAGAACTTCAGCTCGGGTATCAACTTGAAGAAAGGCAGGTACAAGTCGCAACCCATGCCGACCTCCAGCATCACGTCAAAGGGCTTCAGGTGACTATAGTCCTGATCCTTGCCCGAGAGGTTCAGCATGGGGCTGACGCCAGCCAGCATATAAGGGCGATAGTTGTTGAAGCGCTCTGCTGCAAACTTCACATCCACGGGCACCGACACATACGTGTTCTTCATGTCCTGCGTCGTCTCGCGTGGCGTTCCGTTCTCGCTCAGGTTGTCCATATCGCGAAACACCAGACGCTTCGACCCGAAATGCATTGATGGCGTGACGCGCAGCGAGAGGTACTGGTTGAGTCGGAGGTCGCCCACCACCCCCACGCTGAAGCCCGGATTCCACGTGTCGGCATCGCAATACACCGTGCGTTCCTGTTCGCCCACGTCGGGCAGTGCCACCAACTGCGGCCCCACGTTCTTCATCTTCACATCCTGCATGTTCATGCCAATGCTGATGCCAAAGTGCATGGGGCGCAAATCCACATAAGGTCGGTTCTGCACCTTGCGCTTCTGAGCGGCACCATCGGCCATGGCCACAGCCAGTATGACGAGTATCAACAGTAGTCGTTTCATTGTTTATTTATAACGCAGAAAGCCCTTTATTATTATATGGTAGGCGCTCAAATCACAATTTCGACACTGTATAAATTGATAAAAAAGATACCAAAAATTTGGTAGAGTCCGGAAAAACTTTGTATCTTTGCATCACAATAATTGAGTATTAACTAATCAAAAATTTAGAAAGATTATGGCATATGTAATTGGTGACGACTGTATCGCATGCGGTACATGTCAGGGTGAGTGCCCCGTAGAGGCAATCTCTGAGGGCGAGAAGTATTCAATCGATGCTGATGCTTGCACCGAGTGCGGTACTTGCGCTAGTGTTTGTCCTTCTGAGGCCATCCACCTGGGCTAATCAATTTAGCTTTTCATAAACCACTAATGGCGAGTCATCCCAATGGAGACTCGCCATTTCTTTTGTATCTTCTCTAAACAAAAAGTTTGAGCGTTGCGCGTATTAACTTTCGTTTCATAAAACAAGTCTGTTTGTGAAATCAGGTATGTTCGTTTGTTTGTATGTCTTTAAAAAGAGGTTATTATGTCTATTCATCGTCACTCCTTATTCTCTACAAACTGTCGGAAAGAGGTCTGTTGCCAAGGCGCAAACTCTTGAAGCACATTGTTCAGCTCATCCTTGTAACGAGCAGAGAGATCGCTTACTACCGTACGCCACTGTTCCGAAACGGGATCTTGCGCCATGGCACCAATAGAGATGCCTACCATCTTGCGGAGTTTTTCACGTACAGGAATACAACTCAAATGCTTGAAAGTATAAATGTATCTATCGGCATTGTCACGGAAGCCATTATTGCCATACTCATCTGATATCATCACGGCATAGAATTCACTCCAAGTCGATGGGAACCCTTCGAAGAATAGGTGTTGCATCTCACGCTGATGCATGTTCTTTAACACTAGGTTCCTGTATGCCACAGCCATAAGGAGCGTATCTGTAACAGCAGAAGGTTCTCTCTCTCCGAATTTGCGTAACGGCTTTTCCACCTCAGGGATATACATCTGAAGTATGGTTCCCTTATCACTATGAATGCGTGTTAAGACAATCCCTTTATCAGTCTTACAACTATCTTCCGTCATCCTACAAGGGACCACGAATTCGATTCCCGGAGTCTGCTTTGGTACACAATTCGTGATATAATAGCAAAGCGAATCTGTCATACAAACAAGCTCAACATCGAAGAACCCATATCCACGTCCATATATCTCTTTGATAAAGCGTTGCATTTTGTTGCCCACCACATTCTTTTGCCTAAACCTATTATCCTGCTGCATGAACTGCCAGAAACGAGCTCTTTGAAGCTCGGTCTTCTCATTCAACAATTGCGAAACCAGTCGTTTGTTGCGAGCCACCTTGGCTGTCACTATTTTCTGCCACATGTCCGAGGCCGGTGTGCTTTGTATCGGCATGCCAATGGTGATGCCAATGAGTTTACGATAGTACTCCTTGGCATCAATGTCCCTTAGATTGCTAAACGCATTGAGATACTTCTCAAAGTCGTGCGAGAAGTCCTGCTTGTAGATAGCCTTTATATCGTTTTTGAAGAAAGCTCCATTGAACGTGCGCTCAAAATCATACCATATTGAAGGAAACGCATCAAAAAAGGCCTGCTGGTACTGTTTGCCATGCTTTCTTATCAACTCTTTATAGGAGCAAGAAAAACGTAACGTATCGAATTTCTCACTATCATTTTTACTGAGGATTCGCTCGTTGTAATCGGCAACGTCTTCGCAATACAAGGAGATGCCATTGTCTGATACTGACATAATTCTAAAGTTAAAGGTCTTGGATGGCGTTGACTCATTCGATTTCACAACGACATACCTCCCTTTTTTGCTTTTCCCGACTAGGTCATCACGGAACTTACTGTGTGGTTCCATTGAAAGATAGTAAGCTTCTGCATCCACGCCTAAGCTCGACAATTTAGTACCCATATATATACTATCCTCCGTGAAAGCTACTTGATAGGAAATTCGTTTCCATGTCCATGTACTAGACTTCAAAAAGTCCATCGTCACCTCTTGAGCGTTGGTTACTAAAGAAAGCATCAGTGATAATAACAAAGTGCAATATATTCTTTTCATTGTATATTTTAAACTGACATACTTTGATATTAATAATCTTTATCGGGCAAGACATCATTTAGTTTATACATACTCATAGTCGGATCTATAGCTAGAGATAGAAACAGTTTCATGATCTCTGCATGCAACTCAAGTTCGGAGAGCGTTGTTCATGTTAGTTTTCGTTTCATAGTTACAAGATAATGAATTATTTAATTAATGTTTTTATAACGGATGGCTCTTGCAGAGGTCTGAAGAGCCATCCGTTTTCAATCTCGTGGTCACGCCATGTTCACCACTATATTTCTATTGAGTCAATGGTATCGACCATTAGAAGCTGCCATTTCAACGAATAGGGCAATCATCATAAGACATTCTTCCGAATATTATTTTAGCCCTTTGCATATACTCGTCCCAGTTATCTGCCACCTTCTTCAGAAGTTCCTTGCGCTCTTTCTCGTCATAGACAGCCTTTATCCACACATCAGTGATGGTACGCTTAGTGCCATCGGGGAAGACATGCGTGAACTCTGCAAGCAAGATACGACTATTCAGAAACTTATAGGTGAAATAAGCATCTGTCTCCCACTGCGGCCCTGCCTGGTGCAGCGTTATCTTTTCATGATAAGTGTTGTCGCTGGTAACCTCATAATTACCAAAAAGCCACGGATTGAAATCAAAATCCTCATAGTGATTGTAATCAGCGGGATTTAAGTAAAAGCCGAACAAACGTCCATCGGGCATAAACACCTTACCAGCCGAGCCAATCATTATAATGCCAGAGCCTCTGTATTCCACTTTCTGCCATACTCCGACCAAAGGATTGTTTTTGCCGGCAAAAGACACCATTGAACACAATGCCATAACGGCAAACGAAAAAAGAAACTTTTTCATAATTACAAATTGTTTTTAGTGATTATTGGTATATTGTTTTACACAGAATTCTTCGTCACTCCTTATTCACAATCTAAGGAGCTTGTCTTAGAGGTTGTTAGCTTTTGGCTCTCTATATTTAAACGAGATTGGGATTGTGTATTTTACATTGACAGGTTTGCCTTTATCAATTCCAGGTTTAAAATTTGGCATGTGCCTTATTGCAAACAATGCTGCATTGTCAAGACAAGGACAGACGCCCCGGAACACTTTCTCGTTACATATCTTGCCGTCTTTTCGGACTATGAAAGTCACTATAACACGACCAGACTGGTTGTTGGCTTTGGCAAAAGCCGGGAAATAAATACGCTTTGACATATAGTTGACCAGTTCCTGATTGCCTCCGGGAAATTCAGGAAGCTGCTCGGGAACAAGCACAACATTGTCTGCTGTCAAAGTCGTATCGATGCCATTATCCTCATCAATGTCGGTAACCATATATGACTTCTTCTTTTTCTTGACCCGATAACGAATATCATGCTGGCGCTCCCTTTCTGTGTTGAGGTCAGAAATAAAGTAAACAGAATACCAGTCTTTTCCTCGTGGGATAACCTTCAAAGTCGCCAAATCCGTCGGTGTGCGGTCATAGTTGTCATAGATAACAAAACAATGGCGTTCTTTATTCAACCTGTTTATTTTATCACAGCATGCTTCAGACATATACTGGTTCAAATCAACAGAATTCGACGTGAGAATGTCTGTATATACATTTTTCAAAAACGACACAGCTCCCTCATCATACTTCTGAGCATAACTGCCACACACAGCCATGCACAGCAAACAAATCAAAAACAGTTTCTTGTTCATCTATTTTTTATAGTTATAGGTTTATATGCTTTGAGTAATTTCTCGGTGCAAATATAGCAAAAAAGAGAATACGCAAGTCAAAAAATTAAAACGAATTTATAAGTCAAAATAAGTCAAAGATTCTTTTTGACCAATATTTTGCATTCTCGTACTCAATATTTTTGTTTTTCGTACCCATATCATTTTATTCGCTAATATGAATAAATTATTTTCATGGTCTGCTATTCATTTAATGATACGTAAAAGGTCCACCTGATTCCATCCGGGCAGCGTATATTTTCGCCAGTTCATCATTTTATAGTTAATGTCTTTCCTCCATTCTTCCTTGGGCATGTTGGCCTTCTTATAGGGGACTTCCAGCAGGAAAGCCCGAACACGGCTGTCCCTCGGCAGCAAATCTTCACGCACAAATTGCTCACCAGGGTGCAGAAAGTAGATGTCGCCAGGAAATAATGTATTATGACAGTCAAAGGAATGTAAGAGGCTGCCATCTTCCATTTCTACATATCTTATCTCTGGGTAACTGGCTGTAAACTGGAAGAAAATATAAGTCAGGCTGTCCGACATATTTCTAACGGTGACGTCTATATTGCCTGATGCCGGGTTATAGTCCGCATCGACTAGCAATTGAGCGCGGCTTTGCATCATGCCCAACGCTAATATGAAAAACAAGGTTATTTTTTTCATAGCCGCAACGATTAATCTTTGAGTATTTGATTATGTTCTATTACTCCTTATTCTCCACAAACTGTCGGAATGAGGTTTGTTGCCAAGGCTCGAATTCCCGAAGCACACTGTTCAGTTCCTCTTTGTAACGAGTAGAGAGATCGCTTACTACCGTACGCCACAGTTCAGAGGTGGGGTCTTGGGCAATGGCACCAATAGAAATGCTGACCATCTTCTTGAGAAGTTCATGTACAGGAATACAATTTAACTGCTCAAATGCAGAAATGTATTCATTAGCGTGCTGATGGAAGCCATTATTGCCTTTCTCGTTAGATATCATGGCAGCATAGAATTCACTCCATGTCGAAGGGAACCCTTCGAAGAACAAGTGTTGCATCTCCTGCTGGTCCATGTTCCGATCCAACAGGTTTCTGTATGCTACAGCCATGAGAAGCGTGTCTGTGACAAGTGAAGGCTCCCTCATGTGGAAAATGCGTATCGTATCTCTTGCTCCAGGTACAAACATTTGAAGCCTTGTTCCTTTACTGCTGCTAATGGGAGTTAACACAAGTCTCTCGTCATGACAGTCGCTGTTTTCTGTTATCTTATAAGGAGTAATCGTTTCGAATCTTGGAGTTTTGTAGGGTACGCATTTTGTAATGTAATAGCAGAGCGAGTCTGTGAGATAGAGGCGGTCTACATCGATTTCAGATATCGAGCGTCTCCATATCTCTTTAATATAACTTTGCTTTTTACGGACTACAACACCCTTTAGATATTTATTATCTTTCTTCACGAACTGCCAGAAACGAGCCTGTTGGAGTTCGCTCTTCTCTTTCAACAATTGCGAAACCAGTTCGTTGTTTTCGGAAATCTTGGTTGCTACTATTTCTTGCCACTTGTCCGATGCCGGTGTACTTTGTATCGGCATACCGATGGTGACGTCAATGAGTTTGCGATAGTACTCCTTGGTATCGACGTCCTTTAGATTGCTAAACGCATCAAGATATTTCTCAAAGTCGTGCGAGAAATCCTGTTTGTGGGTTGCTTCTATCTCGTATTTAAAGAAAGCACCATTGAACGTGCGTTCAAAGTCATACCATGTTGATGGAAACGCGTTAAAGTAAGCCTGTTGGTACTTTTTCCCACGCTTGTAGGTCTGCTCCTTATAGGAAGTGGAAAGTCGCAGCGTGTCGTATTTCTCATATCTTTCGAGAAACATAGCATCGCGTCCGTTCACGTATACCGGATCATACAAATTTAATCCTTTTTCTGAAGGAGATAATATCTCATAACTAAGTATGATGCCCCCATTAGATTTTACGATGATATATCTTCCTTTTTCATTTTTCCCAACTAGTTCATCACGAAATGTGCGCTGTGGTTCAGATGAAAGATAATAAGGTTTTGCAGTTGTATCGAAACACATCCATTTATAGCACATATATATGCTGTCATCCGTAAAGGCATATTGAAAGAGGAGACCATCATAGTTCCATGTACTGGATTTCAGAAAGTCCATCGTCACCTCTTGGGCATTAGTTACTGAAGAAATTATCAGTGCTAATAACAAAGTGCAATATATTCTTTTCATAATCATATATTTTAAAGATAGAAAATGCCTGTGACCTATCATCTGCCACCCTTAGGCTCCTCAACATAGAGATCTTCATTGAATGCCATCCTGGTGCGTCCCGGCAACCGCCAATCTTTAAATATGTCCTGTTGCGAGAACACATCAATAGAAGACCGTCTGTCCCTTGGGATGGCATACCGCGCAAAGTCCACATTCACCTGCACATGGAAGGATGTGGGCATCTTCTTTGGCAATACCAGCACACGGCTGACCGACATCCCCGGATGTAAGAACACCGAAGAACCCGAGAATAGGTCCTCGTGAAGATAGTATATTTGATGATTGTAATCAGTCTTCTCTATCGGCTTTACAGCTACAAACGTGCCAGGCTTTGCGCCCTCGCCATCCAAGAACTGAAACGACAGGCTATCAGATACATTCCGCAATGTGACAATAAGGGTTCCTGCGTCCTGGTCATAATTGGACGTTGCTAACAACTGTGCGGAACATGGGCACACATGGAGTGCCAACAGTCCCAATATGATATACGAATAAATTCTTTTCATGGTCTGCTATTCATTTAATGATACGTAAAAGGTTCACCTGGCTTTTTCTGGGTAGCGTGTATTTTCGCCAGTTCATCATTTTGTAGTCAACAGGCTTTCCCCATTCTTCTTTGGGCATGTTCGCCCTCCAGTAGCTAATTTCCAGCAGGAAAGCCCGAACAAAACTGGCAGTTAATACCGGATATCCAAGTTTCCATTGCTCGCCGGGGTGCAGGAAAAACAGATCGCCTGGTAATAAACTACACCTGCAAATCTCTGGATATAAGGTCTCGCCATTTTCCAGTTCTATATAGCTCATCTCTGCATCGGGGACGGGCATACGTTCACCACAGAAAATAAATGTCAGGCTGTCCGACATATTTCTAACGGTGACGTCTATATTGCCTGATGTCGTGTTATAATCCGCATCGGCTAGCAATTGGGCGCGGCCGTGCATTACGCCCAACGCTAATAGGAAAAACAAGAATAACTTCTTCATAATTTATACATTTTACTTGCTATACAGTAATGGCTTATTTACACACCATCAGCATGCAAACAGTTGTGGCTGTATGACTAAATACAGTCTGTCACTTCGAAACTAATAGACAGCTTCGAATGTCACTTGTGGGAAGTGCTTCTTGATAAGAGCTTTCTGCTTATCGGTCATTTTTCCATCGATAGTCAATCTGTCAATCTTCAATTTAAAGAACCAGTCTGGCAGCTTTACATCACCTTTGAAAGAAAGGCCTAATCTCTTAATGTGTTCCATGCGAGAAAGTATCTCGGGAACCTCATCAACAGTGAGATTAATAGCATATGCATCATCCTGCTCTCGTAGTTCTTTAATCTGATCCTCATCGCTAGGAGACTTGCGCACAAGCCAGCCAATTTTTGGTGTATAGGTATTGGTGAGCGTATCGACCTCGACACCAACGAATCCTGCCCATAATTCCATGGGAGTCTCACTCACTACAGAATTATTAAATCGATTAACAACTTGGTATTTGAAGCCCACGCTCACCTGTTCTGCAGGCATTCTTTCTCCATAATCAATCACATCGAGCGTCTTTCCGTTCTCATCGGGAAAGAATTTGAGTATCCAACCATCAAAATGTGTTGGTTCTCCAGGAATACAACCACCACCACTCTGTAGTTCTTTCAACCTATTCTTCTTCAGGATGTCCTGCCAAAAGCTCTGGTTAGGTCGGCCTTCCGCTGCACAAACGAACTCTGCGAGTATGGGCTCCAGACTCTTGGTCCAATCGCCAAGGCCGTACTTTTCTAATCTCTTGCTCTTTTCCATCACCTGACGCCAGTCATCGGGCGTTCCTTTCAGTGTGATTGTCGGAATGCCACAGCTCATGTAGATAATCAGATAATCGAAGTAAGACTTCACGCTCTCCATCAGTGTAATCTGCGAAGCCACCCGCTCTGCAGAACCTGTTGTTGAGAAGTCGGCCGTAATGGTCTTTGCAATGTCACCCTTGGTACATTGGTCAATCTGCGATGCAAAGTTATCTATAAGCCCTGGCCAGTCGGGATGGCCTGTGAGCAGGTCCTCAGAAGTTCTCACCACCAGCGTCACCTTTTTTTTATGATTAACCAGCTGATGGCGCAACTCCTCTGGATGAGCGTTCACATAGCGAGCGAAGCCTTGGCTGATGAGCAACCACATCATGTCGGGTGAAAGCGTCAGCGACTTGTGTTTAGCGTATGCATCAACAACACTACAATAGAAGGCATCCTCGAAAGCATTTCTCATGCATTGGGCATCAGCAAAGCTGGTGGCAATGATATGTCGGTCCTCTAGTTTTATATTTTTACTACCAAGCAAGAAGCTGGCAGACATTTCACCGGTATCATACGGATCACAATCCGGAATAGTCTCCAGATTCTCATCGACCACAAAAGTAATGCTACCCTTTGTTTGGGCTATTACCTTTTCATTATCTGCGCTCACTGTTAATGGCAATGCAAGCAACGATGCTAAAAGAAATTTTTTCATATTTATAGTCATTTAGTTTCATTATCTTATCGACCTACGATTACTTGTTTACTAGTGTCACTTAATTCCCTTCCTTTATTTTTTGCAAATCTACTCTGCAAACTATGATTCTTCCTTTTTCGCCCTGATAGCCCACCATGTACAGATAGCGTCCACGAAGAAGAATAGGATCATTAAAAAAACACATTTCTTTTCATTGTATATCCAATTAAAATGTTCAAAACAAGTATGTTTATAAAAATAAGTATGTTCGTTTGTTTGTATGTCTTTAAAAAGAAGTTATTATGTCTATTCTTCGTCACTCCTTATTCACAATCTAAGGAGCTTGTCTTAGAGGTTGTTAGCTTTTGGCTCTCTATTTTTAAAAGAGATGGGTATCGTATATTCCACATTCACGAGGCGCCCTCTATGCCTTCCCGGTTGCCACCTGGGCATGTGCTTAATAGCATACAAGACTGCATTGTCTAGACAGGGACTGACACTCCGAATCACTTTCGGATTGCATACCTTGCCATCTTTCCTGACAACCACAGTCACAACGACCCGCCCCGACAGCTTATGGGTTTGAGCATAAGTCGGGTAATACACATTCTCTATCAAGAATTTATCCATTTCCTCATCACCTCCAGGAAATAATGGAAAATGTTCGACAACACTCATAACATTATCTGCTATCAAAGTCGTATCGATGCCATTATCCTCATCAATGTCGGTAACCATATATGACGTCTTCTCTTTCTTGACCTGATAACGAATATCATGTTGACGTTCCCTTTCTGTGTTGAGGTCTGAAATAAAGTAAACAGAATACCAGTCATGTCCACGAGGGATAACCCTCAAAGTCGCCAAATCCGACGGTGTTCGGTCCCAATTGTCATAGATGACATAACAATGGCGTTCTTTGTTCAACCTATTTATTTTATCACAGCATGCTTCAGTCATATACTGGTTCAAATCAACAGAATTCGACGTGAGAATGTCTGTATATACATTTTTCAGGAACGCCACAGCTCCCTCATCAAACTTCTGAGCATAACTGCTACACACAACCATGCACAGCAAACAAATCAAAAACAGTTTCTTATTCATTTATTTTTTATAGTTATAGGTTTATATGCTTTGAGTAATTTCTCGGTGCAAATATAGCAAAAAAGAGAATACGCAAGTCAAAAAATTAAAACAAACTTATAAGTCAAAATAAGTCAAAGAACCTTTTTGACCAATATTTTGCATTCTCGTACTCAATATTTTTGTTTTTCGTACCCATATCATTTTATTCGCTAGGCACAACAATAGTAGCGCATTGATTCCGCAAAATAACTTCCCCCATGAAAAAACGAACATTTTCGAACATTTCCGAACACAGAAAACGAACAATTTTGAACATAAAAAAAACGAATATTCTGCAAAATCTTCGATGAAACCGACATTTTTTTAACCAAAACCGTGAAAACCCGCTTCTGTTGTTGATGGTCCTTCGGCCCATCGGTTTGTTGCTAATGCTTCATCGAAGCCAAGCAAGCTTGCCTTCGCCGCCGCATTACCCCCAAACCGCCTGTCGGCTGCAACAACAGAAGCGAAATACCATGAAAACCGCCTACGGCCTGGTAATTCTTTAGCATTGAAATCAACAGGAAAGGAATCCAATCAAGAATATCTCCCCTCCCTTCAAGGGGAGGGGCAGGGGTGGGGTCTGTATCTCCATTTGCAGTTAGAACAACACTGACCCCACCCCCGACCCCTCCCCTACATGGGAGGGGAGCGCCTACGGAGTCCTTGGATTTTCAACCGCATAGTACGAAAGATTCCTTTTGGGGTATGTTCTATAAATTACATATATCATCCGCTGAACTCCCCTACATGGGAGGGGAGTGGCTGCGCAAGGTTCAAGCTAAGGAAACAACCGCACAGGTTGAAAAATTTGACTTCCCATGTCGGCCGTCGAGCTAAACCTTTCCGACGTAGGCGGCCTCAATCGCGGAAGTTTTAGCCTGCTGCGCAGGGAAATTTTTCAAAATCTGATTCAAAATTAAACAGGATCTTTTATCCATTCGGCTTGTGTCAGACAAGAAAAAAAATAAAAATGAAAAATTTTGTTTTCAATTTTGAAGAATTTCCCGCCGTAGGCGGTTCCAACCAGTGAAAACTTTATTTTACCTACGGATTATACGGATTTTACAAATTTTTATTCCGTTAAAAACCCAATCTGTAAAATCCGTATAATCCGTAGGCCTTTAAAAACAAACAATTAACCGAATAATACTATGAAACTAGAAACAGGAATCCAATCGAGAATATCTCCCTCCCTTGGGAGGGCCGGGGTGGGGTTCGGTTTTCAGGACCGAAGGTCCGTGGTTTTTCCTTTGTGAGACAGAAGCCACGAAGGGGGCATGGTGTCTGTGGGAAGCCTGATGTGAACTTGTTCACAAGAAGGATTACCACTGGCAACATGAAAATCTCAACAGAGATTTCTGGCTCACAAAGGGGTCTTCTCGGTTTTGTTCAATAAACAGGGTCGTTTTAAAGTCTAAAAGCACGTATTCTAATGTCTTGAAGAGGCAGTTCTAAAGTCTAAGACCGCAACAATCACATTGGATCCAGGGGCTAGAATAACCACTTTTAGGGGCTGGATAGGCCACTTTCAGGGGGTAGGAATGGCGTGTCCAGCCCCTGGAAACGAGTCATCCAGGGGCTGGACAAAGAACAAAACAGCCCGTATTGCGTGACAAAAGCAGAACTATTGGCAATGAAAAGTGCCACCGTCAGCAAACAAAAGTGCCACTATTCGCGACGAATAGCAGCACTTTCGTAGATCTTCCTTCCCCTGCTTGCATCCCTGCCTACGGCAGTAAGCGACCAAAGGTCTGGCGGAGAGGGGCGTAGTGTGGTTTCACGTTACAGCTTCGTGATGATGCCGAGCTCGCTGGTCTTCAGGAATTCGATGATGTGGCGAATCTCGGCACTGTCGGGCACCTGTTGCTCAATCTGCAGGATGGCATCGAAGAGCGAGGTCTGACCGTGGAACACCAGACGATAGGCGTTGGCAATGTGCTTGAGCACCTTTTCATCGATGCCATAGGAACGACCCATGGTGAAGTTGACGCCACCATACTCAGAGCGCTTGGTGCAGATGATATAAGGAGGCACGTCCTTTGAGAAGGTGGTGCCAGCCTGAATCATGGCACCCTGCCCCACACGGGTCTTGGCATTCTCGATGACCGACGACGAGAAGATGACACCATCCTCGATGCAGCAGTCGCCGGCAATCTTGGTGCCATAGCCAAAGACGCAGCGGTTGCCCACCTTCGTGTCGTGAGAGATGTGAGCACCCTCCATCAACACGTTGTCGTTGCCCAGTCGGGTTTGTCCGCCCGTGTGAGTAGCACGGTTGATGACCACGTTCTCGCGAATGATGTTGTTGTCGCCGAGGATACACTCCGACTTCTCGCCACGGAAGTTGAAGTCCTGAGGCAACGCACCGATCACAGCACCCTGGTGCACCTTATTATTACGTCCCATGCGTGTGCCGCTGAGAATGCTGACAAAGGGGAAGATGATACAGTTATCACCTATCTCCACGTCGTCCTCGATATACACGAAGGGGAATATCTTACAGTTGTTGCCAATCTTTGCCTTGGGGCTAATCTCGGCTTTTGGGGAAATTTCACTTGCCATAATCTAAGCCCCCTAAGTTAGGGGGATGGGGGTCTGAACAAGCGTTTATCAGACCATTTTATTAGACTTTTTTATTAGGGGACCTGCGCCTGTTCAGACCCCCTACCCCCTAACTTAGGGGGTTAATGGCTTCCGCCTCCCAGCGCCTGATAGAGGTTGACCACAGCCTGCATCTTGTTGAAGTCGTTGGTGACCTTAGAGATGCGGGCGTTGAGCAGTCCACTCTGTGCCTGGATGACCTCCAGATAGCTGCTACCCTTAGAGGTGTAGAGCTGTCGGGTGTCTTCCACGTTCTGCTGGTAGAGCTTCACCTGCTTTTCGTCTATCTGGCTCAGCTCGTCGCAGGTGGCATAAGCCACCAAGGCATTGCTCACCTCATTACCAGCCTTGAGGATGGTGTTCTGGAAGGTGTTGAGCGCCTGCTCCTGCTGATACTTAGCCACCTTCAGCCCTGCCACGATCTGTCCGTGGGCGAAGATGGGCTGCGTCAGTGAGCCAACGGCAGAGAGGATCCACTTGCCGGGGTTGACGATGGCAGAGCCGAGCGAGTTGGTAAACATGGCATTGCCCGTGATGGTGATGTTGGGATAGAAGCGCGAGCGAGCCGTCTCGGTGTCGTAGAAGCACTGAGCCAGGTTCATCTCGGCAGCATGAACATCGGCGCGGTTGGAGAGCAGCTGGATGCCTACGCCCGTGGCAAACTCAGAAGGCAGCGACTGGTTGTAGAATGAGCCGCGAGGAATCTGATGCCCTGCCTCGTTGAGCAGCAGCGCCATAGAGTTCTCCATCTGTCGGATCTGCTGGCGCAGGGTGGCCTTTTGTGCCTGCACGCTGTAGTAGCTGGCCTCGGCACTCTGCACACTGGTAGAACGGGCACGACCCAGTTCCATCTGCAGTTTCATCATGTCCCAGGTCTCCTTGGTGAGCTGTTCCATGTCGGTGACGATGCGCATCTGCTCGTCGAGCATCATCAGCGTGTAGTAGAGGTTGGCCACACCACAGATAATATTGGTCTGTACCACCACCTGATAGTCTTTCGTGGCCAGCAGCTTCATCTGTGCCGAGCGCTTCTGCGAGAGCAGATTGCCGAAGAGGTCGAGGTTCCACGAAGCCGAGATGGGCAACTGGTAGGTCTTCGACACTGAGGCGCCATCCATCTGCACCTGACTGATGGTGCCCTGAGGGGCAATGGCCAGCGAGGGCAGGAAGGCCAGCTTAGACACGGTGAGGGCCGTCTCCATCATCTTCACGTTGAGGGCAGCATTGCGCAGGTCGGTATTGTTCTCGAGAGCAGTCTCGATGAGTCCTTGCAACTGGGGGTCGGTGAACACCTGACGCCAGGGCAGGTTGCCAAAGTTCTCGTCGCTGTTGACCACGAGGGTGTCGCCATCGCTCACCACGTCGCGCACCAGTCCGGCGGTGTTGACCGACTCGGGGCGCTCATATTTGTTGTAGAGACCACAGCTACTGAGCATCAGGCAGAACAGGAAGCCTACCCCAACCCCTCCGGAAGGGAAGGGCTTTATTATTCTCGTTAGAAAATTACTTTTCATCATAATCTTTTATCTTCTGGTTATTTGGTATCTGCCTCCCCTCCCCGATTGGGGAATGGAGGCAGGGGCTGCTATTTTTCAAGCGTATAATCAACAGGGCGCTTAGCATACTGCTGCAGCTCGGTGGCC
The DNA here is from genome assembly GCF_022024035.1 of Prevotella sp. E13-17. Lineage (NCBI taxonomy): Bacteria > Pseudomonadati > Bacteroidota > Bacteroidia > Bacteroidales > Prevotellaceae > Prevotella > Prevotella sp. E13-17. The sequence continues at coordinate 2,905,942 of NZ_CP091787.1, forward strand.
ACGTCGGGGTTCTCGTCATCGCCTTCGAACTTCATCGGACGGATCTTCTCCTGAAGCGACTGGAAGATGACAAACAACGTAGGCACGACAAAGAGCTGACAGAGCGTACCGATGAGCATACCGCCTACGGCTGCTGCACCCAGCGTCTGGTTGCCGTTTTTACCTACACCGCTGGCAAACATCAAAGGCAGCAGACCGATGATCATGGCCAGAGAGGTCATCAGGATAGGACGCAGACGGGCTGCAGAACCCAACACGGCCGACCAGGAGATGGCCATACCGGTGCTGCGACGCTCGAGGGCGAACTGCACAATCAGGATGGCGTTCTTGGCCAACAGACCAATCAGCATGATGAGCGAGATCTGCATGTAGATGTCGTTGGCATGGCCGAACAACATGGTGAACAGGAAGCAGCCTGCCAAACCGAACGGTACAGAGAGGATAACGGCCAGCGGCAGCAGGTAAGACTCGTACTGGGCTGAAAGAATCAGATAGATAAAGACGATACACAGCAGGAAGATGATGCCGGTGGTGTTTGAAGCCTTGGCCTCTTCACGCGTCAGGCCCTGATAGTCGTAGGTGTAACCTGTGGGCAACATCTGGGCAGCCACTTCCTGGGCGGCCTTGATGGCCTCACCGGTGGAATAGCCATCAGCCACGGTGGCAGTCACGTTGATAGACGTAAACAGGTTGAAGCGGTTGATGTTGGAAGGACCATAGACGCGCTCCAGCTGGCAGAACTCCTTGACGGGTGCCATGCCTGCATTGGTGCGCACATAGACGCTGTTGAGCGACTCGGGCGTCATGCGGGTCTCGGGCGAGCCCTGCACCATGACACGGTAGAGCTTACCATAGGCGTTGAAGTTGGAGGCGTAGAGTCCACCGTAGTAACCCTGCAACGTAGAGAGGACGGTGGCAGGCGAGATGCCGCTCTGCTTACACTTGGCCACATCTACATGCACCATGTACTGTGGATAGTTGGGGTTGTAAGAGGTCTGTGCCATCTGGAACTCAGGACGCTTGTTGAGCTCGGCCAGATAGTCTTTGACCACGCCAAAGAACTTGTCGAGCGAACCGCCCGTGCGGTCCTGCATGACGAGAGACACACCGCTGTTGGCCGAGAAGCCAGGAATCATAGGCGGTGCGAAAGCCAGAATCTGGGCATCCTTGATGTGGGCCGTCTTCAGATAGATCTGCGCCAGCACACCGTTAGACTCGTAGGGGTTGAGGAAGAAGCGATAGATGCCATCGCCCTGCCACAAGCCAGAGATCTTCCACCACAGTCCTTTCTGACGCTCGCTGAAGGGCTTCAGCTTCACGATGAAGGTGGCCTGGTCGGAACCGGAACCGGCAATGAAGTTGTAACCCTGAATCTGCTCACGGTTCTGAACAGCAGGATCGGCAGCCAGGATGCTGTCAACCTCGGCAATGACCTGCTGAGTGCGTGCCACGGAAGTGGCAGGAGGCATTGAGATGGTACAGAAGATGGTGCCGGTATCCTCGTCGGGCACCAGACCGGTCTTGCTGGTAACCAGCGAGACAACGAGCACGGCAATACCGATGACCACAGTCACCATAATGGCGATGGGACGGTGTACGAGCTTCTCGATGCGCGACTTATACTTGCCAAGAATGCCGTCGTAGGCGGTGTTGAAGGCCATGTGGAACTTGTCGATGCGCGACAGTTTCTTCTCGTGGCCGTCCTTGTCGTGCACCTTCAGGAAGATGGCACACAGGGCGGGCGACAGCGTCAGGGCGTTCAGCGCCGAGATGAAGATGCTGACTGCCATGGTCACACCGAACTCACGATAGAACGTACCGCTGGTGCCACCAATGAACGACACAGGGATGAACACGGCCGACATCACCAGCGTGATGGAGATAATGGCACCCGAGATTTCGTTCATGGCATCGATAGAGGCCGTCAGCGTTGACTTGTAGCCTTGGTCCAACTTGGCATGCACGGCTTCGACCACCACAATGGCATCATCGACCACGATGGCGATGGCCAACAGCAGGGCCGACAGCGTGAGCAGGTTGATGGAGAAGCCAAACAGCTCGAGGAAGAAGAACGTACCGACCAACGACACAGGCACGGCAATCAGAGGGATCAGCGTAGAACGCCAGTCCTGCAGGAAGACGTAGATGACGAAGAACACGAGCAGAAGGGTGAACACCAGCGTGAACACTACCTCCTCGATAGAAGCATAGAGGAACTCGGTGACGTCGTAGTTGATCTTATAGGTCATGCCTGGAGGGAATAGCTTGGCTTGCTCTTCCAGTTCTTTCTTCACGTTCTTGGCAATCTCGTTGGCGTTAGAACCAGCAATCTGCTGCACCATACCCAGCACCGAAGGCACGTTGTTGTTCTTCATGGCTACAGAATACTGCTGGCCACCCAGCTCGATCTTGGCCACGTCCTTCAACTTCAGCGTGGTGCCGTCGGCATTGCTCTGAATGATGATGTTGCCGAACTCCTCGGCAGTCTTGAAGCGACCGGTGTAGCGCATGGCATACTCGTAGGCCACGTCAGAGAGTTCGCCGAAGGTACCGGGAGCGGCCTCGATGTTCTGTTCGGCGAGCACACCGCTGATGTCGGAAGGCATCAGGTTGTACTGCTTCATCACGTCGGGCTTCAGCCAGATACGCATTGAGTAGGTCTTCAGACCGGGGCTCTGCACGTCGCCCACACCCTGAATACGCTTGATGGCAGGCACGATGTTGATATTACTGTAGTTGGTCAGGAACTCGTCGTCGTAGCGGCCGTCACTGGTCAGGGTGTACATGATCACCTGAGAGGTCTGGCGCTTCATGACGGTCACGCCGATACGTGTCACCTCGGCAGGCAGCAAGGCCTGTGCCTGCTGCACGCGGTTCTGCACGTTGACGGCACACATGTCGGCATTCATGCCCTGACGGAACAGCACACTGATCTGTGCCGAACCCGAAGAAGCGGTAGAAGAGATGTAGTCCATACCCTCTACACCGTTGATGCTCTCCTCCAGAGGTGTGATGACCGAGTTCTTGACGGTCTCGGCATCGGCACCAGGATAGCTGGTATATACCACCACGGTAGGTGGTGCAATATCGGGATACTGCTCAATAGGCAGCGAGGTCAATCCGATGACACCCAGCAGCACGATGAGGATAGAGATCACCGTAGATAGCACTGGGCGCTTGATAAAGTTTGTAAATGTCATTTCTTTAAAAATTTAAGAATTTAAGAATTGAAGAATTAAAGTTTTTCTCAGACTTCAACTTTTCAATTTTTCAATTTTTCAATTCTACTTATTTCTTCATGGCACCCACGATGTCGCCTGCGCTCATGGCCTTGGCCTGCTCCTGAATCTTCTCCTGATAGCGTTGTGGGGTGATGGGCACAATCTCCTGACCGTCGGTCAGCTTGGTGACGCCATTGGTGACATACTTGTCGCCAGGTTTGAGTCCGCTGGTCACAATATAGTTGTTGCCATCGTTCTGTGGGTTGACGGTGATCTCGGTATAGACCACCTTGTTGCTGTCGTTGAGCAGATAGACGAACTTCTTGTTCTGAACCTCGACAACCACCGACTGGGGGATGACAATGGCATCGTTGGCTGACTGAGGTAGCACGATGGTGCCAGAACCGCCGCTCTTCAACAGCTTGTCGGGGTTGGGGAACTGGGCCTTCAGCTGCACAGAGCCTGTGCTCTTATCGATGACACCACTGACGGTGGCCACCTTGCCGGGATAGCCGTACTCGGTGCCATCGGCCAGCAACAGCTTCACTGGGGGGAAGGCTTCGATGGCGCCATTGACACCGCCCTCAGCCTTTGAGAGCAACAGCAGGTCTTTCTCGGTAACTGAGAAATAGACGTCCATCTGACTGATGTCGGCAACGTGGGTCAGCACATTGGATGCGCTCACCAGGGCGCCCTTCTTGAAAGGCAGGGTGCCCACAACGCCCTTAACAGGGCTCTTCACGTAGCAATAGCTCAGTGCCTCTTTGGCGGAAGCCAGCGCTGCCTGAGCCTGAGCCAGCTGTGCCTGTGCGCTGACAAAGCTGTTCTCGGCGGTCTGCAGCTCGTAGTCGCCAATCACCTTGTTGGCATGAAGCTGCTTGGAGTTCTCGTATGTCAGTTTAGCAGTGTTGACACCGCTCTGGGCTGTGTTGACAGCTGCCTGAGCCTGGCGCACCTGTGCCTGGAAGGTCTCGTTGTCGATGACGAACAGCAACTGTCCGGCAGAAACGGTCTGACCTTCTTTCACGCAGATCTGCGTCAGGAAGCCTGAAGTCTTTGGTCTGATCTCTACATCCTGAATACCATTAATCGTAGCGGGATAGTTTGTCTGCAGGGCAGCCGACTGCGATGAAACGGTCTCCACAGGGAACTCATTATCGCCAAAAGTCGGACGGCCACCGCCTCCGCCACATGAAACCAACATGGCTGCAACAGCCGCAGCCAGCATCATTTTGTTCTTACTCATAATTATTCTTTAAGCTTAAATTGTTATATATCTTATTCTTTAATTAAGAAAACTCAACCACAGAGTCTTAGTTTTCAAAATGCAAAATTACAAAAAAAGACAAATATACAATAATTGCCGCTCACTTATTTAACATTTTATTAGTAAATTAGTTGTATATTAAACATAAAGAGACGTGCATTGATACAGACAGAATAACAGGGGGAAAGACAGAATAACTGATAATAAAGACAGAATAACAGACGGACATACTTTTAAAATAGCTATCGGGCTTTAGTTTGTCTTGCAAACGACTGAAAGAATAGAAAAAAAATAAGTTCTAATCAACCATGATTATAGAAAAAAAGACACCCCGCACACAAACAGTGCGGAGTGTCTTATGATGATCGCAAGAATCTATCAAAAAGGAAACTTGCAATATAAACTCATTGGATTAATAACCTTCGTTCTGAACCAGTCCAGGATAGAAGTCAATCTCACGCTGTGGGATAGGCAGAATGCTCTGGTTATCGTCGTAGCTGATAACATTGCTAACCTGGTTGGTGATGCTCTTCTTGTTACGCCAGTAAGCAAATGCAATCTGGTTCTCAGCAAAGAACTCCTTCTCGTACTCAGCAATAACGTCGTCGATAGTAACAGTTGCTACATCGGTGTAGCCAGTAACGCGGTTCTTCTCAATCTCATTGATGTAAGCAGCAGCCTTGCCACCATCGTTGTTGCCCTTCAGCTCAGCCTCAGCAGCGATGAGGTAAACCTCAGAAAGACGGATGATTTTGGGGTTGTTAACATAGAGACCGTCACGACCGGGATACTTAGCAGGGAAGAAATGAGTGCCTGCAACGCCCTGAACAGCCTGCTCCTTGATCATCTTAGAGCGAACGTCAGCGGGATTAGCCTTCAGGTAGGTCAGCACTTTACCATTGTCAGCCAAAGCTGCCTCAGGGTAACCTGCAGCGTCGCAGTAGTAACCCAGAGAGTTACGTTGAGCATTGTAGTTAGCAGTGACAAGCAGTTCAAAGATTGACTCTGAAGTACCTTCCTGCTCCCAAGCCTTTTCGTAGGTTGAAGGTGTGTAGAGCTCGTAACCACCATCAGCAATTACTTCCTTAGCATCATCCAAAGCTTTTTCATAGTTGCCAGCATAGAGGTTGGCACGTGCACGAAGAGCTAAAGCAGCATAGTAGTTGAAGTAGCCAGTCTCTTTCTTGTCGTCCTTAGTAGCCTCCAGCAGGGTCATAGCCTGTGTGAAGTCATCGATAATCTGCTTGTAGGTCTGTGCCAGTGTAGCACGGTCGCCCTTGAAGTCAGGACCAACTACGTGATCTGAAAGAACGATACCAGAGTTAGCTGCATTCACGTCGCTAACAGCTGTTGGGATGTGAGCGAACAGACGTGCCAAGTCGAAGTGGAGCAATGCACGCCATGCATAGAGCTGACCACGCAGGTTGTCAACAGTCTCGGTCTGCTCGAGTGCCTCAGACAACTCGAGTGCCTTGTTACAGTTGGCGATAGCACCATACATATCAGCATAAGCATACTCGGGCAGTTCATCGTACTTGGTCAAAGTGTAACGAGCAATAGCAGTGCTCTGACCGTAGTCATCGACATACTTAAACTCGTTGGTAGTGAGGTCGGCATAGAGTCCGAATTCAGAACCGTAGAGCATACGATCTTCAGACATCAGATAACCGATACCGTTGACAGCGTACTGCAAATCAGACTCTGTCGTGATAGCCACGCCTTCGCCAAGCGAAGTTGTTGGCTCTGAGTCGAGGCTGCAAGAAGTGAGACTCAGCCCTGCTGCCAGACCTAAAACTAAATATATCTTTTTCATATGTTATGATTCTATAATTGATGTATTGAATATTAGAAAGTCAGGTTCAGACCAAACAGGAACTGACGTGTAGGAGGTGTATCGGTCTGACGGTAGCCGTTTACATCAACGTCGGGATCTACATCCTTAGTTGCGCAGTAGATCATGAATGGGTTGGTGGTACGGAAGTACACACGCAGGTTGTTGATGTACTGCTTGAACAGAGGCACGTTGTAGCCCAGAGTGATATCACGTACGCGGATGTTGTCGGTAGAACGGATGGTACGTGAAGAGAACTTATCTGAACGATAGGGGTTGCCATAGATAGGTTTGGGGAATTCAACTACATCACCAGGCTGCTTCCAGTAGTTGCCAGCAACAGACTCGTGAACGTTGAATGAACCAACGCGTACACCGTCACTGAAGGTGAGGAAGTATCCGGGATAGTCGAACATGTCGGCACCGAACTGATAAGAAATCATGAACGACAGATCGAAGTCCTTGTAGCGGAAGGTGTTGGTCAGACCACCGAGTACATCGGGCACAGCCTTACCTACCTTACCCTTACCAGCCTTTGCGTAGGTGTTAGTTACGCCCTTTGAGTGATCAGAGGGATCAAGCCAGAACTCACCAAGACCTGTCTCGGGATCAACGCCCTTCCATTCGGGGAGGTAGAAGGTGTGCATAGACTCACCCTCGCGGAGCAGGTACATATTACCATCACCATACTGAACGTCCTCGCCGTCAGGCAACTCCTTCACCAAGATCTTCTGCCAGGTCAAGTTGAAGTCGGTGGTCCAGCTAAAGTCCTTAGTACGGATGTTTGAAGAAGAAACGGTGAATTCGAGACCGCTGTTCTCCAGCTTACCGATGTTGTTGATGTTAGAACCGAAACCTGTTACATAAGACACAGGAGTAGAGAAGATCAGATCGTCGGTCACTTTCTTATAGTATTCAAGAGTGAGTGATACACGGTTGTAGAGTGTCCAGTCGAAACCGATGTTGAAGTTCTTAGACTTCTCCCATGTCAGACTCTCGTTACCAGGAGTTGACCAGTAGTAAGCACCGTTTGCACCATAACCACCGCTGGTAGCATACTGAGGCATGTACTGATACATACCGGTGGGCAGATTACCATTGGTACCGTAAGAAGCACGCAGCTTCAAGTCAGAGAAGAGAGGATTGCCCTGCAAGAATGACTCCTGAGAGATACGCCATGCAGCAGATACTGACCAGAAGTTAGACCAGCGGTTGTCCTTAGCCAGACGAGAAGAACCGTCACGACGGAAGCTCAAGCCAGCATAGTACTTGTTGTCGTAGTTATAGTCGGCCTTACCGAGCCAAGAAGAAAGCATTGACTCGTAGATAGCGCTACCAGTCTGATAAGACTGACCGTTAGAAAGCTCTGGCAGTTTGTAAGTGCCATAACCCTTTGCAGATGCTGTCATATAAGGCATCTGGCGCTTCTCGTACTCGTAACCGCCCAGTGCGCTTACTGAGTGCTTGCCAAACTGATGGTTGTAACCCAGAGTGGTAGAAGAGGTCAGTGTCTTGCTGGTGAAGTCCCAACGCTGACCTAAGCCACCAAGTGACTCACCGTTAACGCTCAGAGGAGACCAGAACTCCTGCAGTTTGTTGTTAGTATAGTCATAACCGAAGATGGTACGAGCAACAAGGTCGTAAGGCAGCTTAACCTCTGCCTCGAGGTTGCTCATGCTACGCATCATGTTTGACTTCACGAACTCGGCATACTCGCCGCTCTCAACACCAAACATGTTGTTGGGGTTACCAACCTTACCGAAAGCTACATCATTATTATAAGAGCCATCAGCATTCTTGTTCACAGCTGTGGGGTCCAAAGAGTAGAGTACAGACCAAGGTGTGGTTGTACCAAAGCCCTGCTCCTGATCGCCCTGGTCACGAAGACCCTTGGTGTCAGAGAAAGAAATCATCTGCTTTACGCCAACCTTCAACCAATCGTTTACCTGGTGATCCAAGTTCAGACGGCCGCTATAACGCTGGAACTCTGTGCCCTTTACAACACCCTCAGAATCATTGTAGCCCAAACCTACATAGAACTTGGTCTTGTCGTTACCACCGTCGATAGAGAGCTGGTGGTCCTGAGTCAGAGCATTGTGGTAAACCTGGTCGTACCAGTCTGTGCTTGTTGTGCCATCATAGTCATGGAACCAGCCATTAGCTGTTTCAAGCTTACCTGCTTCAGCATAATCTCTTGTACCATAGTCTGCGAACAAATCGTCCTCAGTATAATACAGCTTAAAGAAGTTTGTCAAGGCGTCCGTATAGTACTCCTTCAGCTGAGCAGCGTTCATGGTGTTCATGGCGCTCTTCTTAGCAATCTGCTGAGTACCAATCTGCATATCGTAGTGTACGTTGGTCTTACCCTTAGCACCCTTCTTAGTGGTGATGATAACAACACCATTGGCAGCACGTGAACCATAGAGAGATGCTGCTGCAGCATCCTTCAGGATGGTCATGCTCTCGATATCGTTAGGGTTCAGAGTAGCAAGGATAGACTGTGACTTGATGCTTGATGACATGTAACCATCTGAGTTTGCCAATACGGGCACACCGTCGATAACATACAGAGGCTGTGTAGAACCGTTGATAGAACCGATACCACGAATCTGGATGTTCTGGTCAGCACCTGGGTCACCGATAGATGAACCAACACGTACACCAGCCACCTTACCTTCGAGAGATTTAACAAGCGAACCCTTCTGGGCTGACATGTCTTTCTCCTTCATGGCTGTAGCCGAACCAGTAAACGATGATTTCTTTGCTGTACCGTAAGCAACAACAATCACCTCATCAAGTGAGTTGTGGTCGCTGGTCAACAAAATGCGCATGTTTGCGCTTGCGGGCAATTCCAAAGTCTCCATACCGATGTAAGAAATACGAAGGGTTTTCTTACCTGCGGGGACATTCAGAGAGAACTGTCCTTCACTGTTAGTTACTGTACCTACATGAGTGCCAACAACTAAAACTGATGCGCCAATAATAGGCTCACCATCGTCCTTTGACATGACGGTACCATTGACTCTCGTCTGAGAGAACGCCCCACCTACTACGAGGAAAAGGGTCATCAGAAGCAATGCTAGTCTTTTGTTCATAAGACTCTTATTAAGTTAATATTAAATAATGTTTGTGTATAACCAATACCTAAGATTTCAATTTGTCACTACATTTACCTTCTTACTATCAAACCGACGTCAAATCGGTCTAGTTTGGTTTCGGGGTGCAAAATTAACAATAAAAACGGAATAATCAATAAAATTACAAAAAAAATTCATTTTTTAATTGCATTTTCTTAATATATATCCATTTTTTCTATTAAAAACAGACTTTTTATGCCAATAAATGATAAAATTATCAAATATAAAAATTATCTGTTTGCGAAAACAATGGGTAAGACAAAAGAAAATCAAAGTGACACATTGACACAAAACAACTGGGGAAAGCCTCACCCTGCCCCTCAGAAGGGAGGGGAGTAATTCTCAAAGAAAAGCTAATAACAAAGGGCTATGACAACAAAAGTGCCACTCTTCTTGCGGAAAAGTGGCACTTTTAGAATTAGAATATGACGCCCATATCAGGCGATTCCCATCTCGCGAGCTTTTTCTATGAGCAGCTGCATCAAAGGCTCGCGTTCGTTTTCAACCTTATTGTCTAGCACTGCGTCTTTCAGACATTGTTTCAACATGCCCACCTCGCGCGATGGAGAGAGATGGAAGAGCTCCATGATCTCGTTGCCGTCGATGACGGGCTGCAACAGGCGCTTATAGTCTTTCTCCTTGAGGTCGGCAAGCTTTTCGCGGACAATGCGGAAGTTCTCGAGAAACATCTTTTTCCGGACCTCGTTCTTCGACGTGATGTCGGCTTCGCAAAGTGTCATCAAGTCGTCGATATCGTCGCCAGCATCGTTGAGCAAGCGGCGAACAGCCGAATCGGTTACCTCGCTATCGGCGATAACCTGTGGGCGCATGTGCAAATCGACCAGCTTCTGGACGTATTTCATCTCAGCTCCCATGGGCAACTTCAGCCGACGGAACAGCTCTGCCACCATCTTGGCTCCCACATAGTTGTGGTTGTGGAACGTCCAGCCGATGGCAGGATCCCACCGCTTGGTCTTGGTCTTGCCAATATCATGGAGCAATGCTGCCCAACGCAAATAAAGAACACGGTTTTCACCCAGTCCATCGGTACGGGAAGCAGAAGCATTCGTCTGAGAGCATTCACTCCCCTCAACACCTACTCCATCCTGAGAGCGTTCACTCCCCTCCCTCACAGGGAGGGGTTGGGGGTGGGTCTCGTGGGTCGCTCTCACTACATTCTCAAGCACTTCGAGTGTGTGGTAGAAGTTGTTCTTATGAGCACGACCATTCTTCTGCTCTACAATATCGAGCGCCGCCACCTCGGGGAGGATGATGTTCAGCAGGCCACAGCGCTGCAAATCTACCAGGCCTCTGCTGGGATGAGGCGCCATCATGATTTTGTTCAGCTCCACCTCGATGCGCTCGCCACTGACAATCTTGATGCGATCGGCCATGCGCTGAAGGGCATCGAAGGTAGCGTCCTCTATCTGAAAGTTGAGCTGCGTGGCGAAACGGATGCATCGCATCATGCGGAGGGGATCGTCGCTAAACGTGATGTCGGGATCGAGCGGTGTGGCAATGATGCCGTCTTCTAAGTCTGCCAGACCATTAAAGGGATCGACAAGTTCGCCAAAACGGTTCTTGTTCAGACAGATAGCCATTGCATTAATGGTGAAATCGCGGCGGTTCTGATCGTCTTCCAACGTGCCGTCTTCGACAATCGGCTTGCGCGAGTCGTGACTGTAGCTCTCGCGACGGGCACCGACAAACTCCACTTCGGTATCATTGAACTTCACCTGAGCCGTACCGAAGTTTTTGAAAACAGACAGATGAGCTCTGCGGCCAAGCACCTTTTTCAGGGCCTTAGCCACCTCGATACCGCTGCCCACCACGACGACATCAATGTCGTTGCTGGGACGCTCGAGGAATATGTCACGGACATAGCCACCCACCACGTAGCACTCTACGTCCAGATGATCGGCCACATCGCTAATTTTGTGGAATATATCCTGGTCAAGGATCTTGGCCAGTTCTTCGTCAGAATACAACTTCATTTTTAAGTATATAACACTTTTGAGGGTGCAAAGTTACTAACTTTCAGACAAAAAAACAAGTTCTTTTTGGCATTTTGTTTTTTTTGATTAACTTTGTACCCAAATATGCAGTCCTCACTTTTTGAAGACTGCCACTAAATAATTGAAGTATGAAACAACAGCGATTATTCATTGCTACTATCGCTTTGGCACTGGTTGCCACCGCATGCAGCAACTCAAGGAGAAACGAGATTGAGCAGCGCCGTGCCGCACTGAAACACAAGCAGGACTCTACCCTACTCGCCTCACAGCAGGAACTGGCACACGTCGATTCTGCATTAGAAGCAGCAAAGGCAGAGTACGAACAGAAAAAAGCGACCGTAGAGGAGCATAAAAGCCAGCTGAAAGCTACGGCCGAGGAGCTGACCGAGCTGACATTGCTACGCATGAAGCGCGACTCGCTGCAGGTGCAATGGAACACGCTCGGGGCTAAAATCAAGTACATCAGAAAGAAACAAAATGATTAATATTTCATAATTCGAGGTTCATAATCCACATTAATTAATGTGTAATTCATATTTATTTAGTAACTTTGCACCCGAAATATGAACAAATTTGAAAAAACTAATGCACAGTTTGAGGCTGCAATAGCCGAATGTCGCGACATCTTTTCAAAGAAGCTGCACGACTACGGTGCATCGTGGCGCATCCTGCGCCCCTCATCGCTGACCGACCAGCTGTTTATCAAAGCAAAGCGTATCCGTTCGCTGGAGATCAAACAAGAGTCGCTGGTAGGTGAAGGCATACGTCCCGAGTTTATGGCCTTGATAAACTATGGCATCGTGGGACTGATTCAATTGGAAAAGGGCTTTGCCGACGGCGTTGACATGAACAACGACGAAGCCTTGGCACTCTATGATCGCTATGCCAAGGAAGCCCTGGAGCTGATGAAGCGCAAGAACCACGACTACGACGAGGCGTGGCGCGACATGCGCGTCAGCAGCTACACAGACCTCATCTTGACCAAGATTGAGCGCATTAAAGAAATAGAAGACTTAGGCGGAGCCACGCTGGTGAGCGAGGGCATTGATGCCAACTATATGGATATTATCAACTACGCGGTCTTCGGACTGATTAAGTTGGAGAAGTGAGAACGCTGATTGTAAACATAGCCCGCATGGTGCTGGCAGTGGTCTTCATCCTGTCTGGATTCGTCAAGGCCATCGACCCACTCGGCACGCAATACAAGATTCAGGACTACCTGACGGCGATGCATCTGGGCAACTGGCTGCCAGACGCTGCGACCTTGGGACTGTCGGTAATGCTGGGCGCCACGGAATTTTGCTTAGGCATCTTCCTGATGTTTGCCATCAGAAGAAAACTGTCTTCGCGCCTGTCGCTGGTCATCATGCTGGCAATGACGCCGCTGACACTATGGCTGGCCATCAGCAACCCCATAAGAGACTGCGGATGTTTTGGCGACGCCATCATTCTCACCAACTGGCAGACATTCTGGAAAAACGTGGTACTGCTGCTGGCTGCCATCATCGTAGCCCACAACCCCACAAGGATGTTTCGCTTTATCAGCGAGCCGAATCAATGGCTGGTCATCAACTACACGGTATTGTTCATATTGATAACCTCGACATGGTGTCTTTACGACAAACCGCTGTTTGACTTCCGTCCTTACCGCGTAGGAACCGACCTGAGGGAAGGCTGGCAACGCATGATGGAAGGTGAGGACTCGCCCTACGCCGACTTGTTTATAGAGCGCGACGGTGAAGACATCACAGAACAGGTGCTGAACGACAGCAGCTACACGATGTTGCTCATCTCGCCTCATCTGGAATTGGCCGACGACTCGCAACTTGATGTCATCAATGAGCTCTACGAGTACACCAAGGACAATGGCTATGCCTTCTACGGACTCACGGCAAGCGGTGAGAAGGCCGTGAACCAATGGCGCGACATGACAGGTGCCGAATACGCATTCTATCAGACCGACGACGTGTTGCTGAAGACGGTCATACGCAGTAACCCCGGACTGTTGCTGCTGCACGACGGCACCATCATACAGAAATGGAGCCACAACCGGCTACCAGAGCTTGACAGCAGCAAGCCTCTGCACGAACTGCCAGAGGGCACCATACAGGAAGACTCGGTGGCACACCGCATTGCCATGCTCATGTTGTGGTTCGTACTCCCGCTCACACTGCTTAGCCTAGCAGACCGCATGTGGATGTGGACCAAATGGATTAGAATGAAAACCAATCGTTTAACACCAACAATAAAAAAAGAAAAGAAAATGAGAAAGAAAATTGTAGCAGGTAACTGGAAGATGAACATGAATCTTCAGGATGGTATCGCTCTTGCAAAAGAGCTGAACGAGACACTGAAAGCAGAGAAGCCCAACTGCGGTGTAGTCATTTGCACCCCATTCATTCACTTGGCTTCTATCGCTCAGTTCCTCGATCAGTCTATCATCGGTCTGGGTGCAGAGAACTGCGCAGACAAGGAGAAGGGTGCTTTCACTGGTGAGGTTTCTGCCGAGATGGTAAAGAGCACTGGTGCTCAGTATGTCATCCTGGGCCACTCAGAGCGTCGTGAGTACTACAAGGAGACTCCCGAGATTCTGAAGGAGAAGGTGCTGCTGGCTCAGAAGAACGACCTGAAGGTTATCTTCTGCATCGGCGAGTCACTCGAAGAGCGCGAGGCTGGCAAGCAGAACGAGGTTGTTAAGGCCGAGCTCGAGGGCAGCGTGTTCAACCTCTCAGAGGAGGACTTCCGCAAGATCGTTATCGCCTACGAGCCAATCTGGGCTATCGGTACTGGCAAGACCGCTACCGCAGAGCAGGCTGAGGAGATTCACGCATATATCCGTTCAATCATCGCTGAGAAATATGGTCAGGCTGTTGCCGACGACACCACCATCCTCTATGGCGGTTCATGCAAGGCTTCAAACGCACCTGAGCTGTTCGCTAAGCCCGACATCGACGGTGGTTTGATTGGCGGTGCTTCTTTGAAGTGTGCAGACTTCAAGGGCATCATCGACGCCTTCAAATAAAGAAATGAAAGTATGATGAAGCTGTTCTTCACCATATTAACTCTGTGTGCCGGCATTGCTGTCAATGCCGACGCACAGACTTTCACCCAACGTGTTCAGCAGACCACGCCGGGAGGAGCTCGCGTTACCATTCACCAAGACAAACAGCTTGAAGACTTGGTGAACGGCACTCACACGTCTGCCAAAACAACAAAGACAACTTCGACCAAGCCTGCCACTAAGCCAGCCGCCAAACCGGCTGCCACAACAAAGACGGTAACGACCGCCACAAGGACGACAACTGCAAGCAACAACGCACATGCAGAAGTCGCCAACAGCGCAGCAAGCAACACAGTGGACACTGTGGCTGCACCGAAACATTATCATAAAGCCATTGGCTATCGTATTCAGGTATTTGCAGGAGGCAACACACGCAGTGACCGCCAGAAAGCAGAGAAAACAGGCAACGCGCTCAAACAGCTGTTCCCAGGCGAAGAAGTATATGTGCACTTCTATTCTCCCCGATGGATCTGCCGCATGGGTAACTATCGAAACTACGAAGACGCGAAAGCAAAAGTAGAAGAAGTACGCAAACTGGGCTATGAGTCTGCCACCATCGTGAAAGGCAAAATCAGCGTTGCAGAATAAACATGTCATCATGGAATCAGAAAAGAAAACAGAAGAACTTGCATCACACTATAAAAGTATCATAGAACTGCTGGGCGAGAACACAGAGCGCGAAGGGCTGCTGAAGACACCCACCCGCGTAGCCAAAGCCATGCAGGTGTTGACACGAGGCTATGAGATGGATGCCCATAAGGTGCTGACAGATGCTCTCTTCAAGGAGGACTACAGCCAGATGGTCATCGTTAAAGACATCGACTTCTTCTCACTCTGCGAGCATCACATGTTGCCCATGTACGGCAAGGTACACGTGGCATACATCCCCAACGGCTACATCACCGGCCTATCAAAGATTGCCCGCGTGGTAGATATCTACAGTCATAGACTCCAAGTACAAGAGCGCATGACGCTGCAAATCCGTAAATGTATAGAAGAGACGCTTCATCCTTTAGGTGTGATGGTTGTCGTAGAAGCTAAGCATATGTGCATGCAGATGCGAGGTGTAGAGAAGCAGAACTCGGTGACAACAACAAGTGAGTTCAGTGGAGCCTTCAAACAGGCAAAGACCCGTCAGGAGTTCATGAACCTGATTCATAACTCATAAGCACAGCAGACGACGCAACGTCATTGTGTCACGGCACAACAGTGTCAATCTTAAGTGAAATAAACTAATCATTAATAACGTATATGTATCAGTCAGGTGGCGGTTCTTTCCGCAAACGAGAATCACTTAGCTACGAGTTCACTCACAGTTGTATGGGGCGACTTGTCATCACAGGTGCCATCCTTGGTGTCTTGTCTATCATTCTGGCCATCTTCTGCCCATCAGAAGAGCGCATGCGCACTGTCATGGAAGACGATATCCGTCAGTGCATCAACGCTCATGACAGCATCAATGGCGACTGGATAGACAATGCGCTCAGCAACTTCAGCTATATGTTCACCACTGCCGACACCATCAGTGAGGTTGAGATGTACAAACTGTTCAAGAAGAACAACCGATTGGAATATCACGACCACACCATCTTTGCCACCATGAACCTATGCAACAACTTCCGTCCCGATGGCGTTCGCTGCGGCATAGGCATCCTCGGCATTGTCATTCCCACCATCAAATACAATGACTTTCTGCTCGTTGTAGGATCACTCCGAAAAGATTACAATCAACTCATCATAGAGAACAACCCTATCAACAATCAGGAAGAAGAAGAGGACGAGAGCGAGGTATTTGGAGAGAACCCTGACTTTGGAGGTGTCTTCGAATATCACGAGAACTAATGCTGTCTCAATGCGCGCATCGCATTGAGAACAGCCAGTACGGTCACACCCACATCAGCGAATACTGCCATCCACATGGTAGCAACGCCAAAGGTTGCTAACACAAGCACCATCGTCTTGACACCAATGGCAAAGAGCACGTTCTGACGGGCAATAGCTAAGGTTCTGCGAGCGATACGTATGGCCAACGCAATCTTTGAGGGTTGGTCGTCCATCAACACGACATCGGCAGCCTCGATGGCTGCATCGCTGCCAAGCCCTCCCATTGCAATACCAACATCGGCCCGTGCCAGCACGGGTGCATCATTGATACCATCGCCTACGAAAGCCAGTCGGCTGTCAGGTGACAAACTCTCTACTATATTCACTTTATCTTCAGGAAGAAGCTCAGCATGATATTCCGTCAGTCCGAGCTTATCCGCCACATCGGCTGCCACCTCTTTTCTATCTCCAGTGAGCATTACGAGCCGTTGGATGCCTAATTCCCGCAACTGACTGATCGCACTTGCGCTATCACTCTTCACCTGATCGTTAATCACGATATGACCAGCATATTGTCCATTGATAGCCACATGGATAATCGTACCTACATGATGACAATCGTGCCACTTTGCACCGACACTGTCCATCATCTTGGTATTTCCGACACAAACATCCATATCGCCAATCTTCGCTCTTACGCCATGCCCCGATATCTCCTGCACATCGCTGACGCTACAGCCATCTGTAGCCTCATCAGGGAAGGCGTCACGCAAGGCAGCACCAATCGGATGCGTTGAGAAGTGCTCCACATGAGCGGCAAGATGCAACAACTGATGCGCATCGTACTCTTCTGGATGAACAGCAGTCACAGCAAACTGTCCGTGGGTCAACGTGCCCGTTTTGTCGAAAACCACCGTATCCAGTTGTGACAACACGTCAATATAGTTAGCCCCCTTTATCAGGATACCCTTTCGTGATGCGCCACCAAGACCGCCAAAGAATGTCAGCGGTACGCTGATGACCAACGCACAAGGGCAAGAGACTACCAGGAACATCAAGGCACGATAGAACCAGGTAGCGAACGTTCCACCGCCCAACAACGGAGGCAGAACGGCAATGCCAACAGCCAAGAACACGACCACCGGCGTATAGATGCGGGCAAAACGGGTGATAAAGGTTTCACTCTTTGACTTACTCTCACTCGCATTCTCTACCAGATTGATGATCTTCGACACCGTGCTCTCACCAAAAGCCTTCGTGGTACGCACCCTGACAACACCTTGCAGGTTGATACATCCCGAGATGACCTCATCCTGTTCAGTAACATCACGAGGTACACTCTCTCCGGTCAGCGCCACGGTATTCAAGGCAGACGTGCCTTCAACAACAATACCATCCAATGGCACCTTCTCACCTGGGCGCACCAAGATGGTCTCACCTACGCCCACTTCTTCAGGTGCCACGTCAAGCACAGCACCCTCTCGCTCCACATGAGCCACATCAGGACGAATGTCCATCAAGTGTGAAATGCTCTCACGACTCTTTCCTTCTGCATAGCCCTCAAAAAGTTCACCAACCTGAAAGAACAGCATCACGAAGACGGCCTCTGGATATTCGCCAATACAAAGAGCGCCTATCGTGGCTATCGACATGAGGAAGTGTTCATTGAAAGCATCACCATGTGCCAGACCTTCCACCGCTTCTTTCAAGGTTCCGAACCCAACAAGCAAATATGGAACCAAATAGACCAACAACAACTGCCACCGCGGCCATGCTAAATATTGCTCCATCAAGAAGGCGCCTGCCAGCAGTACAGCCGTTACGACAATCAGTGTCAACTGACCTTTTAAACCGTGATGGTGCTCATGATGATGTTCATGACCTTCGTGATGATGCTCGTGATGATGCTCATGACCATCGTGAGCATGTTCGTGCGAGCAGCATGTGTACTCTTGATGATGATTGTGTGCCATTGTCCTTACCTTATTTATATAATATATGTTATCTTTCTGGTTGCAAAGGTAAGAACTTTCGTTTGCAACCAAGTTGCAAAAAAAATGGAACCCGCCAAACTGACGGGTTCCTATCTCTTAGTTAAAGAAGTATTTAAGTCCGATGCTGGCGTACCAACACTGTCCTACGTCGTAGCTCCACGTCCATGTCTCAGTCTTACCACTGATAACGGCTGGCGTCGAGAACAACGGATACCCTTCTGCGTCCTTGCCAGCATAGGTCAGGATGCGAGCATCATTGCCTATGGCCGGATTCAGATACTTAGCCACTCCCCACGTAGAATCGAAGAAGTTCAGCACGTTCTTCATATCAAAACTCAGCTGCAACTTATGTTTGGTATCCCTAACATTGAAGTTAAAGTCATGCTTATAGCTGAAGTCTATGCGATGTACCCATGGACAAGGGTCTCCATAAGTCCCAGCATATTCACCCTGATGCCTCTTTAGATAGTCATTGCTATGAACAAAGTCCATGAAGCGCTTCATATCATCTTCTGAGGTGAAGCGGAACTCTCCCTTGCCGACTCCCACCTGATCATCTCGTGGAATATAGACCAGATCATAGGAATACCCATCCTGATTCATGTCGTTAGTCAGCATATAAGACACATTATTCGTCATCGTATAGCCCGTAGAAGCATCTACACGCACACCGCCATGACTACCCTCATAGATAAAACTATAATGGTTGCCCGACTTATCATGCAGCGAAGCCGAAGCCACAAAACGATCAGGAATCACGAATAGCGAGTTGTGAAGTCCCACCTCGTTAGGTCCCTTATACGAAGGAATATTTGCAAACGTAGATGAAGGGTCATTGCCAGGCATGCCCGACACCTCCTTCTGTACCGTATGCGTATAGGCAGCCATCAGGTCTAACCATTTGAAAGGCTTGGCCGTCACGGTAACATTGCCCAGCCATCCATAGCCCTTACTCGTGTTAGACAGCACATAAGCGTTGGGCAATGCCTTCCCATTGGCATCCGTATATTTCACATTTACAAATTCAGGACGACAGTCTGCCCCTTTGAACAGAGGTTGCTCTTTAGAGCTATAGTAGCTCCAATCCTGAATATACACATCATTGATATTCTTGTTCACGACGCCCTCCAAGGTCACCGTCATGGGGAAAGCCACCGGCACCTGATAGTCAACAGCTAATGATGTCTTCCACACCTGCGGCAGTTTAAAGTCTCTGACCACCCCACTGATAGTAGAACCCGCCTGACCATCCTCTGGTGTGATATTAGCAGGACCGAGTCCGTTGGTCGTTACATAACGATACAAGTCCATGCGAGTCTTGATATCACCGGCAAAATGCTTTGCCATAGCCTCTTCACCGATGTTCAAGCCCTTGTTCAGTCCCGTCGTGTTCCAGATACCATTATACTGCAGCATGTTTGAGCTTGATGGCATATTCGTAAGGAACACTAAAGGCAGACGGCCCTGAAACAAGCCCGTACCTCCACGTACCTTCAGACTCTTGTCGCCAAACACATCCCAAACCACGCCCACACGTGGAGAGATGGTCAGATTGTTGTCAGGCCATTTTCCTGTGTCCAACGAGCGACCGTTATAGTCAATCGCAGCAATGGCATTGTTGGTCATGAGATCCTTGTTGTCGAAGATCAGTTCGTCAAGACGCAACCCATAGGTCAACTTCAAGTTAGAGCGAAGTTCCCATTCATCCTGCAGATAGAATCCCAGACGATGATTGCGCACTCTCACTGCCGGTTCCATCTCTCCGTTATAGCCATAGGTCAGTGCCACCACCTCTGGGGCTGCCCCCGTCAGGAAGTCGTCAATAGATCTATAGCGATAGTAACCCGTACCATTTCGCATGTAAATATTGTCGGCCATCTTGTATTCATAACTGATGCCCGCCATAATTTTGTGCCTTCCCAGATAGTAGGTTGCATCATCCTTGACGTTCCACACATCATTATGAATACCCGTTTTCCACGAGAACAGTTCATGTCCCAGCGAAATATAGTTGCCGCCGGCACCATCCAAGATATCAACAAACGGGAAATCAGAAGAGTCTGTTGCACGCACATCATCCTTCTTCGTATAGGTAGCCAAGAACTGGTTCGAGATATTATCTGTCAGCCTACTGTTCAAGTCAATGGAGAAAGAGTGCACCTTGTTCTTCATCTGATAGAGCGAGTTAGCATAAGCCATTGCATATTGCGACAAGCGTCCATACGACGAGCGCTTGGCACCATCCATCGAGTTCACGTTTGTTGACTTCCACACGCTGTTGTCAGTAAAGTTATAGCGCAGAGCCAGATGATGTTTATCTGTGATGTTCCAGTCTATTCGTGCCAGGAACTTATAGTTGTTATCGACTGCCGGATAGTTGGTCCACGAGCCAGTGCTGTATCCATACTTGTCTGCGACATACTGTGACACCCGTTCCAAGTCGCTCAATCTCACACGCGAGATATAGTTCGTGGGATCAGCGACGCCATCTTCCGACCCACGCCATCTGTTCACCACCGTAGGTGTCTTGGCCATTTCGCCATTGGCAAAGAAGAACAGTTTGTTCTTGATGATTGGTCCGCCCAGCGTGAATCCGTAAATCGTGTTCTGATCCTTCTCACGCGTACCGGCAATCTGTTCGCGGTTTACAGCATCCCCGTGCATATTTTCATTGCGATGATACACGTAAGCCGTCCCCCTTAGCGTGTTTGTACCCGACTTAGTAATGGCATTGACTCCGCCTCCGATAAAATCAGTCTGACGCACGTCATAGGGCGATATCAGTATCTGCATTTCCGCAATAGCGTCTATTGAGATAGGATTGCCACCACCTGGCAGGTCCATGTTTGTTCCGAAATCATTATTGAAGTTGGCACCATCGATGGTAAAGTTAGCCGTTCGTCCGTCACGACTTGCCAGAATCATGCCATTACCGCCGTAAGGTGACAGCCTGACGATATCCGTCAGCTGGCGGTTTGGGTTTGGCATGTTCTCTATCAGTCTTGCAGAAATGTTAGTCGATGGTCCCGTCTTCTGTGTCGTGAACTTCGATGTATTGCCGCTCACCACCACCTCATTCAGTTCGGTCGTGCTCTCAGCAAGCTTTGTGTCCAGCCTGGTCGTCTCACCGAGTTGCAATATAATGTCCTTTGTCACCGAGGGTTTGCATCCAATGTAGCTTACTGTCACCACATACGGGCCGCCGGGACGCATGCCTTGGATTGTAAACAGTCCATTGCTATTGGTGATAGCCGTGTAGCGCGTACCCGAAGGTTCATGCACGGCCTGCACCGTAGCGCCAATGACAGTCTCTGTGCTTCCCATATAGGTGACAGCACCTGCCAAAGAAGAATTTGTAATCTGCGCAACAGCTGCCATGGATATAGTGAGCAGAGTTGCAATCACCAATAATAATTTCTTATTCATGTTAGTAGAAAACCGTTCAACTAAAGTTCTTCGTCTTCCTCGTATTCAAAATCCTCCAAGTCTTCGACATCTTCTACATCCACGTATTCAATGTCTTCATCTTCGCCTTCATCGGCCAACTCCTGTGCAAACATCGACATATCTTTGTCGCGGTGCACCAGCGAATCCTCTGCCATGATGCCCTGGATCTTGTTGCTTTCAGCATTCAGTTCGCGCCAGAGCACATCCTTCAATTCATCGAGTCCAAATCCTGTCACGGCCGAGATGAACACCACTGGCAAATCCTGTGGCAACGTCTCGCGCAACATCTCTATCAGTTCCTCGTCGAGCAGGTCGCACTTTGTCACCGCCAGCACACGATGTTTGTCAAGCATCTCAGGATTGAACTGCTGCAACTCGTTGAGCAGAATCTCATACTCACGCTTGATGTCGTCGGTATCGCCAGGCACCATAAAGAGCAACAGCGAATTGCGCTCTATATGTCGCAGGAAGCGCAGTCCCAGTCCCTTACCCTCTGAGGCACCTTCAATAATACCGGGAATGTCGGCCATCACAAACGACTTACCATCGCGATAGCCCACGATGCCCAACGAAGGTTCCATCGTCGTGAACGGATAGTTAGCTATCTTCGGCTTCGCATTCGACAAAGCCGACACCAATGTCGATTTACCCGCATTGGGGAATCCCACCAATCCCACATCAGCCAGCAGCTTCAGTTCCAGGATGATGGTCATCTCCTGCATGGGCTCACCAGGCTGCGCATAGCGCGGTGCCTGGTTAGTCGCCGTGCGGAACTGGAAATTGCCCAGTCCGCCGCGACCACCTTTCAGCAACATCACCTCCTGTCCGTCGTAGGTCACGTCGCAAATATATTTTCCCGTTTCGGCATTATACACCACCGTACCGCAAGGCACATCGATATAGATGTCCTTACCATCGGTGCCATGACACTTGTCACGCCCGCCATTGCCGCCATGTTCTGCGAAGATATGTCTTTCGTACTTCAGGTGCAACAGCGTCCAGTAGTTATGATTACCGCGCAGGATAATGCTACCGCCTTTGCCCCCGTCGCCACCGTCAGGTCCCCCGTTAGGGTTATACTTCACGTGGCGCAGGTGCATCGACCCTTTGCCGCCCTTACCCGAGCGGCACATGATTTTTACGTAGTCAACAAAATTAGATTCCATCAATCACATTACAAATGTCTGCGAAGATACGATCCAGCTCGCCCAGGCCATTGATATGGTGGTGCAGACCCTCCTGCTTGTACCATTCAATCAGTGGCTGTGTCTGGTTGTGATAAACCACCAGGCGCTTCTTGATCGTCTCTTCATTATCATCGGCACGTCCGCTCTGCTGTCCGCGCAGAATCAGGCGCTTCATCAATTCGTCCTCTGGAACGTCCAGTTCAATCATGGCAGCCACCTTGTCGCCACGCTCTGCCAGCATCTTCTTCAGTGCGTCAGCCTGTGGGATGGTGCGGGGGAAACCGTCGAAGATCACGCCCTTATGCTCACGACCGAAAGAGTCATATACCGATGCCAGGATGCTGACCATCAGCTCGTCTGGAATCAGCTGTCCGTTGTCAATAAACTGCTTGGCCGTGTTGCCCAGCTCTGTGCCGTTCTTAATCTCAGCACGCAGCACGTCGCCTGTGGAGATGTGCTCCAGTCCGTACTTTTCAATCAGTTTGTCACTCTGTGTTCCTTTGCCAGAGCCTGGGGCTCCGAAAATTACAATGTTCTTCATTTTTCCTGAATAAATTTTTTCTGGCTTATTGTTATCATTGATTAATCTTCTACCACGGTGTAGATATCACGCAGATTGCGTCCCTGCTGGTCGTAGTCCAGTCCATAGCCCACGATAAAGTCGTTAGGAATGCGCAGTGCCACATATTCCACGTTCAGATTCTCTTTCAGCTTGTCGGGTTTCAGCAGCAGTGTGCATATATGAATAGATGCGGGGTTGCGTGTGCCAAGCGACTCCACCATCTGCTTCATGGTCAGACCAGTGTCCACGATGTCTTCTACGATGACGATGGTGCGCCCAGTCAAATCTTCGTTCACACCCAGCACTTCGTGCACCTTACCTGTAGAAGTGGTTCCCTGATAGGAAGCCAGCTTCACAAACGATATCTCACAAGGAATTGTAATCTCACGCAGCAGGTCGGCTGCAAAGACAAAAGCCCCATTCAATACGGCCAGGAACAAAGGGTTCTTACCAGCCATATCCTTGTTGATTTGGGCAGCGACAGCTTTCACGCGCTCGTGGATTTCTGCCTCAGGAATCGACGTTTCAAACGTTTTATCCTTGATAGTTACTCTACTCATTCGAATGATTTATTTGAATTTTGCCGCAAAAATACAAAAAAATCAGCAAAACCGTCCACTTATTAACAATTAATTTGTATTTTTGCAGCGTTATGAAAATATTCACTAGCGCGCAGATTCGCGAACTTGACAAATATACAATCGAACACGAGCCTATTAAGTCTATTGATTTGATGGAGCGCGCTGCACATACTTTCACACGTGTTATTGCAGAGAAATGGCCCACCATCTATCCTGTTGTGGTCTTTGCCGGACCGGGCAACAATGGCGGCGACGCACTGGCCGTAGCGCGTATGCTGACCGACATGGGCTATCAGGTGCAGACCTTCCTGTTCAATATCACAGGCAGTCTTTCGGCCGACTGTGCCGAAAACAAGCAGCGCCTGATTTCCAAGAAGGGCTTCTCACTGTTCACCGAGGTCACCCAAGAGTTCGACCCGCCCAAACTCGAGAAGGGCATGCTCGTGGTTGACGGCCTTTTCGGTGCCGGTCTCAACAGGCCCTTGGCAGGCGGTTTTGCATCACTGGTGAAGTATATCAACGCCTCTCAAGCAGATATTGTCAGCCTCGACGTCCCTTCCGGACTGATGACAGAAGACAACACCTATAATGTTCGTGCCAACATTATTCGCGCCAACATGACGTTGACGCTCCAGCAACCCAAGCTATCGTTTCTTTTTGCCGAGCATCAGCAGTTCTTGGGCGAGGTACGCATCTTGGACATCCGACTCAGTCAGGAAGCCATCAGCAAGCTCGACGCCACCTATCGCATCGTGGAAGAAAGCAACGTGCGCCAGCTGTTGCGCGACCGTGATGCTTTCGCACATAAAGGAACCATGGGCCATGCCCTCATCATAGCAGGCAGCTACGGCATGGCTGGTGCTGCCGTGCTGACTTCAAAAGCCTGCATGCGGAGCGGTGCCGGCAAAGCAACCATCCACACGCCCAAGCGCAATGCCATGATTCTGCAGACGGCTGTTCCCGAGGCCATTCTCCACATGGACCGCGAGGAGACCACCTTCTCTGAGGCTGTTGCCACCGAAGACTTTCAGGCTTTAGGCATCGGTCCTGGCATTGGCACCACCGAGCAGACCAGTATTGCCATGATTGCCCAATTGCGACGCGCACAATGTCCCGTCGTGATTGATGCCGACGCGCTGAACATTCTGGCCACACGTCGTGCCTGGCTGCAGCAATTGCCTAAGGGAGCCATCCTGACGCCCCACCCCAAGGAGCTGGAGCGACTGGAGGGTCAGTGCGTTGACAGCTACGAACGACTGAGCAAGGCACGTCAGTTGGCGGAGCGCATCGGTGGCTATGTCGTGCTGAAAGGACACTATACAGCCATCTGTATGCCCGAGGGCCACGTGGTCTTCAACCCCACCGGCAATGCAGGCATGGCCACTGCAGGCAGCGGTGATGTGCTCACAGGCATCCTGACCGGACTGCTGGCACGCGGCTACACGCCACAGGAGGCCACCGTCCTGGGTGTTTATCTCCACGGACTGGCTGGCGACTTGGCTGCCAAGGAGCTGGGCGAAGAGAGCCTCATCGCCAGCGACATCATCCGATATCTGCCCAAAGCATTCTTAAGACTAAAAGGTTAACGAAAAACATATCACACCCATGAAAAGATATTTCTTTCTTGCCCTGCTCCATTGTTGCGTGGTGGCAGCTATGGCACAGACACAACTCAGCAACTATCAGCCGGGTGTCACACCCGAGGGAGCCGTGTATTTCCTCCCCAAGACCGCCATCAAGTTTCATATTCTGGTTGAGAAATCAACGTTCCAGCCTGGCGATTTTGCCAGCTATGCCCATCGCTACTTGCGCTTGGTCGATGTGGGCCAGGAGCCCAGCGTCAGCTGTCGCCTGCTCGGCGTACGTCAGGAAGCCGTGGCTATCGCCGACAGCACCAAGGCCTACGCCGTCAAGTTCAATGCCAAGACCGTAGCTGCCAATGTCGCACTGTCGCAAGACGGCTGTCTGCTGGCCATCAATGCGGCCCCTGCCAAGACGGCAAACGACTTTGAGCCTTTCGAGGCAGCCCCCCGCCAAGAGCCTGTCAACGCCCGCACCCTGCTCAACGAAGAGATTCTGGCTGCCGGAAGCACGGCGAAGATGGCCGAGCTGACCGCCCGCGAGATCTACGACCTGCGCGAGAACCGTAACCTGCTTATCAAGGGACAGGCCGACTTCATGCCGAAAGATGGTGCCCAGCTCAGACTGATGCTCAACCAGCTGGAACAGCAGGACCGTGCGCTCAGCTCGCTCTTTGTGGGCACCACACGCAAGGACACCACCGAGTATGTGGTCACCGCCACGCCCGACGGTCCCTTCACCCATCAGCTGTTGTTCCGCCTTTCCGATGTCAATGGCGTGGTGGACACCGACGATCTCTCTGGTGCGCCCTTCTATCTGACCGTCGAAGATATGAACACGGTGCCTCCTGTTGACGAAGAGGCTGCTGCCAAGAACAAGAAAAAGCCTTTCGAGGCTGGCATCTACGTGAACGTGCCCGGTCGCATGCGCGTCACGCTCTTCGAGGGCATCACCCCCATTCAGACCGAGGAACATCCCGCACCTCAGTTTGGCAACGTAGAACTGCTCAGTGGCGAACTGTTCAACAAGCGCTACACCACCCACCTCTGGCTGAACCCTCTGACGGGTGCCGTGGAGCGACTGGAGGCCGAACAACCAAAATAAGCCATTTCATCCGTCACGTTTGGCGGCACTAAACGCCACGTTTGGCGGTCCCATTCAATGCGTTTGGCGGCGTTATTCTCAAGGAATAGCGCCGCCAAACTTTTTCTCACTGTTTCTTACTTATCGCCCATGGCTCGCATGTACTCATCCCAGAGCGAGTCGATGGTGTATCCCTTGCCCAGGGCATACGCCACAGCACCGTTCCACGACCAGGGCACTACCTCCAGACAAGAGCGGTTCATCTTGCGGATAAAGTCAGCATCCTTCGTCTCGCGCACCCAGTTAAAGAAATAGCCGATGTAGCGATAGCCATCATGATAGCTGCCACCCTTCGGACGGTCTTTCTCGCCATGGAAGCCGCCACAAGCCACGCGAACGGCATCGGCAGTGCCTTCGACCATCTCCCACACGGCCTTGTTGGGACCACCATAAGGACCGATGCCCTGGGGTTCCAGTTGGAAGGCGTGGGTCAACTCGTGGAGCAGTACACCACGCGTTTCGAAATCGACACGGGCCGTATCGTTATCCACAAACGAGCGCTCCACGTGTCCCGTGGTGTAGGTGATGTTCACAAAGCCATTGCCGCCACCTTTCCACGACACGCCATCGGCATCGCGGATGATATAGTCCAGACGCTTCAGCATGGGAATGCTGTCTTCGGGGGTGAAGTACAGGCACTTCATCACCTCGCGAGCCACACTGCGGATATAGGGATCGGGCTGCGATATCAGGGCGTGATAAATCTGCGAGCCTTTGGTCTCGGGGTTCATATCCACAAAGGTAATGTCGCGCAGGTGGGTATTCCAGCGCCGATCCTCTTCGGTCAGCTTATTGCTCATGCGACTGGCTATCGACGAACTGGCCGACTGCATCTCGTCGGTGAGCGAGTAAGGCTTGTCGGAAGCCGACAGTCCGCGTTTCTTATTAGGTTTCGATGCCATCTCAAACTCGATGACACAGCCGTTGACCAATTGATCGTGGGTGATATAAAGCTTGCTGTATGGTTTTCCATTCAGGCGCACCGACTGTACGTAGCGGTTCTTGTCGCTCACCTTGGGTGCTCTGATCTCGATGGTATGTCCGTTTTCCAGAGTCACCTTCATCGCAGGCAGATAGGGTGCCCCCAACACATACTGGTCGGAACCGGGACACACGGGATAGAAACCCATGGCGGTGAAGAGATACCAAGCCGACATCTGTCCGCAGTCATCGTTGCCGCCCAAACCACGAATCTCGCTGCGATACATCCTGTTCATGATGGTGCGCAGCCACTGCTGTGTCTTCCAGGGCTGCGAGGTCCAGGCGTAGAGATAGGGCACGTGGTGGCTGGGCTCGTTGCCATGCACATAGCCACCCACCAGACATTCGGCGGTGATATCCTCATTGTCGGCATAGTATTTCGCGGGCAGGTTCATGCCAAAGAGGGCATCCAGTTTCTCCACGAAGGCCTTTTCGCCGCCCATGTGCTTCATCAGCCCGCGCACATCGTGAGGCACATGGAACGAGAAGTTCCAACTGTTAC
Organism: Prevotella sp. E13-17; assembly: GCF_022024035.1. NCBI lineage: Bacteria > Pseudomonadati > Bacteroidota > Bacteroidia > Bacteroidales > Prevotellaceae > Prevotella > Prevotella sp. E13-17. The sequence continues at coordinate 2,934,276 of NZ_CP091787.1, forward strand.
CCTCGATGAAGCCCTCACCATAGGTCTGATAGGGGTCCATGTCGGCCTTGAACTTGCCGTTGCGATAGCGTGGCGAGGCAAAGCCACGGGTGGGATCGAACACGTTCTGGTAGTTGGTGGCACGGGTTTGGAACTGGATGGCGATATCATCGTGGCCCAACTGCTGGGCAGCATGATAGATGGTCCAGTCGTCGTAGGCATACTCCAACGTGTTAGAGGCGGCAGTGCCGTCCTTGTCATACAAGGCATAGCCATAGCGACGGTAGTCGTTGATGCTGGGGAAATACTTATTGTTGGCCGTGGTCACCATGGCTTTCAGAGCTTCCTCGCCATCGATGTCGGCCCCCTTTGCCAGCGCATCGGCCAGCACACTGACGGCATGATAGCCCGTCATGCACCAGCCCTCATTGCCCATCAGACTCCACACGGGCAGCATGCCCACAATGTTTTGCTGCTGATGCTTGATCATGGAGCGCACCATGTTGGTGTTGCGCGAGGGCTTCAGCAGTCCCAGCAGGGGGTGTTCGGCGCGATAGGTGTCCCACACGGAGAACACGGTATAGTTGTCGAAACCGTCTGCCACATGAATATTGCCGTCCAGTCCGCGGTACTTGCGGTCCACGTCCATATAGATAGAGGGGTTGATCATGGTGTGATAGAGCGAGGTATAAACCATGGTTTTCTGGGCCTCGGTGCCCTGACAGTCGATGACCGACAGCTCCTGCTCCCACTGCTGACGGGTGGCGGCAGCAATCTCGTCGAAGCTGCGACCGCTGGCCTCGGCCTTGAGGTTGGCCTTGGCGCCCTCGGTCGAAACGGCAGAGAGGGCCACCTGCACCTCCAGCTGGTTGTCGTCGGTGTCAAACTCGAAGTAGGCCACCACCGAACGCCCACCCATGTCGGGGAAGCGGTGGTGCTTATCGAACTTGCCCCAGAAGCCCTGATAGCGCTCAGCCTTGCGGTCGCGATAGCCATAGTCCTTGATGCGCTTGCTGAAGGAGATGGCAAAGTAGGTGTAGTTGGTGCGTGCCCAACCGTTGGTCAGACGATAGCCCGTCACCAACGTGTCGTTCTCCACGCGCAACTGCGACCACAGCACCTTGCCGTCGTAGTTGTAGATGCCGTGCAAAAGATCCACGATGAGTCGCTGCCGGTCGGCCTTCTCGGGGAAGGTGTAGCGATGAACGCCCACACGCTGCGTGGCGGTGAGTTGCGCACGCACGCCGTTGTCGGCCAGTGTCACCTCATAATAGCCGGCACGGGCCCGCTCGGTGGCGTGGTCGATGCGCTGGCGGTAGCCACTCTCAGGATGGTCTTTCGTTCCGGGGTTCAGCTGCAGGCGTCCTGTCTGGGGCATGATCAGCACATCGCCCAGGTCTGAATGGCCGGTACCACTGAGGTGTGTATGACTGAATCCCACGATGGTCTGGTCGGTGTGCTGATAGCCAGCACAGTAGTCATAGACCTGTCCTTGGTAGCGCCCGTTCACATTGTGAGGTATCGTGTCGGTCTCGGGCGACAGTTGCACGATGCCAAAGGGCGCACAGGCACCGGGAAACGTGTGTCCCATGCCTTCGGTACCAATGAAAGGGTTCACATAATCTACTTTAGAATGCTGCGTTGCGGCAGCAGGTTTCGGGTTTTGTGCCATAGCGACACCTGTGAGACAAGCCATCAGCCATGTCACACAGCAGTTAAGGTAATTGTTCTTCATTCTTGTATTGTATAATCATCATTAAATACTCTCGCACAGACAGTTCGCATACTGTCGCTCTGCAAAGGTACAAATAACTATGGAAATACAAGAAAGAATTAACAAAATCTTACAATCTTAATGACTGCAGTCTAAAATGCGATGTTCACACCCGCCATAAAGGTGGCACGAGGCATGGGAAAGCCTGCGTTGAGCTCGTAGCTTTGAGCCAGCAGGTTCTCGCCGCGAAGCCAGAGGGCAACGTCCTTGGTCAGCGCATAGTTGACGGTAGCATTCAGCAGCATCACGTTCTCACTCTGCTCGTTGGCACCGACGGCCGTATAGAGATGGTCTAAGTACTGCAGTCCGGCAGTCACAGTCCACTTGCTCTGATGATAGTTGGCACCCATGAAACCCTTATAGGTGGGGGCTGCTATCACCTTATTCTCCATGTGCAACAAGCTGTGGTTGGTATTGAAAGACCAGTGCTCGTTGAGGCGAAGGTCGGCCTCAAGTTCTGCGCCACAGTTTTCTATCTCGCCGGTGTTAATATTCTTACCGGCCACGGTCTGAATCAGATTGTCGCCCTTGGCATAGAACACGTTGACGCCATAACGGAAGTTGCCGACACGCTTGCGCCATGACAGCTCATAGTTCCACAAGCGCTCAGCCTCCAGCTGGTCGTTGGCGGTGCCATAGAGGTACATATCCTTGGCATTGGGGTTACGAAATCCCTTGGCAACCGACAGTTTTAGCTCGCCACCCTCTAACGAACGATGCACCAAACCCACCTGGGGCACCCATTCGCCACCAGCCTGAGAATGATGATCATAGCGCAAGCCTACATCCACGGTGACATAGGCAGAAAGGTCTTGGCGGAAGTCCACATAGCCAGCCACCTCGTTTTCATGGGCATGGGCGCTCTGCATCTTGCGCTTTCCTGCCATGTTGACATCGCCGGTGATGCGGTTGGTATAGTAGGCACGCCCATAGATGTGCTGATAGTCGGCGCCCACGGTCAGGCGATTGCCGCGAAACAGGCGCATGGTCTGATACCACGAAGCGCCTGCTACGGCATCTTTTGACCTGAAATAGTCGCTCTGCGGCGTGCCGCCCACGGCATCATAGCCATCGTTGATTTTATGGCGGCCGAAGTTATCATAGATGCTCAGTGCGCCACTGGTGTTGGCAAAATGATTTTCCAGCACCAGACTGGCCACACCACGCGTGATATACTGGTCGGCCTCGAGTTTCAGTTTGTCTGTGCTGCCAGGATTGCTGGCATTGAAGTGCGTCAGGTCCAGGTCGGCATAGACATCCCAATGGTCGTTGAGGTCGTAGGCCAACTTCACATATCCGCCATACTGCTCAAAGCCCATGTTGGGACGATGGTTGTCTGAGCGGCTGTATTGCGCAGCCACGGTAGAGCCAAAGCGTCCGCTACGTAGCTGGTTGGCCACCTCGGCCTGCACGGAGCCATAGCTGCCAGCGCCAAGGTTCACGGTGGTTCTGACCCCATCATGGTGCATGCCACGGGTCACAATGTTGATGACGCCGCCCATGGCATTGTTGCCATAGAGCACAGAAGCCGGTCCGCGAAGCACCTCTACGCGCTCGGCCATCATCGTCTGATAGCTGTCGCTGATGGGATGACCATACACGCCGTTGTACTGTGGGTGGCCATCGACGAGCACCAGCATCTGTCCGACGCTGCCACTCAGACCGCGCACACTGATGCCACCGGCTGCACCGCCACTGACGCCATAGCCCATGACGCCGCGGCTGGTCACAAACATGCCGGGCACGTGCTGCGCCACAGTGGGCAGCACGTTCTGCTGTTGGTTCTGCGTGAGCGTCTGACGGTCAATCACGGTGACCGTCATGGGCAGATGACGCACGTCGGTGGGCTGACGAGTGCCTGTCACTACTACTTCCTGCAGCGCCAATGTGTCGGTCTGCGCCATCATTGCTGTACTGACAGCCATAGCTGCCAACACTAAAGAGATACGTTTTTTCACTTATCTATATTTACCAAAGTATATGTCTTCTTGCCCAGTCCTATCTTCTCTGCATAGTCGGTGATATAGGTGCCATGCTGACGATTGATGCGCTTGATGAGCGGTTTGTTGTCGTCGCCAGGTTTACCCTTATAGTTGAACACCTTGTCAAGACAGGCCTGATCGAGGGCCACGGGGTCGAGCGAGGCCATGATGCCCATGTCCTGCAACTCGGGTTTAGCAGGGTGACCGTCGCAGTCGCAGTCAACAGACATGTTGTTCATCACGTTGATATAGACCACCTTTCCGCCGAAATAGTTATGCACGGCCTGCGCTGCTGCAGCCATCGACTCGAGGAAGTCGTCCTGTGTAGGACCGGCAGCCAGATATTCTTTATTCCACGCCAACTTGGCATCGTCGGTTTTGCCAGCTGAATGGATATAGGCTTTGCCCGCTGTAGATGCCACACCGATGCTGGCATTCTTCAGCACACCGCCGAAACCGCCCATGGCATGACCCTTAAAGTGGGCCAGATTGATCATGAAGTCATAGTTGGCCAGATGCTCGCCCACGATGTCATAGTGCAGGTGCTTCTGGTCTTTCACGGGGATGCGTATCTGTCCGAACTCGTCCATCAGGTCAACAGCAAAGATGGAATCGAAGCCATGCTCGTGGATGGTCTGCCAATGGCGCTGAGGATCCTGGCGCGTACCGCCATAGGCCGTACAGCACTCTACGATGGTGCCGTTGACTTTCTCCACGAGATTGCGGATGAGTGTGGGCTTCAGATAGTGGGTGTTGCCACCCTCGCCGGTAGAAATCTTCACGGCAACGCGTCCTTGGGGCTCGACGCCAAGCGTCTCAAAAATCTTCACTAAGGCCTCGGGGCTTATCTCTTTGGTGAAATAGACCACGGGGGTTGCTGGTTTCTTGGCCCATGAGGTTGCTGTCAGCAGACATGCCATCACAACCAACATCAATGTTTTTTTTGTCATAATCGATAAGTATAGTTTGTTTATTCCGACTGCAAAGATAATGATTAAATTTGAAAAAGTGGCCGTTCGACGGTTAAAAAGCGGTCGTTCGGACAGCTCAAAGTAAGGGTTTCATCGTGCAAAAGTGCCACTCTTGATGCCATTGCAGGGGCTGGAAAGCTCGAATCCAGGGGCTGAAGAACTGAAGTCCAGGGGCTGGAAATGACCGTTTCAGGGGCTGCACGGATCCGTTCCAGCCCCTGGATCCGGAACAAAAGGGGCAGTATTGGCAAGCAATTGCGCCACTATAAGGCCGTCATAGGAGCACTTTGACCTCGTAAAAGTGGCCGAATGAGCAAACAAAAAGCAGTATGCACGGATGTCGCACATACTGCCCACTGATGATAAATATGCAGATTAGGAACTATTTCAAGGTCTTACGACCTTGCTGAACGTAGATGCCCCTCTGTGGATGCTGGACACGACGTCCGCCAAGGGTGTAGAATTTGGTGTCGGCCATCACGGCAGACTTGGTATGTTGGATGGTATTGATGATGTTATTGTTTTCGTCAACCTGATGAATACGGAAGTAATCGACCTTGAACCAGCCGTTCTTTTGTTCGGGATGGAGGGTGCCATCACTCTGGCGACCATCGGCACGGATACCCAGGCGCAGGTTCTCTCCCTCGGCGATATCGACATAGACAAACATGTCTTGAAGCAGGAAGTTGCCATTGATGCCGCCGACATAGCCGGCAAAGGTGTTGTTCTCGCCTGCCGTGAGGTTGTTGCGGTAGTCAATGGGCATGCCGTAATACTGCACATTCTGGTTGGCAAACAGGCGGGTGGTGGCCAGATAGCCATCCTCAACCCACAGCTTGCATGCCACCAGATAGCGCCCAGGGGTGAGCTTCTCGGCGGGAATCTCCTGATAGAGTTCGAAGCCTTCGGGGAAATGGCCGCCCTGAGGCAAGCACCACGACACGTTGGTGCCGTGAGCATTGGCTGCATCCTTGTTGATGCCATAGCTCTGACCGGGGAACTGACCTGCGATGTTCCATCCGTAAGGGGTGTAGCGACGAGTGTCGCCCGAGGTGTTTGTCTTCACCGTGCCATTGTCGCTATAGAGCTCGAAGTCGTAGTTGGCGATGAGCGACTTGGTGAGCGACAGGTCTTCGGCCGATGGTGTGGGGGCCTGACTGACACGCTCGATGTGGAAGTAATCGACCTTGAACCAGCCGGCATTATCGCTGGCACGGGTGCCATCGTTCTTTCGGTTGCTGGTCTTGATGCCAAGGGTGAGCGATTCGCCCTGCCCCACGGTGACATAGACCTCCATGTCGCGCAAGACGATGTTCTCGGTAGTGCCGCCGGCATAGCCGGCATAGGTGTTGACCTCGCCGGGAACAAGCAGGTTGGTGTAGTCGCTCTCGGTGCCATAGTACTGCACATTCTGGTTGGCAAACAGCCTACAGGTGGTCTTCTTGGAGTTCTCGACCCACAGCATACAGGTGACACGGTAAACGCCTGGTTCGAGTTTCTCGGCAGGAATGGTCTGTGAGAGTTCGAAATCTTCGGGCATGGGCACCGAGTTGAACCAACACACGTTGTTGCCATGATAGTTGGTGGCGTCTTGGTTGACACCGAAAGAGTCCAGACCGTTGGCGCCTTTCTTCAGTGTGCCTTTCTGGTTCCAGCCGCAGGGCACGCCACGACCGATGTTGCCGGCGGCATTCAGCTGGCAGTCGCGGTTGTACTCGAAGTCGTAGTTCTCAATCAACGACTCGGTCAAGGTATTGTCCTCGACGACAGGCAGCGTGACGTAGATGTCGCTGACCACCACGCCGGGATCGAGCAACGACACGCGCACCTTGACCGTTTTATCGGCATCGGCGACATACGCCTCAGTGGCATCGTTGTAGCCTTGAAGCACGGTCTGGTTCCACTTGCCCTCCATGGCTGTGGTCTTCAGCGACTTGACCTGAGCCGATCGGCCATCGATGCTCAGCGCCACTCGCAGGTCGTAGGTGGTGTTGATGGGGAACGTGGGCAGGCAGCGCACAGAGATGTTGTTCTTGCCAGCCTTCACAGGTACGTCATACTCCAGATAGGGTGCCTGGGCAGCGCTGTACTTGTTCATGTCGAGCGGCCACACGGTGACACCCTGATCGCTCACGCCCACACCTTTAAGGGTGGTGAAGGTGCCATTGCTGGCAGTGTATTGCGTGGCGGGAATCACCGTGACGGGGGCTTCGGGCTTAGCGCTGACCTCCACACTGTTGATATTTGACAATGTGGCCGTCTCTGGCATACCGAACTGCATCAGGTCACGGGGCTTGTAGCTCATCATGCCGTCCCACTTTCCGCCTGCTAATGATTTATTATAATAGGTGGTGAGGTCCACTATCTGACGGAAGGCTTGGCGTGCCTCGGCGGCATAGTCCAGCGCTTGATCGCGTTTGCCCTGTTTGGCCAGTTGCAGGCTCTGGGCAGCACGGAACGTCTTGATATTCATATTGCCGGCACCCTTCACGGGATACTCAATCAACTGGAAGTAGGCGTCCTGCAAGGCGTCGGGGACACTGCCCTTCAGCTCGTCAACCTGCTGCATGAGTGCCTGATAGTCGGCAATGCGCTGGTCTTTCTCTGCATTGGAGAAAGGCACATCGAACACGTGTTCGGGTTTGCCTCCGGCAGCTAGACGATAGTATTCGAGCTTGATGTCGGCAATGCGGTCGGCAAGTTCTTCGCCAAAGGTCTCGGCAGCCCAATGGCGGTTGTAGCGGTAGGCATCGGCAGGTTGCCAGGAGTTGATGTCCCACGCCAGGTCCATGCAGAACTCGAGTTCCATCTCGGCAGGTTTGATGTCGCCGACGTTGATGACCCACAGGGTGCGGATGCCTTGGTCGTAGGCACGTGACAGCTCGTAGCTGATGAGCGAAGGTGAATGGGAGGCAATCCACAGATAGTCATGAGGCGACCCCCAGTAGCTCAGGTGGTAGTACACGCCATTACCGCCGCTGCGGGCCTGCTCGGCGGGTTTAGGCAACTGGCGGATGTAGCCGTGGTTGTCATCGACCCAGCAGAGGGTCACGTCTTCGGGCACTTGCAGACCGGCATTGTAGGCATCGAGCACTTCCTTGTAGGGGATGAACAGCTGCGGCACCTTGGTCACATCGTCGAAGTACTTGCCCAGCAGCTCGCGCTGATAGCCGATGATGTCGGTCAGTCCGCGCACCTTGTCTTCTGTTGAGGGATAGCCCGAGATGCCCCAGTCGTGCACACCGCGCATGCCGAGGGTGTACATGCCGTCGTAGTCGGCACTCTCTGCTACGCGCTCTTCCCAGTACTGCTGAATCTTGGCTTTGTTCGTGACGTAGTTCCAGTCTTCGTTGTTGCCATTCCACGGGGCATGGCGCCACTCCCACTCGTTGTCGCGCAGCATCTGTTCGCAGTGGCTGGAGCCCAGCATGATGTCGTACTTCTTGGCCACGGGCAGGTTGTCCTTGTTGGCCCAGAAGGCTTCTGAACACAGGTGCATGGCAGGCCACAGCGTGTTGGCACGCAAGCGCAACAGCAGTTCCATGACGCGGGCATAGGTGTTGGGACCGATGTTGTTGTACTTCTTGTCGATGCCCTTAGACGCCCAAGGGAACAGAGCGAAGTCTTCGTCGTTGATGAAGATGCCGCGATACTTCACAGAGGGCTCTTTCGACAGGGTCTGCTGACCACTGGCATAGAGCACATCAGACGGTGCTGGCGCCACATCGGCCCACCACACATAGGGCGAGACACCCATCTGGCGTGAGAGTTCAAAGAGTCCGTAGGCGGTGCCACGGGGCGTCGAGCCATAGACCACCAGTGCACGGGCGATGCCCTCAACGGGCTGTTCGACCAACTGGAGGCCATAGACCTCCCACTTGCCAGCCACCATCGTGGCATCAATCTTGCCGGTGGCAGCCAGCTGATCGATAATGGTGGACTGTCCCAGGGTGCCAGCGATGATAGGCAGGTCGCCAGCATCCAACTGGTTCTTGACGGGAAGTGATTTTCCGGTGACGGCCTTGGCATCGTCAGAAAGACACTGGGCCACGGTCTTGACCACCTCGGCATCATTGTCGGACACAACGATGGGAGCCGCAGCATCGGCTGTAACGATGGGGAAGCCATCGTCAACAACGGTTTTACTGAGCGTGACGTTCTGTGCAGACATCGTTGCTGACAACAACAATGCCGCTAAAAAAGTAATTATTGGTTTTGACATAAATAATAATGATTGTTAGGTTATGTTTCTATGTTGCCGTTAGTCTTTGGTTAAGGATCGAAAAAGTAGTGTTACTTCACCACTACTTTGCGATAGGTGCCATCGGAGAAGCGAAGGATGCGGATGCCCTGACGGGAAACTTCACCGCGCCCCGACAAGGAATAGGCCGGAGAGGCCGCTGCACAAGGATGCAAAATGGAACTCGGGATGACGGCCATAGGGACATCGGCCGACTCACTGACACGCTTGATGCGGAAGTTGTCGCACTTGAACCAACCGGAATTGCTGCCGTCGGAAGTGCCATTGCCGCGCTGATTGCCCGAACGAATGCCGAAACGCAGGTTCTCGTCTTTGGCCACATCGACATAGACCACCATGTCGTGCATCACCAGATTGTTGGTTCCCGTACCGCTATAGCCGGCAAAGGTGGCCGTCTCACCTTCGGTCTGATTGGAAAGATAGTCGGCGGCAGTACCGAAATACTGTACCGACTGATTGGCAAAGAGACGACACTTGCCAAACAATCCACTCTCGTTCCATAGCTGACAACGAATCTGATAGCAACCGGGAACAAGCTTCTCGGCAGGTATCTCCTGATAGAGTTCGAAGTTATTGGGCATTGGGCCCTGCTGGTTATTAAACCAACATACATTATTCTGATGGCGATTGACGGCATCACTGTTGACACCAAACGACGTGCCCTTGAATTCGGTGGCCAGGTGCCAACCGTAAGGACAACCGCGTGAAGTGGTGCCTTGGGGGTTCGGGGTTCCATCGACAGCCAGTTCGAAATCGGGATTGATGATCAGTGACTCGGTCAGCGACAGGTCATCATCACCATTGTCGGCAGGAATACCATCGACCTTGTCAAGGCGGAAATAATCTACCTTGAACCAACCGGTTCCATCGCTGGCACGCGTACCATTTGACTTACGACCATCGGAACGAATGCCTAAACGCAGATCCTCGCCATCGGCAAGGGTGACATAAACCTGCATATCCTTGAGAAGAAACATGCCATCGGGTGTTCCGCCATAGCCTGCATAGGTAGCCGATTCGCCTTCTACCTGATTGTTGGCATACTCGTCTTTACAACCGAAATACTGCACATTCTGATTGGCAAACAGTCGGCAATTGCCTTTCTGGTTGTGGTTATTCCACAACTTGCAACGCACACGATAGGTGCCAGCACCCAGTTTTGAGGCTGGCACCACTTGATAGAGTTCGAAGTCCTGTGAGAATGGTAGCATGCGAAACCAGCAGATGTTATCACCATGAGGATTCTGAGCATCGCTGTTGATGCCATACGACTCACCATTAAGCTGGCCTTGCACGCTCCAGCCATAGGGCACCCATTTCTTTTTCTCGGAACCGCCGGCATTATAGGTCTCGGCATCGACCATCTCGAAATCGGGATTCACAAGCAGTGATTCATCGGGGATATCATCGGCATGTACTTCTGGGAACACGGTGAGGCGCAGTTCGGTGCAACCATAAGGCACAAGGGTAATGGTTTCGGTCTTGTCGGTAGCAATCACATTGCCAGCACCGGGCAGGAAGGGGTTGCGACCATTCTGAATGGACCAGTGAATCTGGCGCACAGGCAGACTGATGGTGACGGGGGCGTCCTGAAGATCGAAAGGATAGGCGCCTTCGGGGATCGTTTTGGTGGTGACGGTGAGCGAGGATTCATCGGTGAGCAGTGCGGGGTCGAAACCGTAGTTATAGGGACCGTTGGGGGTGATGCTCCAGCACTTGAAGTCGGCATTGTCGGAATGCTTGCCGTTCATATTGCCATAGACCTGAGTGTCCTCGACTTTGGTCTGCGGGATGGCATAGGTGAATAGCAGCGGACCGCGCTCTACGTACCATCCTTGCTGATTGGCGGCCTGACAAACCTGCACCTCCATGGGCAGGCGCAGTTCGATGACATCGCCATTGTGGAAGGTGCGATTCAGGGTGACGAAGGTGGATGGGGTCAAAGGCATATCGATAGCAGCGCCATTGACCTTGAGACTGGCCTGCTGGCACCAGCCGGGGATGCGGAGTGACAAGGGGAAGGTGACAGCCGACTGGGAAGCGATGACAAAACGAATGACATCGGAGAAAGGATAGGCGGTCTGTTCGCTGATGGTGACAGACTGGCCGTTGACATCAAGGGTGATGTCGCTGGGCGAATAGAGGGCAGCGACAACGGCATCGTCTTTACCACGCATCCACAGACGCGACGCGAAGTTGGGCATCATGCGATTGACATTGCCCACGCAGCACTCGGTCTCATGGACCGGACGATAGGCCATCCACGTGCTGCCACGCTTGAAGGCGTTATTGTCTGACGTGCCGGTGCATATCAGCTGATTGACAGACGAGAAATACTGCAGGGCCTTGAAGTCCTTGGTGATAGCACCCAGACCGGCATTAAAGACGGCGCGCTCGATGCGGTCGGCCCACTCGGCCTGACCAGTGACCTGCAGGAAATAGCCCAGCGACCAGGTGTAGTCGGTGATGTCGCACGTCTCATGGGCATTGTCAACATCGAGCCCAGCGGTAAACTCGGAACTGGAATAGAGACCATCGGGCAAAAGATGGTCGCGTTCCAACTTGCGCTCAGCATTCATAGCGATATCCAGGTATTGCTGTTTGCCGGTATAGGCGTAGAGAAGCAAGGGAATCTTAAGCATCTCGGCATAGGTAACGCCGTGCATGGTGATAACATCGGGTGAGGATGCCACTGGGGCATCGAGCTCGAAACCGCCACGATTATATGCAGCTTCGGCCATCTGCAGCAACTGACTATTGCCAGTGTGGCCATAGACCCACAGCATACCCTCCACATTACAGATGTGGCGACGGCCATTGACGAGCAGGTCGGTGCTCAAACTGAGGTAGTTGCGCTCGAGGGCCGTGATAATATCCTGATTGCCCGTGGCCCAATAGTTGGCCTGCATAGCACGGAAGAAAACGGCCATAGGCCAAAGGGACTCTATCTTACTGTTGCCAAGGCGACCATTGGTTTGGGCATTTGCAATGGTGTAGTTGATGCCTTGCTCTCCTTTATTAATAAAGGTGTCGTCTTTGATCAGATAACCGAGGCGCAAGAGGCCATCGGTGTAGTAGGCGGTCTGCTCGTAGCGCCACCAGTCTTTGGCATCGGGATTCTCATTAACACGGGGTATATCGCCAGCCCAAAGGCATGAGTTGTAGGGATAGGCCATAGCTTCTGGATGACCGGTGAGGCCGTTTTTCTGTCTTAACAGGAACTCTTGCAACCAACCTTTGGGCGAGATGCTTTGGATAAGTCCCTCATGATAAACACTATAGTCTTGTGACAGAATCGGGCCACAAGATAGGAATGCTAGTAAAAGTAAGTATAAACGCTTTGACATGAGTTAGGTTTTTGTTATTATCAACGCATGCAAAGTTATTAAAAAAGGAGCAACAGAAATGTCAATTCTGTGTTTTTTGATCACACAACTATAATATTTGATTAGATTTTTTCCAAAGCTGAACGATTTGTTTTGCCAGGGAAACAAGATAGGATCAGCAGCAGCTCCATCGGACCCATAGCTTTTTCGTAGGGGTGGGGCTATCACCAAAACCGTGAAAACAAAAAAAAGAGTATGCGCTGTCACAGCGCATACTCATATAATATGATTATAATATGATTATATATCTCGGAACTGCAATCACTGCAGATTAAAAAATGGTAAGTACATAAACTTAAATTGCTACAATCTGTGCAGCAGTCTCGTTGGCAGGATCAACCTCAACGAGCTTCGTTGCAAAGACCTTAGACTTCTCTACGTCGTCCTTGATCTTGAGGTAGTAAACCATGAGGAAGTTGCCTGACTCCTTCAGACGAGCAACATCACTCTTGTCCTGTTCTGCCTTGGCAACGATGATGTCCCACAACTGCTCATAGAAAGGCTGTGCCAGTCCCTGAGAAGCATCGGGGTCGAGCATGGTGCCAACACGACCACGCCAGAAGAGTGAGTATTCTAGGGCATCTGGGTTCTTCTCTGCCAAATCTGCATAGATCTTGTCGGCCTTCTGCAAATTGGCGGTCTTGGCATCGCCCTCGAGCTTAGAGGCGTACTGAACATAGAGACGACCCAGATCGGCAAAATCATTCAGGGTTGGAGCAGAAACAGCTGCCAGATAATCGTCATAGAACTTCAAAGCATTTTCGAAGTCACCAATTCCCTTATAGGCATCTGCCAACTGCTTGATAACACCTGCACGCTTGTCTTGAGAGTCAAACTCCTGATCGAGAGCCAACTTATAAACATCAATGGCCTCCTGGTGTTTCTTGGCACCATTCAGGGCATTGCCATAATAGACATAGTCGCGATAGTTCAACTTCACACTGTCCTTATCAATCTGATTGAACATCATATCGGCACGCTCAAGGGCCTCGGCAAACTGACCACTCTCTGTGTAACAGTACATAGCCAGACGATTCAGCGTCGCATTCTTTGGCTCAAGCTGCAGACCACGGTTCAACATGCTGATGCCCTGGGCATACTTCTGAGACACGTAAGCAGAGAAGCCATACTCGATGATATCCATCTTTGACATCTGATCAGCAGGTACTTTCTCGAAAGCCTCGATAGCCTCGGGATAACGGTTTGACAGGTAGTTGATGTGACCAATGAGGGCATCAACAGGGAAGTCGGGACGAACGGTGCGGAGCTCTTCGAGCTTATTAACAGCACCTACGGGGTCAACCACACGATAAACAGATGCATAACGACGGTAAGGCTCGGGATCCTCACGATTGAAGAGGATGGCCTGCTCGTAGTTCTGAGCTGCTGCACCTGGATCATCCTTCATGGCTGCAATATCGCCTAACAACAGATAGGCTGGACCAAAGGCATTCTTCTTGGCAGACAAAGCCATTGTAGCCATATTGGCAGCGCGGTCATAGTCCTTCACTTCATAGAAAGCACGACCAAAATCAACCAGATTGTCTGCATTCTTCTTGTTCTTACCCAAATAGGCCTTCAACTGCTTGTCGAGGTCGGCGGGATTGTTCTTGATAATCTCTTTCACGGCAGCAACGTCGGCCTTAGTGCCGTCCTGTGCCATTGCCGTTGTGCTGAAACCTGCCAGCACAAGGCTCATTGCTAAATATTTAATCGTTTTCATAATCTTCTATTTTTATAATATGAATATCCTGTTTAATTAACTTGACGCATCAGACGACAAATGGTTTATTTCACCGACACTTCCCGCACATTCATATTGGCCTGAATAGGAAGAAGACCTGCCCTCAGAATGACCAACTGTCCCTTGGGTAAGCGACAGAAATGGGCAAAGCCAGAGGGCACACCACTGCGCGGCTCATTGAGCAGAGCATAGATGGTACGAATGAGAGGATAGTTGCCGTTGTATAGGTAGTACTGATAAGGACGCCAACTGTTTTGAGGAGTGGCTGTGTCCATACGTGATACCTTCATGACTGTGACGTTCTTATTGAATGTCACATTGGTAGTGTCGCGTTTATCATTGAGCCAGTTAGACCCGATGATGCCAATAGCATTCTGGTGTTTCTCTACCCAGTCTATCACCTCGCTGCTCTTTTTCACTGCACCGATGTTCTTACTGTTAATGGGCTTTCCACCCAAGATAGAGTCAACACACCAAGTAACCGTGCTCGACTTGGCATTATCGAACACCACATCAATCTCGCCTAACTTAGAGGTTGGATAGATGTCTTTCCACTGAGAGACCTCGCCCGTGAGAATACGTGCAAAGTCCTTAACGGTGATACATGTATCAGGATTGCTGTTGTTGACAATGATGGCCAGACCATCATAGGCAATGGGGATGATGCGAGGAACGAACTTACGGGCTTTCAAATTTTCCATCTCGCGATCGCTCAACTGACGCGTGGTGAAAGCAAGCCAGGTCTCGTTCTTCATCAACTTTGTGATGGCTTCCTCCTGATTGGTGTAAATAGGTTTAAGCACTCCCTGCGAATGAAGGGCTTCGAAAATCTCAAGCTCTTCGTCAAGAATAGGGAAGAAACTCTCGTCGGCGGCAAACACCATAGCTGCCGATTCATAGTCATAATCAGTTTTAGGCTTGTTCCCACAAGAGAGGAACAAGCCTAAAATTAGAGATAATCCAATAATATTGAATTGCGATCTATTCATACTTAGCGTTATTAGCTTACTGAAGTTTGAAGGTTACAGGTACAGTATATTTCACACGTACCGCAGAACCATTCTGCTTACCAGGAATCCAACGAGGCATTCCCTTCAGCACGCGGATAGCCTCACGGTCCAGTGAGGGGTCAACACCACGCATTACCTGTACATCAGTGATAGAACCGTCGCGCTCAACCACGAAGGTAGCTACGACACGACCCTGAATACCATTCTCCTCGGCAATAGGAGGATACTGGATATTCTTGCTCAGATAGGCCATCAGAGCTGCATCACCACCAGGGAATGATGGCATCTGCTCAACCACAGTGAACACCTTGGTGTCCTCCACCTTGGCCTCTTCCACAGTCTGCTGGTTTGCCTTCAGCACTTCACCTTCTGCTTCGTCATTACCTTGAACGTCGAACACACCGATGGCGGTGTTATTCTGAGCAAGTTCCTCTTGCGATTTCATCTCTTCCTCAGGTTCAACCTCCTCCTTAATGACAGGAGCTGTAAACTTCACAGAGCTTTTTACTTTCTCAACAACCTGCTGTTGCTCAACCTTAACTTGCTCCTTGCGCTCAACCTTGGTTTCCTTCTTCTGCTCGATCTTAGAGAGCTCTACATCGGCAGTGTTGACAGAAGCCTTTGGAAGGGCGTTTTCGATAGCAACCTTGGCAATGGCAATCACGAAAATCAAAGCGATAACGGTGATTACCGTCACCAGAGCCTTTACATTTCGTGCACCAGTTTGTTTGCGGAGCTTATAGGCACCGTAAGACTGGTTTTTACCTTCAAAGACGAGGTCGACCCAGCTATTGTCTATTAGATCTACTTTTGACATAGTTCTTTTCTGTTTTTTAAATTGTTAGCCATCATTACTTAACCCCCTTCAAAGCGAGAAGCTTCTCGTCGTCGGGACTAATCTTGTCGATGACATACTTACCAATAGTACAAATCTGCATCTCGTCCAGAGCACCTACCATGTTATCGTAGGTGGCAGTGTCAAGTGGCTTGATAATAACGGTGACAGTTGGAATCTTCTCACCGTTAATCACACCATTACGGATTTCGCTCAGTTGTTTCTGATACTCTTCTTCCGTCATCGTGCTACCATAAGCCGTCTTCTTCTCGTCAAGAGCCTGCTTAGCCTTCATGACACGAGCAACAGGAGCGATACCAGCACCAGTGGTGTGGTGAATCAGCACGTTGCGGAAACCATCACGGCCGTAAGTGGTCTCTTTCAGACAAGTAGGATCATCATACTTGGGCAGACCCTCGATATAATAAAGCTTATTGTCGGCAGCCAGATAAACGGTGATAGTCTGGTCAGCTTTTGTTACCGACTTATCCTGATCTTGCACGTTCTCATCGTTGCTAGGCATAGTCAACTGCATAGCCTGAGGCTTACTCAGTGTAGTACAGAGCATGAAGAAGGTGATCAGAAGCATCATCATATCTACCATCGGCGTGAAGTTCACGCGGGTATCCATTTTTTTCTGCTTGCTAGCTTTCTTTTTAGCCATATACTAATCCTCCGATGATGTTTTAAGATTGGTAATCAGTTGGTAACGGTTCTCATTCATATCCTGGAGCTCTGACATCATTGTTCTGATCACACGGTATGGTGTTGTGGCATCACATTTGATAGCCAACTTCATATCGGGGTCAACCTGATGTGCAGCCTTGATCCACTCCTGGAACTCGCTCATACCACCATCGATACTGTCGGTGGGGATACCGAGCTTCTGGATAGCTTCAGACATTTTTTCGGGCTCAAGATTGTAATAAGCATCAAACTGACTTAATGCAGCGCCAATCATGGCATCCTCCTTGAAGTTCTTCATCTGCTTTGCTGTAAGCGAGATATCAAACTTTGAAGTAACTTCCTGCATCATAGCCATCATGGTGTTCTTATTCTCCGTGCCCACAAATATCTTGCCCTCAGGGCTTACAAGGATATTGAGGACATTCTCGGGAATCTTGACCTCTGACACCGAACTTGGCGTATTGACTTTGATAGGCTCTGGCGTCAGGAATGTTGAGGTCAACATAAAGAAGCAGAGCAACAAAGTCATCACGTCTGACATTGGTGTCATGTCAATCCAGATGTCTTTTTTCTCGATTTTTATTTTACCCATAATCGTTTAAGGAATTAAAAGGTAAAACAAATTATGCCTCGACGTGATTAGAATCGTATGTAGCAGCGATTGTGTAACCTACCTCGTCAAGAGCAAATGTCAGCTTATCAATCTTGTTTGAGAAGTAGTTGTAAACAACTGTAGCAACCCAAGAGGTCAAGATACCTGATGCCGTGTTAACCAAGGCCTCAGAAATACCGGCAGACAGAGCCATAGAGTCAGCACCACCACCTGCAGACAGAGCCTGGAATGATCCGATCATACCGAGCACAGTACCGAACAGAGCGGTCAGAGTACCCAGAGATACGATAGTTGCAACCATAGGAAGGTTCATAGTCAGAGTAGGCATCTCCAGCTGAGTAGCCTCCTCGTGAGCCTGCTGAATCTTAGAGATCTTCTGTGCCTTCTTCAGAGTTGAGTCGCCCTCAACAGTCTGGTACATATTGATTGAAGCCAATACAACGTTAGCTACAGAACCCTGCATCTTGTCGCAGAGAGCCTTAGCCTCGTCAAACTTCTGAGCCTTGATAGCTTCCTTAACCTGAGCTGTGAACTTAGCCAAGTTCATCTTACCAGAAGCACTCTTGATAGCGAAGAAACGCTCTACACCGAGCACGATAACGGTGAGCAGCAAAGTGATAATCAAACCTACTACGAAACCACCTTTATATACGGTACCCATCAGGTCAGCGGGATGACCACTGCGGTCGCCACCCTGGAAGTGACTGGGATCACCGAGTACAAAGAAATAGAAGCAATAAGCAATAGCGCAGCAGAGTACGAGAATGATCCATGCATCCTTTACGCCTTTGAAGCCTGAATTTTTCTTAGCTGCTGTAGCAGCCTTTGTTGTTGTTGCCATAATTTTAAAATTTAGTTTTAAGTTATAAATTAAGTTGAATTAATCACAAATAAATGTTTACTAAGCAAGAAGAAGACTGCAATTTAAACAGAATTCTGCAGGCTGTTCAACTCGCAAAGGTAGCAAATAATTGGATATTCCAAAATAGATTAACTACTTTTAACGTATCAATATGCATTTTTATTTCAGTTTCCCCAATGCCTCAGCAATACGTCTCATGGCCTCGCGTATATTGTCATCGCTGGTGGCATAACTCATACGGAAGCATTCAGGATCGCCAAAGGCATCGCCACCTACAGTGGCCACATGTCCTACTTCAAGCAGATACATTGCCAAGTCGGTGGAATTGTTGATGGTGCGGTCACCAGCTTTCTTTCCATAGAACGAACTACACTTAGGGAAAAGGTAGAAAGCGCCTTGTGGCACATTGACCTCCAGGCCGGGAATCTGACGGGCCAGATCTACAATCAGGTTGCGACGACGCTCGAAAGCTTGACGCATTTCCTCCACACAAGACTGACTTTCCTTGTATGCAAACTCGGCGGCCTTCTGGCTTACTGAGCAGGGGCCACTGGTGTATTGTCCTTGCAGTTTGTTACATCCTTTTACGATCCACTCAGGCGCAGCGATATAGCCGATACGCCAGCCTGTCATAGCATAAGCCTTTGAAACGCCATTCACCACAATGGTGCGCTCTTTCATGCCAGGGAACTGGGCGATAGATTCATGACGGCCGGTGTAGTTGATGTGCTCGTAAATCTCATCGGCAAGTACATAGAGGTCGTCGTGGCGAAGGATGACTTCGGCGAGTGCCTTCAGTTCCTCTTTACTATAGACAGAACCCGTGGGGTTACTGGGTGAACAAAGAATCAGCAAACGAGTCTTGGGAGTAATCGCTGCTTCCAACTGCTCGGCAGTCATCTTGAAGTTCTGTTCAAATCCAGCCTGCACAAAGACCGGCACACCACCAGCCAACAGAGCCATCTGAGGATAGCTTACCCAATAGGGGGCGGGAATGATGACCTCTTCTCCGGGGTTCACCAAAGCCATCACTGTGTTGCAAACGCTTTGTTTTGCACCATTAGAAACACAGATTTCATTGACGGTATAATCGAGCTGATTCTCGCGCTTAAGCTTTTCAACGATTGCCTGACGCAGGTCTGCATAACCAGGAACAGGTGAATAGCGAGAGAAATTCTCGTCAATAGCCTTTTTAGCTGCTTCTTTGATGTGGTCGGGAGTATTGAAGTCTGGTTCGCCCACACTCAAGTTAATAACGTCAATGCCTTGCGCTTTCATCTCAGAGCTTTTCTGCGACATAGCCAGTGTTGCTGATGGAGCCAGGCGTTGCAAACGGTTGGATAATTGTGCCATAAATCTTGTCAGTTTGTTTGTATCAACGTGCAAAATTAATCAATTATTTCGTGACAGCGAAAAATTCGCTTCACTTTTTCATAAAAACCACGTATTTTCACATTATTTTGATAGTTGCAGATTACCATCAAAGGTGAAGCGTATGTCCCATGCGTTGCTGTTTGGTTCGCAAATAACGAAGATTATACTCGTTGGGGGTTATCTCGATAGGGACATTCTCGACGATTTCAAGTCCATAAGCCTCTAATCCGACACGCTTCACTGGGTTGTTGGTCATCAGGCGCATCTTGTGTACTCCAAGATGACGCAACATCTGTGCGCCGCAACCATAATCGCGCTCATCGGCCTTGAAACCAAGGCAGAGGTTTGCATCGACGGTGTCATAACCTTCTTCCTGCAACTTATAGGCGGCGAGCTTGTTCATCAAGCCGATACCCCTACCCTCTTGCTGCATATAAACGATAACGCCCTTACCTTCTTCTTCTATTTTCCGCATGGCGCGATGTAGCTGTTCGCCGCAATCGCAACGACGTGAACCGAGAATATCACCGGTCATACAAGAAGAGTGAACTCGAACAAGAACTGGTTCGTCTTCTTTCCATTCGCCCTTAATGAGCGCGAAATGCTCTTGTCCATTACTTTTCTGACGGAAAGGAATGATACGGAAATGTCCGTATTCTGTGGGCATATCTGCCTCGACGCCTACTTCTATGAGCGACTCTTGGCGCAAGCGATAGCTAATCAAATCTCTGATAGTGATTATCTTCAGCCCATGTTTCGCTGAGAAGGCCTGAAGTTCGGGCATACGAGCCATCGTGCCGTCGTCATTCATAATCTCCATCAGCGCTCCTGCAGGATAAAGGCCAGCCAACTTACACAAATCGACAGCAGCCTCAGTATGTCCACTTCGGCGCAGCACGCCATTATCCTGAGCATAGAGAGGATTGATATGACCAGGACGCCCAAAGGTTTCGGGCTTTGACTTTGGATCTGCCAACGCATTGATAGTTGCAGCACGATCGTGAGCACTAACGCCTGTAGTGCAGCCTTCCAGCTTATCGACAGTCACCGTAAAAGGTGTGCCAAGCATGGAGGTGTTATCACTCACCTGACGAGGCAAATCCAACTCTTCGCTACGACTGATAGTAATAGGTGCACAAAGAACGCCACGAGCCTCTTTCAGCATGAAATTCACCATCTCTGGCGTTATCTTCTCTGCAGCACAAATAAGATCACCTTCGTTCTCTCGATCTTCATCATCGACCACGATCACAAACTTACCATCACGAAAATCAGCGACGGCTTCTTCTATACTCGACAGCTTATATTCCATAATACTTCGTTTTAATCTGACTTAATATTTTCACATTAGTTTGCTCTATCGCTTTCAAGTCGCGATAGAGACGTACTCTAAACCGTAGCATTCTGATATAAAAGAAAAGGCCTAACGGTATGAACAACCCCACCACGATGTTCAACCAGCGACGTTCAAAGGGGCGGGTATGCGCATGTGTGGCCATCACAGGATAGTTATTCAACTGGTGAAGAATCACTTTATCACGCGTATAGGACAGGTTTTCTATAACCATTTCCAGCTCTTCGCTGATATGTGCAATAGCATGATCATCACCAGGCCGGAAGAACACCTTGATAGGCGAAGGCCAACGCAGCAACTTATGCTTCTCTGTATAATGACGAATCTCTTCTGAAATACGAGTCAAGACCTGAGCATCCTCAACGTAATCAGGGTCTTCTATTATCACTTCCTTACGTGTTATGTTTCGTTTCACCCGCAAGCCGAACATGCGCATCGCCATCATACGATAAGCATCCATATTTAACACGGTTGAGTCTCCATTGGCTTTATAGGTAAAGAACACCGCCAAAGGCGACAGTACGGCTGTAGAGATCAGTTTACCGAACCAAATGGTCCAGTTACCATCGCGCGCCATGCGCATACCAGAGTTCTCAAAAATATAATAGACAATAAAGACGACTACTGAGATGATGACCGGAACGCCCAGACCGCCTTTACGTATGATAGCACCCAATGGTGCACCAATAAAGAAGAATATGACACATGACAGCGACAAGGTAAACTTGTTGATAGCTTCTATCTGATGACTTCTCACCTGTCTGTTCATCCAACGGGCATAATCGCTTTTCATGGCCAAGTCGTTGGTCACATTCTGAGCAGCACGGGCAGCATACTTCACAACCTCCAACTTCTTCTCATCGCTCAGTTTTTCATAGATGCTATCAGGCTGAGGTTTTACCTGAGCCGACAGTGTTTTAAGGCGAACAGAGTCTTTTTTGGTAAGTTGAGGAACATTCAGTATATAAGTCTTAGCCTCATCATAGAATTGTCGGCCTACAGAATCGTTATACAGACGTATTGAGTCTATATCATGCAAGATCTGTCGCTCCGACTTCTCCACAGCCCTGCCGCCAATCTCTGCGGCATCGGCCAAATTAAATCCGCTATCAAAATCTAAAAGAATACGCTTACTACCAAAGGTTTCACGACGATAGGGCACCTCTGCCGACCCACCGAGCTCCTGCGAACGCATATTCTCGAACCACTCGCCGCTCCAGAGTGTCAGCAGCAGATGTTTTTTCTCTGCCGTGGTCTGCATCATGCCCGAATCAGCCAAGATGATAGCCTGATCCTCGTAAGAGCCCGTCTGCCGGTAAATCATAATTCCATAGAGCTTTCCTGTATCCAGGTTTTTCCTATGCACATAGATATTCGCATTAGGTATGCCATCATAGAAAATCCCCTCTGGAATCTCAAGTTCCGGACTTTTTTGTTTCATCGAAACAAGAAGTTGTGCGAAGGCCTTATTAGTTGAAGGACCTATTACATCTTGAAAATAAAAGGAGACGCCGGCAATCATCAGCGTTATAACAATAAGAGAACGCATAGATTGCATCAGTGAAATACCCGCAGCCTTAATGGCTGTCAGCTCACTGCTCTCACCCAAGTTTCCATAAGTGATCAGCGAAGACAGCAAAATAGCCAAAGGTAATGCCTGCGGAATGAGCATGAGTCCCATATACCAAAAGAACTGTGCTAACACATCCAAAGACAACCCCTTTCCAATCAGCTCGTCCACATAGCGCCACAAAAATTGCATCATCAGCACAAAAAGGCAGATGAAGAAAGCACCAGCGAACAGTACGCCAAACTGTTTTGCTACGAATAAATCTAATTTCCTAATCCGAAACATACAAATTTGGCTGCAAAGGTAGTGATAAAAATCGACAATAAGTAATTGAGAATTAATAATTACTTATACTTTTTAGATAAATTATCAATTCTCAATTACACATTAATATATATAGGGCAATTAAAAACCGCTTGACTGATGGAGCCGTTCCAGATTACCATCCCATAGTTCCTGAAGGTCTGCTATATCGTCTGCATAGGCATAATCAACCACACACAAACACAACTCGTTAGTCAGCTCGCTCCGAACTATGCGCATTTCCCAAAAGGCATCAGGATCATCTTCATCACTCCACCTGAGACGTATATAATTATTTCTGCTTTTCTCCAGCACATTAGCGTGCATCGTATGATGTTCACCCCACGGATCTCCCCAGGTCAAATGCATGACACCATTTTCTTCATCAACTTTATCTGCCAGCCATCGCTCTAAGCCGTGATCCGTACTCAGCAATTGCCATAGCAGTTCTTGTTTGCCAGCATGCAAGGGATATTCAAGCACCAGTTTCTGTTTCCGCATATATATGGGTTAGTTTACAATTGGTTTCAGGTTCTGTTTTACAGCGGCAAAGTTAATAAAAAGATTAGATTTCAAAGAATATCTCACCCTATATTTTTCTTAATTTAATAAAAAATGTTAAGCGAAGCAAAAATATTTCCATACTTTTCCTTGGTTTCAAATAAAACTCGTACCTTTGCACCCGCTTAACAAAAATGATGGCGGGATAGCTCAGCTGGTTAGAGCGCATGATTCATAATCATGAGGTCGCCGGTTCAATCCCGGCTCCCGCTACAAGCAACGAGACTATAGGTCAGCCTATCAGTCTCGTTTTTTGTTTTTCTACATTTAATCACGTCTCTATAGATTATTCACAGGGATAGGGAACAGAACACCTTGTTGAATAACAAAAACCTCAAAAAAAACAAGAAAACCGCCTACGGCCATGTAAATATATACTGTGGAGTAAGGGATTAGAATCCAGAGAGGGTCATTTTAAAGTCTAAAAGTACGTGTTCTAAAGTCTTGAAGAGGCGGTTCTGAAGTCTAAAACCGAAGCTATCATTTCTGGTCTAGCCCCTGGATGCTCTACATCCAGCCCTTAGAACGACCGCATCCAGGGGCTAAAACGACTCGTTCCAGGGGCTGGATGCGCCACATCTAGGGGCTGGACGGACATCAAAAGTAAAGCTATTACAACGCAAAAGCGAAACTATAACAAGACGAAAGCAGAACTATAACAGTGCGAAACCGTTCCTAT
This sequence comes from Prevotella sp. E13-17, assembly GCF_022024035.1. Lineage (NCBI taxonomy): Bacteria > Pseudomonadati > Bacteroidota > Bacteroidia > Bacteroidales > Prevotellaceae > Prevotella > Prevotella sp. E13-17. Next base: position 2,958,221 of record NZ_CP091787.1, read on the forward strand.
CCCGACCAAGAACAACAACCCCACCCTGACCCTCCCGAGGGAGGGAGACATCCATCCTTTTTCTATCTGATTTCTATCTAAAGAATCTGCTAAGCCTCTACCTTTCTGCCTCTATCCTATAGGTAAAACTATCTGCCCTATAGTAGCCTATATTATATTCTATCGGTTTCCCATTCACATCATATACGAAACGCTTACGCACCAAAATCGGATCCGTTGACTCTATTTCAAGTTTCTCGGCAAGACTGTCGCCCGCCAAACGCGCAGAGATTTCCTCTTTACTGGTCTTCACCACAATATCAAATTGCGTTTCCAGCAACTCGTACAACGGTTTTGTGAAATCCTCCTCGCCAGTCAGCGGAATATCAGGATTGAAATAAGAGACAAAATAGACAAAGGGATATTCCTTATTTCCCCTCAGTCGTTCCAGAACAACGCAACGACTATAATTATCAGGATTCAACTCAAAGAAGTTGGCAATCTCAGCATGAGGCTGTTTCAAAGAAATATGTAGTTCAAAATTACGAATCTGAACACCCAGCATTTTCATTTCCTGAGAGAAGCTCAGCCAGTTTTTCACCCCGCCAACGATGGCCTTTTTCACCACACGCGTGCCAAACCCCTTTTTCCTAACCAGCCTTCCTTCAAAGACCAGTTTATTGATTGCCTGCCGCAGCGTGTTTCTTGAAATGCTTAATTGTTCAGACAATTCAACCTCACTTGGAAGCAACTTTCCATTCTGATACGCTTCATCCTCGATCAGCTCACGGAGCAATTCCTCTGCTTGCACATGGAGCGGCTTGGCACTTTTTGGATCTAACTTCATATTCTTAAAGTCGTTATTTCACGTGCAAAGGTAGCTATTTTTCCGAAAAACACAAATTATCCTCACTTTTATTTTAAAAAATGCAAAAATATTTTGCCAACTCAGTCCATCGTAATACTTTTGCACATAAATCAGTATGTTCATACATATACACTAAATAGAAGTAATAATGAGAAAAGCAAATTATGATAAGTTCCCTTCTACCAAATTCAAGGGAACTATCATACAAGGGTGGGACGCCATTATAGCCCAACTAAAGTGTTCCATGCAGGGTCATGTCTTGTGTATCGACACCTATACTGGTGTTTACGAGACGGAGCTCATCAATGCCTTTTCAGGCATGGGCACCATCATCAACACGCGCGACCTCATGAAACCCGAGTCGGAAATCAGAAAGATGACAGCCTCATTCATGACCGATGATGTGCTGTTTGGCTACGTCACCAATCTCAAGATGGCCGACTTCTTCTGCCAGGAGAAGTTGCAGGCAGTGAGAGAACAATTAGAGACTGCAACCAATACTATTATTATAATAGGTACAGGCGCCTGTCAGGTTGCCACGCCAGATGCTCTGAAAGTTTACGTTGACATGGCCCGATGGGAAATCCAGCAGCGCTTCCGCCGTCACGAAGTGAAAGCATTAGGCGTTGACAACCGCGACGATGCCGTCTCTATTCAGTACAAACGCGGTCTTTTTATCGACTGGCGCGTGCTTGACAAGTACAAAGACAAGCTCTTTGACAGCATCGAATGGTGGATAGACACCCATGTGCCCGACCAGCCCAAGATGATAGACAAGGCAACCTTTTTCGATGGCATCGAGCGGACATCAAGAACGCCTTTCCGAGTAGTACCCTTTTTCGATCCTGCTCCGTGGGGCGGTCAGTGGATGAAAGAAGTCTGCGATCTGGATCGTTCCAAATCCAATTTCGGCTGGTGTTTCGACTGTGTACCCGAGGAGAACAGTCTGCTTTTCGAGGTCAATGGTATCCGTTTTGAGTTACCTTCTGTCGATTTAGTCCTTCTGAAGAGCCGTTCATTGCTTGGCGAGCCTGTCGAAGCCCGCTTTGGCAAGGACTTCCCCATTCGTTTCGATTTCCTCGACACCATGGGTGGTGGCAATCTCAGTCTGCAAGTACACCCAACCACACAGTTCATCCGTGAGAACTTCGGCATGTACTACACTCAAGACGAAAGCTATTACCTGCTGGATGCTGGCGAGAATGCCGTTGTTTACCTCGGCCTAAAAGAAGGCATCGACAAGAATGCCATGATAGCAGATTTGCGCAAGGCCCAAAAAGGCGGCTTTGTTTTCGACGCAGAGAAATACGTCAACAAGATCCAAGCCAAGAAGCACGACCATTTTCTGATTCCCGGTGGAACCGTCCACTGTTCTGGTTCCGAGAGTATGGTTCTCGAGATTAGCTCTACCCCCAACATCTTCACCTTTAAACTGTGGGACTGGCAGCGTCTCGGTTTGGACGGCAAACCCCGCCCCATCAACGTTGAGCGTGGCAAGGATGTTATCGACTGGGGCCGCGACACCAAATATGTCTATGAGCACCTTCGCAACCAGTTTGAGGTTGTAGCCGAAGGCGACGGATGGGTTGAAGAGCGCACCGGACTTCACCGAAACGAGTTTATCGAGACCCGACGTCACACGTTTACCAAGCCCGTTACACATCACACGAACAACGGTGTCAACGTATTCAACCTCCTTGAAGGCGAAGAGGCCATCATCGAGAGTCCCACCAACGCCTTTGAACCCTTCGTTGTTCATTATGCAGAGACATTCATTATCCCAGCATGCGTAGGTGAGTACACCATTCGTCCTTACGGTCTTTCCGAACACCAGAAATGCGTGACCATCAAGGCCTATGTGCGTTGTTAGCCAAGTTGTTCCCCACCTGATGCAGTAGGACCATTTTCCAAAACGCCATTGACACAGGATGCAGAAGGAGCCTATCGCTTCTTCCAGCATCCAAGGTGGGTAACTGGGAAACCACGTTGCATCCGTCCAGCGATGCATCCTTAAGCATTATCATAACCTCTTTGATATTAACTTATTAATAACTTAAAACCTTCTTTTATGAAAAGGATCAAGCAAACAAAAGAGCAATCATGCAACTTGCTTGTAGGCAAACATCCGTTTGCGTCACAATTATTAGCAGTCGTCATGATTGTAGTCATGAATTTGGTTGGCATGCCAGCATTTTCACAAACAAGAACTGTGACTGGTCATGTTACAGCCGAAGGCGAACCCGTCATCGGTGTCACCGTACTGGTAAAAGGGACCAATACCGGCACTGTCACCGACTTAGACGGCAACTACTCACTGCAAGCCCCATCGGGTGCGACACTCGTATTCTCATACGTGGGCTATGACACAGAGGAAGTACAGGTCAACAACCAGCGTCAGATCAATGTCACCATGAAGTCAGGCATACTTCTTAAGGATGTCGTTGTGGTGGGCTATGGCGTTCAGAAGAAGATCAATCTTACTGGTGCTGTTTCTTCCGTATCTACCGACGACCTCGCTGGCAAGCCCGTATCCAATGTCTTGGAAGCCATGCAGGGTACCGCCGCCGGACTTATCATCCAGCAAGGCTCATCTACACCAGGCAGTGCTCCCTCCATCAACATCCGTGGTCTCAACACCATGAACAACAACGACCCATTGGTTATCATCGATGGCATTGAAGGTTCACTAGCCAACCTCAACCCCAACGACATTGAGCAAATCTCCATTTTGAAGGATGCCTCATCCACCGCCATCTATGGTTCACGCGCATCCAATGGTGTTGTGCTTGTCACCACAAAGAAGGGAAAGGCAGGCCACGTAGAGGTAGCCTACGACTTCCTGATGGGTGTCCAGCAGCCCACCCAACTTGCCGACATTGCCGACTCTTGGAAATATGCCGAGATGTACAACGAGGCAGCCGTCAATTCCAGACGCACCACCAAGTTCACCGCCGAAGACATCGCCAGATTCAGAAGCGAAGGTCCCAATGTCAACTGGATGGACGAACTCTACAAGGAGTCGGCTCCTCAGAGCTCACACAACCTGTCGGTCACTGGTGGCAACGCACAACTTTCCTATCTGGCCTCACTCGGCTATACCGATCAGGAGAGCATGTTCAAAGGTCCCGACTATGGCTATCAGCGCTACAATGCCCGCTTGAATGTCAGCCATAGGTTGAGCAAGAACTTCACCTTGAACCTCACCTCGCAATACGCCCGCAACGATATCAAAGAGCACGCCTACTGGACGGATTGGATCATAGAGCAGGCCAACCGCATGCCACCTATATATAATATAAAGAACGAAGATGGCACCTACACCTACCCTTCAGGCAGTAATTCCAACTCATTACAGCGCTTAGAGCAAGGAGGTTATCGTAAGAATGCCAACGAAGAGCTGTTGGGAACCCTGCAGGCCGAATGGGAAATCATCAAAGGTCTGAAGCTCATTGGCAGTGTTGGCGGACGCGTCTGGAACAACCACATGCACGAGAATCGTAAGGCTTTCGAGGGCACAGGTGATGCTGAGAACAAGCTCACCGAGAACTTCTACCGTTCAAAGAACATCACCACCAACGTGATGAGCACCTACAACACACAGATTGGCAAGCACGCCATTGGCGCCCTGCTGGGCTACACCTACGAAGGTTTCTCCGACCATAGCTTCAACACCGCCCGCATCACCCCCGACAGCAAGTATGACATCTTCGTTGGTAGTCAAAGCGGCAATGATGTCAGCAACAGTGGCGGCGCTGGCGACTGGTCTATCTATTCCGTCTTCGGACGTGCCACCTACAACTACGACGAGAAATATCTCTTCGAGTTCAACATGCGTAACGACTATTCCTCTTATTTTGCCAAGGGCAATCGCTCTGGTATTTTCCCATCATTCTCGGCTGGCTGGCGCCTGTCTGAAGAGAAGTTCTGGGATTATGTTAAGCCCTATATACAGTCCATGAAGGTTCGCGGTTCATGGGGCCTGGTGGGCAACAACCGCATCGGTGCCTACCAGTATATGCAGACCGTTTCGGTCACCAACGGCATCTCGTTCGGCAACAAACTTGCCCAGACTGCCTACTTCGCTTCTGCCAACCCCGACATCAAGTGGGAGACCACCCGCATGCTCAACCTTGGTATCGAGATGGGCATCCTCAACGACAAGCTGAAGCTGACCTTCGACGTCTTCAACAACCATACTAAAGATATCCTTGTCAACCTGCCCGTTCCCGGCCTGTTTGGCAACGGTGCCCCCATCCAGAATGCCGGCGAGGTTGAGACACGTGGCTGGGAACTCTCGTTAGACTATCACTTCGTCACAGGTCCCGTGCAGCACCACATTGCCGGCAACCTCTCTGACAGCTACAACGAGGTTGTCAACACTCATGGTGAGGAGATTATCGGCGGCTACGACGTGAACACGATCATCAAGGAAGGCTATCCCCTCTATTCATATTATGCCTACAAGTCTGACGGCTTCTTCCAGAACGAGGAAGAGTGTGCCAAAGGTCCCCACTTGGAAGGTATCACTCCCAAGCCTGGCGACATCCGCTATGTCGATAAAGACGGCGATGGCATCATCAAGCCCGACGACGACCGCTTCGTAGTAGGCAACAGTTTCCCACGTTACACCTTCGGCTTCACCTATGGCGCCACCTATAAAGGCTTTGATTTCTCTATGATGTGGCAGGGCGTAGGCAAGCGCAACCACTGGATGCGCGGTGAGTCGGTCGAGGCTTTCCACAACAACAACGAGGGTCCAGTGATGAACTTCCATCTGGACCGTTGGACCCCCACCAATCCCAATGCCTCATATCCTCGTCTCACCATGGGTGCTGAGTCGGCCAACAATGCTGCTAAGTCCGACTTCTGGATCCAAGACACCAAGTATCTGCGTCTCAAGAACGTGCAGTTAGGCTACACCTTCTCTGACAAATTACTGAAGCACACCTTCATCAACCACCTCAGAATCTATGCCACCGTTCAGAACCCATTGACCTTCACAAAGATGAAGGGCGGTTGGGATCCCGAATACAACGCCGACGGCAGTGGTCGTGCTTATCCTGTTGCACGTGTTTACTCATTTGGTCTTAATGTTAAATTCTAAAATCCGTAAAGCAATGAAATACTCTATCAGACATATCGTAGTCATGGCCTCCGTAGCCATGGTTAATGCATCGTGTATAGACTTAGACACAGCACCATATGACAGAGAGACAGACCTGACTTTCTGGAAAGACAACAAGAATGCGGCTATCGCCACGCTCAACACTTGCTACACCCAGCTCTCAAGCATGGACGAGCAGTTGTATGCCGAGTGCATGTCAGACAATGCCTATACCAAGCAGCCCAACGACTACACACAAAACATCGGCAACGGTTCCTTCTCGACCGCCGATCGCTATGTAGCCAGCATCTGGGACAGCCGCTATGCCGCCATCCGCAGTTGCAACCAGCTGTTAGACAACATCGACAAGGTGTCATCGCTGACGCCTGAGCAGAAGCAGCGCTACATAGCCGAGGCCAAGACCATCCGAGCCTATCATTTCTACGAGCTCTACACCCGTTTCGGTGCCATTCCCTACCCCGAGCATGTGATCAGCATCGCTGAGAGCCAGACCATGCAACGCACCCCACGCGAGACCGTCGTGTCCAACATTACTGCCGACCTGACCGAGGTCATCGAAAGCAACAGTCTGCCTGCCAGCTATGACGAAGACAACAAAGGTCGCATCACCATGGGTGCTGCCAAGGCCATCCTGGCCAAGGTCTATCTGTTCGAAGGTCAGTGGGACAAGGTTGAACAACTCACTCAGGACATCATCACCTCCAAGACCTATCAGCTGTTTCCCAGCTATGCTGGCCTGTTTGAGGTAGCCAACGAAGGCAATTGCGAGGTCATCCTCGACGTTCAATATGCGCCATCCACTCGCGAGCAGGGCACACAGTACAGCTTTCTGCCACCCACCCTTGGAGGCTACTCACAACTTTCTCCACTACAAGAACTGGTTGACAGCTACCTCATGACCAACGGCAAGGCCATCAATGAGACTAGTTCTGGCTACAATCCCGCCAAGCCCTATGAGAACCGCGACCCCCGTTTGGCTGCCACCGTCATATATACAGGCAACAGCTACAAGATGGCCGATGGCTCTGAGGTTACCATCAACTGTGAGAAAGGCGCCGACAAAGACGGCTATGGATTCAGTTCCGACTGTTCTGCCACTGGTTTCTACGTCAAGAAGTATTGGGACAACCAATACCGCTCATCGGTAGGTACCTCCAGCCTCAACACCATTTTGATTCGCTATGCCGACATCCTTCTGATGAATGCCGAGGCTCACGCAGAGTTAGGCACACTCAACGAGACCGTTTGGAACAACACCATCGGAGCCATCCGCTCCCGTGCAGGTTTCACTGCCGAAGGCATCACCTTCCCAACTGCTTCCAAAGAGGAGCTCATCAATATCGTGCGCCAAGAGCGTCGCTCAGAACTTGCCATGGAGGGACTCCGCTATAAGGACATCATCCGTTGGAAGATTGCCGAGGACGTGCTCAATGGCTGGTGTCACGGTCTTCATACGGGCGACATCGTAGGTGCAGACAACGGATTTATCCGTGTAGAACAGCGCAAGTTCGATGCCAAAAAGCACTACCTGTGGCCCATTCCGCAGAAAGAGAGAGACCTGAACAAAAACTTGGATCAGAATCCTAATTGGTAGTGATTAATTAACAGGAAGTTAAAAAGAAGATTTAAAAACAAAAAAGTCTATGAAAAAGATATTTCTTGCTGGCGCTCTCCTGCTTGCCTTGGTGAGCTGTCAGGAAACCTACGAGCTGAACACCGATTTCGCTGTTCCCACCGAACTCAGTGGACCTTCCGACCTCGTACTCGATGTCACCTCACCCACTCCCGTCGAACTGTCGTGGACGGGTGGTGGTGCTGCCGACGGCGGCATCGTGCTCTATGAAGTGCTTTTCGACAAACAGGGTGGCGACTTCACCAATCCTCTGGCTGTCATGAAGAGCGACCAAGGCGCCCTGCCGACGCTCACACTGACACAGGCAGCCATCAACACCATGGCGCGCAATGCCGGCATCAAGCCCGAGGCCACCGGCACTCTGCTCTGGACGGTCAGGGCCTCTAAGGGTGGCATGGTCAAAAACTGTCAGCAGGTTGGCCGTCTCACCGTGACACGTGGCGAGGGTATCGACAACATCCCCACCCAACTGTACCTCTATGGCTCTGCTGCCGAGACCGAAGGCCAGGCCTTTCGCACCGTTGAAGAAGGTGTTTACCAGATCTTCACTCAACTAAAGGATGGTGTCATCTACTTCAAGTCGGGCACCAACGACGATGCCTTTGCATACTATATCGACGCCACCGGCAAGTTGAAAGAAGGCACCGCCACCACTGCCGCCACAGCCTCTACCGAGGTATCACGCATCACCGTCGATTTCAACACCATGAGCATGCATATTGATGCCATTGGCTCACAGGTGCGCTGCATCTGGGGTGCCACGTTCAACGACATCGCCCTGCTCGACTATATCGGCAACGGCCGTTTCCAGGGCGAAGGCGACATTGTCTTCATCGACCAGTCACGTCCTGCCACCAATCCTCCCAGCTGGCTGGGATGGACCGAAGAGCGCTACTACTTCATAGCCAAGGTCAATGGTGCCGACATGTGTTGGGGACGCCATGACAGCGTCAGTCCCGAACGTCCCGTCGGTGGCGAGGATCCCTCGTTCTACTCGCTCTACGAGTTCAGTTGGAGCCAGTGGGATCACCTCTGGAAGATGGCAGGCAGTCTGGACTACAAGCATGCCACTATCACCATCGAGACCAACAAAGACAACCTGTTCATGCACACATTTACAAACATCACATCCATCTAAACACGCAGCAATATGTTGAGAATCAAAGTCTTGTTAGTGACTTTAACAACCGTATTAATTTCCTGCGGCGGATCAGGCGTGGAGGAGTTCACTCCTCCCGCCAATCCCTCCGCTCCCGAAGAGCCCACCGAGAAGATTGTCTATCACGAGCGAGCCAAAGCCTTGTTCGACCTCATCAACCAGTACTATCAGGTGAAGAACGGTCCTACCCGTGGTCTCTACAATGAGAACTACCCCAAGCAAGCCGGCGACTTGTCGGCATCGTTCCTTTGGCCTTACGATGGTTTAGTTTCGGGTGCAGCCAATCTCTATGCGCTGGGCTACGACTTTGACTACAAGGGCATGGTTGACCGATTCGAACTCTACTGGCGCACCTCTGGCGATGTCAACATCGGTGGCTACGGCTCACAGACCAACGGTGTGAGTGGCAGTGGCACCCGTTTCTACGATGACAACTCAATCGTAGGCATCGACCTGGTGCACGCCTACAAACTGACGGGCGATCAGACCTACCTGGAGCGAGCCAAGCGCATTGTCAGTTTCCTGAAGTCGGGCGAAGACAACATCCATGGCGGCGGACTCTGGTGGAACGAGTCGCAGAAGAACCAAGCTGGCGTTGGCGACTCCAACAAGCCCGCCTGTGCCAATGGCTATGCCACCCTATTCCTATTGGAGTACTACCATGTTTGTGCATCAGAAGAGAAGACAGACGTTCTGGCCTTTGCCAAACGCCTCTATAACTGGCTCTACGCCAACCTGCGCGACCCCGAGGACAACAACTACTGGAACGACAAACAGGTAAATGGCACCATCAATAAGACCAAGTGGACCTACAACACTGGCGTCATGATTTCCAATGGTGTGCGTCTCTACAGAATCACCGGCGACGAGAAGTACCTCGACCATGCCAAGGCTTCTGCCGAGGGCGCCTACAACTATTTCGTGCGGCCTGCCAATGGCATGGCGTTGGCCTACCCTGCCAACGACCCCTGGTTCACCATCAAACTCATCAACGCGTTTGTTGACATCCTGCCTTACTACAAGACTGCCCAGAACTATATCGACACCTTTATCAACTTTACCGACCACGCCTACGAAAAGGCGCGCAACCAGACAGGCTTCTTCTACGAAGACTGGACCGGCGGATCGCCCAAACGCATAGAGAGTCTGCTCATGCAGGCAGCTGCTCTCGACGGTCTGAGCCTCATTGCTCTCTACAAAGGCGAGGTGGCAGGACAATAAAGCTGCGAAAAAGACGATAATAAGTATATATAGTATAGTAATAATGAGAAAGATCAGATTCATCTTTGGCATCCTGTCGTTAGCCTGTCTGACAGGTTGTTCTACACAGCAAAAGTCACAAATCGACACCACGTTGTTAGGCTACGTCAAGCCCAACCTGGGTACCGTCCACAGTCGTTGGTTCTTCTACACCCCTGCCGCCGAGCCCTTTGGCATGGCCAAGCTGAGTGCCTCAACCAATGGCACCTATGGCAACAACCAGGGTTGGGAGGCCATAGGCTATGAGGACGGCCATACCTCCATCGACGGTTTTCCATGCCTGCACGAGTTTCAGGTGGGCGGCATTGCGCTGATGCCCGTCACTGGAACGGTCAAGACCATCCCCGGTAAGATGGAAACACCCGACGAAGGTTTCCGTTCACGCTTCGAAAAGATTGACGAGAGTGCCCATCCCGGCTACTACTCTGTCCTATTGAAAGACTATCAGGTGCGTGTCGAACTGACCGCCACCGCCCGCGTTGGTTTCCAGCGCTACACGTTCCCCGCCTCCGATCAGTCACACATCCTGTTCAACATCGGCAACCGCCAAGGCGAGAGTGGAGCTGTCAAGGACGCCTTTATCCGTCAAGTAGATGACAAGACCATCGAGGGCTATGTCATCACCGAACCCGAGTACGTCAAGAAGTATCAGGCTGGTGCCACCGTGTCGATGTATTTCTATGCTGTGCTTGACAAGGCCCCCGTCTCTGTAGATGTGTTCCATCAGGGAGGTCAGCTGCAGAGCGGCACAGAGATTCACGGTCCTGGTGCCATCATGAGTTTGAACTACGCTACCAAACAGGACGAGCAGGTGAACGTGAAGATTGGCCTCTCTTATACCTCCATTGCCAATGCCAAGCAGAACCTGCAGACTGAGGCCAATCAGCTGACCTTCGATCAGGCACTGGCCGCCACCACCCAAAAATGGCATCAGGCGCTGAACCGCATCAAGGTGACGGGCGGCACGGAAGATAACAAGGTTAAGTTCTACACAGGCCTATACCATGTGCTGCTGGGACGCGGTCTGGCCAACGACGTCAATGGTTCCTATCCCAAGAACGATGGCACCGTGGGCACGCTTCCCAAAGACAGAAACGGCAAGCCCGCTTACAATTTTTATAATACCGATGCCATCTGGGGTGGCTATTGGAACCTCACCCCTCTATGGGCGATGGTGTTCCCCGAGTACTACAACGACTGGGTGAACAGCCAGTTGCGCATCTATCAGGATGCCGGTTGGCTGGGCGATGGCGTCGCCAACAGCAAGTACGTCTCGGGCGTAGGCACCAACATGACCAGTATTGCCATTGCCGGTGCCTACAATAGTGGCATCCGCAACTTCGACATTGCCACCGCCTATGAGGCAGCTTTGAAGAACGAACTTGGTGCCGACCACCGCATTGAGGGTGCAGGCAAGATGGACGTAGGTCAGTTTGTGGCCAAGGGCTATGTGCCCTTCGACGACAGCGTCTTCTACGGCACCCACGCAGGCGGTTCACAGTTCTCGGTGTCTCACACCCTGGAGTACAGTTTCAGTGCCTATGCCGTGGCACAGTTGGCCAAGGCTTTAGGCAAAGAAGCCGACTATCAGAAGCTGATGGCACTGTCTAATGGATGGGCCAAGGTGTTCGACGACACGCTGAAGATGGTTCGTCCACGGGTGGCCAATGGCGACTTCATCGACCACTTCAATCCCCTGGAGTCATGGCGCGGTTTCCAAGAGGGCAACGCCTTCCAATACACCTTCTTTGTTCCTCAGAACCCCGAAGGACTGGTGGCTCGTGTGGGTCAAGAGACATTCAACCACCGGCTTGACTCCATTTTCACCGTGGCACGCCAGACCGTCTTTGGTGGCGGCAAGGTGACCAATGCCTTTTCTGGTGTGTCCAGTCCCTACAACCACGGCAATCAACCCAGCCTTCACATACCCTGGCTGTTCAACTTCTCGGGCAAGCCCTACCTCACCCAGAAGTGGACGCGTCTCATCTGTGAAGAGTTCTACGGCACCACTGGCGAGCATGGCTACGGCTATGGTCAGGATGAAGATCAAGGACAGCTGGGAGCTTGGTTCGTGATGTCGTCTATGGGACTGTTCGACGTGCAGGGCGGTGCCTGCCAGCATCCCACCTATCAGTTGGGCAGCCCGCTGTTCGACCGCATCGAGATACAGCTCAGCGACCGTTATGCCTCGGGCAAGACCTTCGTCATCGAAACCGAGGGCAACGGCAGCGATGCCTACTATGTGCAGTCGGCCCAACTGAACGGCAAGCCCCTCGACCAGTGCTGGCTGTTCCGCGACGTACTCTACAAGGGCGGCACCCTGAAGCTCAAGATGGGAGCCAAGCCCAACCAAGCCTGGGGCACCACCATTCCTGTTCCCTGTCCTCAATTAAAATAACATGAAAAAATCCCTTCCCATATTATTTGCCTTCTTTGTGATGGGCTTCTGCGACATAGTCGGCATCTCGTCCGACTATGTGCAGCGCAGCTTCGGGTGGTCGCCCGTCATGACGGGCTTTGTGCCCTCGCTGGTCTTCATCTGGTTTCTGTTTCTCGGCATCCCCGTGGGCAACCAGATGAACAAGTGGGGCCGCAAGAACACCGTACTGCTCAGCATGGGCATCACCTTGGTGGGCATGCTGCTGCCACTGCTGACCTACAACAGCGCCACTTGCATGCTGGCCTATGCACTGCTGGGCATCGGCAATGCCATCCTTCAGGTGTCACTGAATCCATTATTAAACAACGTCGTGAGTGATAGCAGGCTCCTGACCAGCAGTCTGACTGCTGGTCAGGTCATCAAGGCCATCTCATCGCTGGCAGGTCCTGAGATTGTATTGTTGGCTGTCGCTTTTGGTGGCGAGGAGCGGTGGTATTACTGTTTCCCCATTCTGGGACTCATCACCCTCTTGTCGGCTCTGTGGCTGATGCTCACCCCCATTCAGCGCGAGACGCCAAGCACCGGGCAGCAGGTCTCACTGTCCAGTTCGTTTGCACTACTGAAAGACAAGACCATCCTCTTGCTGTTCCTTGGCATATTCTTTATTGTCGGTGTTGATGTTGCCACCAATTTCATCAGTTCCAAATTGATGGCCATGCGCTTCGGGTGGACCGAAAGCCAAGTGAAGTTTGCACCGCAGACCTACTTTCTCTGTCGCACCATAGGCGCCTTTATGGGCGTGTTCGCCCTGGCACGCATATCCAGCATTCGCTATTTCAGGGTCAACATCCTGTGTTGCATAGCCTCACTGTTGATCATGACCGCCTGGCACGATGCGACGGTCAACATGGTGTGCATCGGTGCGGTAGGCTTCTTCGCCTCTTCCGTCTTTTCGATCATTTACGCCATGGCGCTACAGGCCAAGCCCGATAAGGCCAACCAGATTTCAGGTCTTATGATCACAGCTGTAGCAGGCGGTGGTGTCGTCACCCCCGCCATAGGCTTTGCAATAAGTTCTGTAGGAATCGTAGGTGGTATCATGGTCACGCTGTGTTGCGTGCTCTATCTCACCTACTGTGCTTTCTTTGTTAAAAGCACTTCATCTTGATTAAATAAACTTAGCGATCGCATCCAGACATTTTCTGCTGTTGACAGGCTTCGTCAGGAAATCATTGCTTCCCGCCTCAAGGGCCAACTGCTTATCTGTTTCGAAAGCATTTGCCGTCAGTGCAATGATAGGAAGTTCTGGGTGCGATTCCCTAATTTTCTTAGTAGCCTCCAAACCATCCATCACGGGCATTTTGATGTCCATCAGCACCAAGTCAATGCCACCGGCATTCACTCTATCTACGGCCTCCAATCCGTTGGTTGCACGTATCACCTGATAGTCTCTTTTCAGGATGTAAGTCATCAGGAGGTAGTTACTGTCGTTATCTTCAGCTACAAGTATTGTTTTCATATTCGTTAGCATGTTCGTTAAAGTGTTACAAAAGTAGTCATTTTTTCGTAAATGATTTGTTTCTTTGTCTTTTTTTAACTAATTTTGCACGATAAAGGTCCTAAAAGGATTGAAAGAAAGTAGAACTATACATACAACTAACTATTTATATGAAACTAAAACTGATCTCCTGCACCATGCTGTTTGCTGCATCGCTGGCTGTTCATGCCGGTCATGTGATGGACGTAAACACCAAGAAGATAGGTGCTCCCGTGTCGCCAACCATGTATGGCATTTTCTTTGAAGACATCAATTTTGCTGCCGATGGCGGTCTGTATGGCGAGCTGGTTAAGAACCGTTCGTTCGAATTTCCACAGTCGTTCATGGGGTGGCATGTGTTTGGCAACGTGGCTCTGAAGGACGATGGTCCCTTTGAGCGTTGTCCTCACTATGTCGTGCTCTCAGACCCTGGCCATCGCGAGCGCCGCACTGGTCTGCAGAACGAGGGCTTCTTTGGCATCGGCGTGGAGAAAGACAAGCAATACCGCTTCAGCGTGTGGGCCAAGGCGCCCAAGGGCAAGTCGCAGATTCGCGTGCAACTGATTGATCAGAACACCATGGAGGAGCGCCAGCAGTTTGTAGAGCAGAAACTTGACATCACCTCTGCCGACTGGCAGAAATACGAGATCGTCTTAAAGTCAACCCGCACCAATGCCAAGGCGCAGCTACGCATCTTCCTCAGCAATGACAACCCCGTCGCTTTGGAGCACATCTCACTGTTCCCCGTAGATACCTATAAAGGACGTGTCAACGGCATGCGTCGCGACTTGGCCGAGGCGCTCCAGGACATGCACCCCGGTGTGTTCCGCTTCCCCGGCGGATGCATCGTTGAGGGCACCACACTTGACACCCGCTACCAATGGAAGAACACCATTGGCCCTGTAGAGAACCGTCCGCTGAACCGCAACCGCTGGGAGGACACCTTCGACTATCGCTATTTTGCCGACTACTACCAGAGCTACGGCCTGGGCTTCTTCGAGTTCTTCCAGCTCTGCGAAGACATCGGTGCCGAGCCACTGCCCGTGCTCAGCGTTGGTCTGGCATGTCAGTTTCAGAACAAGCTCGATGCTCATGCGCAGATGGACGAGCTGCAGCCGTTCATCGACGACTGTCTGGACCTGATCGAGTTTGCCAATGGCGACCCTGCCACCTCTAAGTGGG
The DNA here is from genome assembly GCF_022024035.1 of Prevotella sp. E13-17. Classification (NCBI taxonomy): domain Bacteria; kingdom Pseudomonadati; phylum Bacteroidota; class Bacteroidia; order Bacteroidales; family Prevotellaceae; genus Prevotella; species Prevotella sp. E13-17. Next base: position 2,973,344 of record NZ_CP091787.1, read on the forward strand.
CCAAGATCCGTGCCGAGATGGGCCACCCTGCCCCCTTCAACATGAAGTATATTGGTGTGGGCAACGAGCAGTGGGACACACCTTACTTTGAGCGTCTGAAACCTTTCGTGACAGCCATCCGTGCCAAATACCCCAACATCAAGATTATAGGTACCAGCGGTCCCGACTCTGAGGGCAAGATGTTTGAGAAAGGATGGGAGGCCATGAAGGCACAGAAGGCCGACCTGGTCGATGAGCACTTCTATCGTCCCGAGGCGTGGTTCCTTGCCACTCCCGAGGCCAAGAAGAAATATGGCAACTGTGGTGCCATGCGCTACGACAGCTACGACCGCAAGGGTCCCAAGGTGTTTGCCGGCGAGTATGCCTGTCACGGCAAGGGCAAGAAGTGGAACCACTACGAGACATCACTCTACGAGGCTGCCTTCATGACGGGCATTGAGCGCAATGCCGACATCGTTGAAATGGCTACCTACGCTCCTCTCTTCGCCCATGTTGACGGTTGGCAGTGGCGCCCCGACATGATCTGGTACGACAACCTGCGTTTGTTCAAGTCTGTGAGCTACTACGTGCAGCAGATGTATGCCATGAATAAAGGCACCAACGTATTGAAACTGACGATGAAGGATCCCGCCGACGCCAAGGGCAAGAAGTCACAACCCGTGGCAGGACTTGATGGTCAGGATGGATTGTTTGCCTCGTCGGTCTTCGACAAGACCACTGGCGAGATCATCGTGAAGGTGGTCAACACCAACAAACAGGCGCAGGACATCACGCTCAACCTGCAGGGCATGACGGGTGCCCCTGTAGCCACCACGCTGACACTGAACCATAACGGTTCGATGGACGACGAGAACACGCTGGATACCCCCACCAAGATCACGCCTGTGGCAGGCAGTGTGAAGTGCGAAGCAGCCAAGAAGGCTGTTGTGCTGAACGATCAGTTGCCAGCCATGTCGTTCCGTCTCTATCGCATCAAGAAGTAACTCGTCATTCCTTTGAGCTATATGAAGCCAAGGTAATCCGAGGCTCCCTCGACACTTTTACGTGCTGAATGTGCCGCTTTTGCATGTCAAGAGCGGCACTTTTGTATCTTTTGACTTAAGTCGGAAGTTAGCAAAGTAGCTGTATTAGTGTTGCAATTGCGTAGGTTTCGCGATGCTCCCAGAGTCTTGAATTGGCATTTCCAGAGTCTGAAGAGGGCCGTTTTTAACGTCTAAAAGCACGTGTTCTAATGTCCAGAAGAGGCGTTTCTAAAGTCTAAAACCGAAGCTATCATTTCTGGTCTAGCCCCTGGATGCTCTACATCCAGCCCTTAGAACAACCGCATCCAGGGGCTAAAACGACCCGTTCCAGGGGCTGGATGCGCCACATCTAGGGGCTGGACGGACATCAAAAGTAAAGCTATTACAACGCAAAAGCGAAACTATAACAAGACGAAAGCAGCACTATAACGCAACTTTCTGAGACCTTTTGTGTTTTCAGTTTTTGTGTTTATTGAACAAAAACCGACCAAGAACAACGCCACCACAACCCTCCCGAGGGAGGGCCGAGGTGGGGTTCTTTTTTCATTTTCTTCTTCAATTATTTGCAGAATAAATATTTATTGTATATCTTTGCAACGTTGACGGTGTAATTATAAATGCCACACAACAACAAGTTGTAGAGTTGTCCCACATTTGTTGCGAAACAGACGTCTGCACCTACTCTCAACTAAATTGCCATAGACTAACTAATTATTATATATATGAAAAAGACATTTTTACTAAAAACTATGCTCCTGCTATGCGCCTTCATAGTAGGGGGCTTGAGTAGTGTGGCGGATACTTATGAGCAATTGACTTCAATCGCCAACATTGATGAATCCGCTGAATATGTTTTGGGAGTTGATGGAACGGGATTCCATTATGAAGGTACATCTTCTTGGGGTAAGACAGCGTTACCTTCTGCACAAACGCCAATCTATTATACCTTGAAGAAAGCTAATGATGGTAATTCATTCACCGCTGAAGCTACAATCGGAAGTACAAAATATTATTTGCAAGTTCCTACTTCTAATACCTTTAGTATGGCAACATCTACAGGAACAAATACAGATCTTATTATTGGTACTACGTACGTTTCTGGGACAAATTATGCAGTTGCTAATAAAACGACAGCAACACGCCATCTTCGAATAAACGGAACAAGTGGACTGCGTTCTTATGCCAGTTCAACCGGTACCATTGCTTTTTTCTATAAAGTTGTAAAAGGGGTTAGTTTTACTCTTACTGGCGAGTCGAATAATACATCTTTAGGTACTGTTTCGGTCGAGAATAACGTGATTACTGCAACTCCAGCTGCTGGATGCCGTATAAGTACAGTAACACCTTATGAGGTGATTGCTGGTTCAGCAACAGTATCACAGTCACAGTCTGGTAATATATTTACTGTCACGGCAACAGAGAATTGTACAGTTCGAATTAACTTCGAGGAAATCCCAACGTATACAGTTACAATCATAGCTCCTACTGGTGGAACTCTTGTTGTTAAGAATGGAGATGATGTGGTTACTTCTGGGGATAAATTTATTGCAGGTACTGTTCTTTCCGTTACTGCTACTCCCTCTGATGACTATAATTTTGTGAATTGGAAAGCTGTAGATGCTTCAACTCATACTTATACAGCTGCCACTTCTTATACAATGACGGAACATGATGTTACGTTAAGTGCAACATTTGCTGCTAAAGTATATCATAATGCAATTTTCAAAAAGAATGGTGGCGAGACACATGCTACTGTTTCTACAGAAGAAGGTAAGGCTATTGTATTTCCTGCTACGAATCCTGCAGCTGTTGATGGAAAAGTGTTCGTTGGTTGGGTAGCTGCTACTATTACCGGCACTACAGATGAAGCACCTACATTTGTTACCTCTGCAACAATGGGTGATGAAGATGTTACCTATTATGCCTGTTACGCTGATGTAACTCCAGGTAGTTCAACAACAAAGACGGACGAGCTGACTAAAACAACTACTGGAGTTACAGGAACATCATATTCTGGCTGGTCAGGTAAAACTATTGTTTCAGGTGCTGTCTATGCAGGAAACAGTGCAGCAGGTAATAATGCGATACAGTTGCGTTCGAAAGAAAATAGTGGTATAGTTTCTACTGCATCTGGTGGACAGGCCAAAAAGGTAACTGTTGTTTGGAATAGTAATACTGCAACAGGTAGAACATTGGATGTATACGGTAAGAATACAGCATATTCTAGTGCCTCTAATCTTTATTCTTCAGAATCTGCTACTTTGGGAACAAAAATTGGTAGTATTGTATATGAGACAAGTACAGAATTGAATATAGTGGGAGATTATACATATATCGGAATTCGTTCTAATGACGGTGCTATGTATCTTGATGAGATAGATGTTGATTGGGTGACAGGTACTCCTGATACTTATTCTGGCTATTGCACCACTGTCGCAGCCGACACTCGCGAGGCAGTTAATATCACTTCTTTCACAGCAACTGAAACAACTCTGATTAAGGGCAACACGACAAATACAACCGTTGCCAACGACCAGGCTGGCTGGACTGCTGCTTATACCTATGCTTCTGATAATACCGATGTTGCTACCGTAGCTGCTGATGGAGTGATTACTGCTGTTGGTAAGGGTACTGTTAACATCACTGCTACATTGAATGTGGATAAGGACGATGCTAACTACAAGAAAGGCGAGACCTTCAGTAAGAGCATTGAGATTACTGTGAACAATCCTTCTCATACAGTAGCTTTCTATGATAATGGTACAAAGATTAGTGAAGAAAGTGTAGAGGAAGAGACTGCTATAGTATTCCCAACTAATCCTACTCCTGCTGTAGGCGGATTTATGTTTGAGGGATGGGCATCTGCTGCTATTGATGGTACTGCTGTCGATAAGCCTGCAACAGTAACTGAGGCTAACATGGGTGATGCAGACATTAATTACTATGCTGTTTATAGTGATGTACTGAAGAAACATGTCTCTGCAACATTCGATGCTTCTGATATTTCTAACCTTACTTCTACAGGAACAAGAACTTGGCAGGATAATGATACAGAAATTGAATTAGAAATTTCTGCTGGTAAGCATTATACTAGTAAAACACCAAATACATGGACTGTAACAGATGGCACATCCAATTATTTCGAAATTTCAACCACTGGTGTTTTGACAAGTGTTGTTGCTACATTATCTGAGTCTACTTATATGATTAACTCTGTATCTGTTGGAACGCTTGCTACTGATGGCACAACTCAGACCATCACAGGCCTCAACAATGTATCTTCTATTAGGTGTTATGCTACAGAAAACGACCAGATTCGTGCAACGAGAATCGTCGTAAAGGCGATTCTCGACGAGACAAAGGGCTATGTTACAACCCTTCCCACGAACACATCCATTGCCATCTCTGATGCTGGTTGGGCAACCTATTGCAGCAATCATCCTCTTGACTTCACCGACGTCACATCGCTGACGGCATACACTGCTACGGTGGAAGGCAACACCGTGAAATTCACGAAGGTGACGGGCAAGGTGCCTGCCAACACCGGACTGCTGGTAAGCGGCGAGACGGCTAGCGTGCCTGTCTGCGCCAGCGCCGAGCCCGTGGCAAATATCATGGAGGGCGTTACCACCGAGACCGTGAAGGACGCTAACACTATCTTCGTACTGAAGACGGGTGACAGAGGACTGGGCTTCTATAAGAACACTAACGACTTCACCGTCCGTGCTAACTCGGCATACATTCCCGCAACAAGCATCCCAAGCGGTACTAATGCTCGTGGCTTTATCTCGTTGGACGACGAGGCTACTGGCATCAAGAACCTCACCCCAGCCCTCTCCGAAGGCGAGGGAGCTATTTATACGCTCGATGGGTGTAAGGTAGCCATTGCTCCGCTCGGTATGGGCAAGAATGTACAGCTGAAGAAGGGCGTGTATGTTGTAAATGGGAAAAAAGTAATCATTAAATAATCTTGGGAGACATTCATTATGAAAAAGACTTATATGACGCCATCAATGGCCATCACTAAGATAGCAACTCAGCATCTGCTGACTGGTTCGCTGCTCAACACCAATGAGGCATCGCCCACACAGGATGACTTCACGCAAACAACCGATGACACAGGAAACAACCTCTCTCGTCGCTACGACGTGTGGGAAGAGAAGGAAGAGTAACGGGACCCCCTCCTAACCTCCCCGAGGGGAGGAAAAGAGAGCGTTGAAACAGGACGTGCCGCCATTCATAGCGAATGGTGGCACGTTTTGTTTCTGTTCATAAATTAGTCCACTTCCTGCCATTGTATTTTAACAAGAAGGAATAGATAAAGAGCAAGGAGGATAAATAATATGGAGAAAAAAAATGGAAAGAATATAATGTTTCTTAATTTTTTTTATTATCTTTGTAACCAAACTATATACACATAATTAAATATAATGCAACTTTTGTATATGCCAGCAGTAGTGACTAACGTCATCATAATGGCAGGTTGCATGGAATGCGAATGTCCTTGGTGCTGACAGCGGCCACAAAATGCCATTTGAATCCATACTACGGAAGCCACCGTGACACCATTCTACATAGACTAAATCTATAAACTGAACATAATGAAAAAACCCATCGAAAGAATTAAACGAGAGCGACTAATGTTGCTTCTGATGCTTCTTACCTGGCTGCTGCCACAGACGGCTGTGGCCACGCATGTTGACGACACCTGGAAGTATCAGGTGATGCTCAACGGGTCGAACACCATCCGCATCTCCGCCCCCGTCTATGACATGGACGGTGCCGACTGCTGGGTGGACAACGGCAACCTGAAGGTGACGTGGACCGACGACAGCGGGACCCACACCGAGACCTGCTTCCACTGGCAGCGCGACGGCGACACCGACAACGACAACAAGGACATCTGGATACACTTCCGCACCGACGTGGGCGGCAGCATCGAGGTGACACAAGGCAACTCCGCCAGCTACTTCACGCTGACCAAGGCCGACGGCGACATCCAGCGTCTGGTCTATCGCAACTCCGACGGTAAGACCTTCAACGTCTATGCCGTGTGGCGCGTGCCCTACGACCTGCTGGGCAAGGACCTGAAGTTCTCGTGGGACGTCCACCGCAACGGCAACAGCCGTGATGCCATGAATGTTCCGGGACTGGAAGACGTGCCTGTCTCTATGCCGCCAGCCCAAGACATTATTACCCCGCAGGTGACGATGGCCACCCTTTCCTACAGCGAGAGCGGCAAGATAGAAGTGCCCTGGTTCATCGCCTCCGACAAGCTGACGGCAGCGCGCTATGAATACACAGACCAAAGCGGTAAAAAGGTCACTCAATCCATGCCCACCAATGCCAACAGCGGTACGATCTACCTTGATGCCACCGTGCCCCACGATAACTTCCGCATTGTCGTGAGCTATAAGGACAAAGATGACAATGCGATAGAAAACATCTCATCGGAGGTTCAGAACCAGCCGATGGTTCATGCTCCGGTAGGCCTCACAGCTATACCCACCGGCAACAGCAAGGCGGCAGTCAAGCTGGAGTGGACCATTCTCTACCCGAACACGGACGACCTGACCGACGCCGACTTCTTCGAGGTGCAGCGCTCGCTGACGGGCAAGGAGGAAGACTTCGTGACCATCGCATCGGAGCCCTTCGTCATCGACCCCGACAACATGAAATTTGAATTTACCGACAGCACGCTCGTCGAGGCCATCGTCAAGGAACAGCTGAAGAAAGGCGGTACACTCGACAGTCTGACCTACCGCGTGCGCCGCATGATCAGCCAGAACTGGGGTTGGGAGGGCAACAACTGTGCCCAAAATACCTTATGCTTGGTCGATGACATCCACCTGCTGCGCATCGCCTCGTACGATGCCCGGTGGGAGGACGAACGAGCCCACACCGTGCGCGTCTCGTGGAACTATGCCAACGAACGCAATGCCGTATGGGACAACCGAGCCGCACTCAAACTGCGCATCCTGATGAAGAACCGTGCCGGCGAACCGATAGATTCCATGCTCTACACCCTTACTGACGACGAACGCCAGCAGCGCTACAAATTAGTGGCATTCACGAGACCTTGCGTGGACTACGACATCAAGCTCTATATCGAACAGGGTGCATCGCCCATAAACACATGGGATGGCATAGAACCCTATTTCTTCCCCATCCGCACAGAAGCCGACTGGGAGACCTTCCGCAACATGGTGCAGGAGGCCAAGGGCCTGTACGACGTGAACGCACGCCTCTATGCCGACATCAATGCAAGAAGCCTCATAGGTCCAACACAGAATCTCGCATTCCGAGGACATTTCGATGGTAACGGCCATACGTTGAACTACGATTATTGGAATCCTCTTGACAATATAGCACCCTTCCGCTTTGCCTGGAATTATACCATCGAGAATCTGCGTGTCACGGGCAAAATCCAAGGGTATAACCACTGCTCCGGTCTTGTTGCCAGCAGCAATGCCACCAGGGGCAGACGAAATATCATCAGTAACTGCCAAGTCTCTGTCACGGTGAAAACCGACAGAACACATATCGGCGGTTTCATCGGTCATGGCCACAATACCAGCCATACCATCACCAACTGTCTTTTCGACGGCACACTAAGAGCTGGTTCCGGCATGTATGCCGGAGCATTCCTCGGTTGGGAGGAAAGCGGCAACAGCAACACTTTCTTCAACAATGTGGAGAACGGAAGTTTCGAAGGCTTCCCCAACACCAATATGAGTTGGACTCATATCGGAAGCGGTCTGGCCAATGTTACAGGAGCATCCGCGAACTGCTATCACCTGACGGAGTTCCTGCCGAAAGACGAGACACAGACCTTTGTTGCTCCCACAGTAGGCGAAATGCTGAGCAGCCTCGGCGATGGTTGGCAGGAAAAAGACGGGAAAGTGGCACTCCGCTTCACGTCGTATGCTGAGCCTCCTGCCTCGTATCCCACTCCCACGCTGCCCACCTTCCACTACGAGAGCATAGGCAAGATAGACCCGACGCTGAAGACAGAAACACGCCAAAGCAGCGTGCTGCTCGTCTGGGAGACCGACGGCAACCCCATTGACTTCTTCACCGTGCTGCGTCGGCCGAAGGGAACCGACGATAGTGCATGGAAGGAAGTGGAAACCAATATCGACCAGCTGAGCTACGAGGACAAGACCGTCTCGCCCTTGGAGGACTATGAGTATAAGGTACGCGCGACCAACGACTGTGAGGGCGTGAGCTTCACCGAGACGCAGGTGGCACAGGGTGCCTGCAAGCACACCGGACTCTTGGAGGGCTATGTGCGTTTCAACGACGGCACTGGCGTGCCTGACATCTCCGTGGAGGTGGTACCCGAGAGCGGCGGTGAGAAGAAAACCGTGAAGACCGACCATACCGGCTACTTCATGGCCGACTCGCTGTCGTACATGGGGCAGACGAGTGTGGTCTATGTGGTGACACCCGTCTCCGAAGGTGGCATCAAGCTGGAACGCGATTCGTACAGCGTGACGTTCAACAACGAGAGCAACCACCGGCAGGTACATGAGTTCACCATCACCAACGGACTGGGCTTCAGTGCCTATGTGATGTATGAAGGAACGAGCATCCCGGTCAAGGGAGCTCACTTCCTGGTGAACGGCCGCCAGCTGCATAATGCCGCAGGACAGCCGGTGGAGACCGACTTTGAGGGACGCGCCGACTTCCAGGTGATGGGCGGCATACGCGACACCATACAGGTAGTCATGCAAGACCACACGTTCGTCAACAACGGCTACTACAAGAGTGCCGACGGCGTGGTGCTGGACGACAAGGTCGCACAGACCTATTTCTACGATGCCACGCTGGTGAAACTCACCGGACGCATCGTTGGTGGCAAGGACCAGGGCACGCTGCCACTGGACAACAACCTCTCGCGCAACAACCTCGGTGACGACCTGACGATGGTGCTCACCCTCGAGGGCGACAACACGTCGTGGCTGGTCTATGATAACCAAAACCCGGCAAAGAGCTCACGGCAACTCACGTTCGACCACCCGGGCGGCAAGGGCCACAAGACCATAGCCGACGTGCAGCGTAAGCGCATGGTTGTCAGGCCCGACTCGGTGACCGGCGAATATGTGCTGATGCTGCCGCCCGTACGATGGAAGGTGCAGCAGGTGTATTGCGAGGGCTATCCCACACTGTTCCAGGACGGACAGGTGAGCGAGGTCATCGACCTGACGGAGAGTCTCACGCCCGACACCGTGAAGTATGAGGGTACCTTCGTCAGTGCAGACGGCATCAACGTCAGCCAGCCCGAAGAAACCTATAACTACCGCTACGACCGCATCTACCATGCCCCTGTGGAGATCACCTACCGCCAGGTGGGCTACGACACCTTCGACTATTTCGGCGACAAGAGCTATGTCGCCATGACTGCCGGAGGCGACAAGGTGACCGTGCCACTGGCCTATGAGGCCATGAAGGAATACAAGGAGTATTTCAACCCCTTTGACCATTACACCCATACGCCCAAACTGACACCAACAGATGCCAGCCATGTAAAGGCAGGAGCGGAGTCATACAAGATGATGTTCGACGGCAACCCGAACACCAAATGGTGTGTCGTCTCCAATACATCAGGGTGGTGGGTAGAATTCAACACCGAAGCGCCATGCAGCCTCAAGTCGCTCAACCTGACCACTGGCGACGACACGGAGATTTACGACGGTCGTAACCCCAAGGCCATGCGCTTGCTTGGCAAAGCCAATCAGGACGATGAATGGACGACTCTGATGGAGATCGCCGACAGCAAAATGGGAGCCTTCAACTGTCAGACATATAACTTCAATGTACCCAACCACACCTTCTGTCAGTACTTCCGTCTGGAGGTCCTCAGTTCGACATGGGGTAATATCGGAACCTACGAAGGCTATGAGCTTCAGCTGAGTGAGCTGTCGCTGACCTGTCGAGGCAAGGAAGACAATGATCCTGCCGAAGACCATGGACCAGAGCCTGTCATGGCCGGCACTGCCGACTACACCTTCGGACACCCCGTGTTCAGTTTGGAGCGCAAGTATCCCATCGAAATTCAGGTTGGCGAGCGCTATATATATAATAATGATGAGCGCACGGGAAAGGTTGACTTGGTGAAGATTGGTGGCGGACGGGTGACGGTTCACAATGGCTTGAAGGACGGAGTGAACCAGCAGTTCGTCGATCTGGACGAGAATGGCCAGGGCCGCTTCTATCTGGAGGCCGGGCAGACCACACGCCTGCTGACCGGCGAGAATGCCGTGAAGACCGTGACGATGACCCTGACCCAGGACGGCACCACCTACGAGGCTGAACCTCTCAAAGGATATGTGCTGAACATGTTTGCCATCGGTAACAACAAAGATGTGCTCGTCAATGGTCAGCCACAACTCATCGACATCCTGCGCGACCCGCCGGGAGGAAGCAGCACGGCAACGCTGTCGAAAGGCTCGAAGTTGAAATATAACTACACGCTCGATATGAGCCTCCATTCAGGACTGGCACTTTCGTGGGCATCGGGCACCACACTGGAGAACTATCAGGGTGCCGTAGCCGCGGCCGGCGGAATAGGTCATACCAACGGCATCATCAACTCCTCTAATCTGGAGAAAGTACTGGAATTTGAATATGCCTTCGATATGCAAGGCCATCGTGCCTTTGCCTACACGATGAATGTGACGCAGGACATCACCACAAGCAGTGCAGCCACCATGGTGGGGGCCGAAGCTGACCTCTATATCGGCATAGTCCAAAACATCATCGTGACGCCCATGAGCACCATCAGGGCCATACCCGACAGCATCTACCAGCACATGCTGGGTCGGTTGGGCGGCAGTACTACGGCAGGCATCACCAACAAGTATGGCTCGCTGGTACACATTGCCGAGGGACAGGACCGAGAAGGTAATAAATACCACCTGGTGCGTGACGAGTCGATAGGCTACGGACCGAAGATAGAGTCGCAGTTTATACACTCCCAGAAGTACATTCTCAACGAACTGATTCCCGCCAAGGTGAAGGAACTGCGCGAACTGATGTTCATCGGCACCGCCGAGGAAGCACAGCGACAGGCTGATGCCACAGGCAAGCCCGTCTATCGTTCGCTCGTACCGGCTGACAGCGAAAACTTCGGACTGGTCAATACCAAAGGCGATGAGATATTCTACTACACCAGCACCATGCAGCCCGTGGACAGTATGAACTATGTCATACATGTACCTGCCAGCGTCAGCGATACCCCCTCTGACGAGGTGGCCGAGATAAACCAGGTCATATTCAGCTGGGTACAGATGATAGCCCAGAACGAGCGAGAGAAACTGAATGCCACCGATTTTGTGGCTAACTACGACATTGACGGTGGTACGAAAGTAACCTACGCCGAGCAGTTCGAGAGCGAATACTCCATTTCTAACTACTACCACCTCCCGGGCATTATCTCAGGCAACTATTTTGATGAATCGGGCGCCGATGCCTCGCTGGTCGCCAGTTCTATCTTTGGCATAAGGATTGTTTCAAAAATAGTCAAGTCCCTGTGGGGAAAAGTCAACACATCGGCAACGGCCAGCTCGTCAGAGTCGTCGGACAATAAGAACCCGGCCTTCTCGTCGAAAATGGCATTCTTTGGCAAGACATTTAAATTCAGCATCCTACCCACGCTAAACTATAGTGTCAAGGATGTGTCAGGAGAGACTAAGACCTTCAGCAGGAAGGAGAGCTTCAACATCAGTATGGACACAAAAAGCCATCTGAACATCGATCTCTATCGAACGCTGACCGATGCAAAGTATGTGAAAGATGTCAGCCAATTCGATGTGTTCACGGAACAGAACTTCAACAATATGACCGATTATGTGGGAGGCTACCTGAGTCGTGACAACGATATGCAGAATGTGCGCTATGCACGAGGATTCGTCTATCGTACCCGTGGAGGTGCCACCTGCAACCCCTATGAGGATGAGCGCAAAACCTTGTTCTATGACAGAGGGCGCATTCTCGACGAACGGACTAAGAAGATCAGCAACCCGAAGATTATGCTTGACAAGCAGAGCGTGAGCGGTGTGGCTATCGGCGACCCCGCACGCTTCAAGGTTTACCTCACCAACGAGAGCGAACAGCCCGAGGCGGCCACCGGCGGACTGACGATATTCACCTTCATCCAGGATATGGAGTCTAATCCCAAGGGCGCCAAAATCTTCATCGACGGAGCACCGCTGACGGGTACGGGCATGACCGTCGTGCTTTTCCCCGGCAAAGTCATGGAGAAAACAATGGAGGTATATGCCGGTGAGGAATTCGACTACGAAGGTCTGAAGATCGGCGTTGCATCGCAAGGCGACTTCGCCAACACACAGAACTATGTGAGTTTCGACGTGCACTACCTGCACGAGGCAGGACCGGTGCTCATCGCGCAGCCGGGCGACAAATGGGTGATGAACACCAATGCCCAGTACGACGACCGTCGAGGCTGGTTCCTGCCCGTCACCATCAATGGTTTCAACAAGCACCAGCACAACTTCGACCACATCGAGTTCCAGTATAAGGAATCGCTGAGAGGTGAAGACTCATGGACCAATCTCTGTTCCTACTATGCCGACTCGACTCTGATGGCTCAGGCCAGTGGCATGCGCGAGATGATACCCGAGAACGGCAACATCACCACCCACTTCTACGGAGAGGGCACCGTGATGGAGAAGGCCTACGACCTCAGGGCCGTGCTGTACTGCAGAAACGGCAACTCGTTCCTCACAACGGCTTCGCCCATCATCAGCGGCGTAAAGGACACACGCCGCCCCCAGCTGTTCGGAACTCCCGAACCAAAGAGCGGCGTGCTGACGCTTGGCGACAACATCATCTTCAACTTCTCGGAGGACATTGAACACAACTACCTGAGTTCCATCACCAACTTCGAGGTGAAGGGTGAGGTGAACAACGACAACGTGACGGAGGCCGTCTCGCTGCATTTCGACGGCAAGGCCAGCGTGGAGACCGAGGCACGTCGCAACTTCAGCGGCAAGAGCCTGACGGTCGATCTGATGGTGAAACCCGATGAGACGGGTCGCGACATGCCCATCTTCTCACACGGCACCAACGGAAAGAAACTGCAGTTGTGGCTCACGGGTGACCTCAAGCTGAAGGCTGTCATCAACGAGAATGAATACCTCTCTGACTCATCCATCGTGAAGGGAGCCTTTACGCAGGTTGCAATGAGCATCAACAAGGAAGACAGCACGCTGACATTCTATAACGGCGGCAAGCAGATTGGTGCCTGCGCCATGAAAGAGTCCTATAACGGAACGGGCACGCTCATCTTCGGACGCACCAACGAGAACGACCCCACCGAAAGTAGCTACTATAAGGGACGCATGATGGAAGCCCGACTGTGGTATCGAGCCATGACGGGCGGACTGATCGGTACCACCTATGGCTCGAAACGCCTCACAGGCTACGAGATGGGGCTCGTTGATTATTATCCGATGAATGAAGGCACGGGCAACTACGCTCTCGACAAGACACAGGGTGCCAATGCCGAACTGAAGGGAGCCTCGTGGGCCATGCCTCGCGGATTGTCACTGCGCGTAGAGAATGACGACAAGGGCATTGCCCTGACACAGGATGCCCTGAACCGCACGGCAGAGCAGGATTACACACTGATGTTCTGGTTCAAGACCGATGCTGAGGGTCGCGGCGTACTTGTTTCGAACGGCGCCGGACGCAAAGAAGAGATTAATGCCGAAAACCAGTTCTGTCTGGGCTTCGAAGCCGAGAAACTGCGCTATAAGACCCACGGCATGACCGTGGACATACCCGGTGACTGGAGCGATGGACAGTGGCATCACTTGGCCATGACGGTAAACCGCGCGTTTAATGTGGCCAATATCTATGTGGACCAGATACTACGGTCCACGTTTGCAGCCGACTCTCTTGGCGGCATCAGTGGCGGACACCCGCTCATCGGCGCCGCACGCTACGACGAACCCGGTCAGGAGAGTGCTGTTGCCACCGTTGACACGCGCAACTGGCTGACAGGTAATATCGACGAGATATGCTTCTTCGCACAGGCCCTGCCGCAAACACTCATACAGAACTATGCCACAAGGAGCCCGAAGGGCGACGAAGCAGGACTGCTGACCTACCTTGCCTTCGACAGGCAAGAGCGCCAGAAAGACAACGACCTGGAGATGGTGGCCTATCCGTACAGCAAGAAACTCTATCTGGATGACAATGGCAACGTGCGCTACGAGCTCGACCCCGTGACAAAGGAGCCGACAGATACCTTAGTACGCGACTATGTATTCACAGCTTCGCCCGAAGAAATCATCACCCGTATCACCAACGAGACGGCAGCACCCGTAGTGCCCAATGAGGAACTGAAGAACCTGAACTTCAATTTTGTGGGCAAGGACAACCAGCTGTATGTGGGTATCAACGAGAGTAACGCCCGCCTGAACCGCCGTAATATCTATGTGACGCTGCGCGACGTGGAAGACCGAAACGGCAATGCTATGGCCTCACCACAGACGGCCAGCTACTACGTGACGAACAGCTCACTGCAGTGGATGAGCAACCGCTACTCGCAGTCTGTGACCTACGGCTACGGAGAAACCATCTATCTTGTGGTTGCCAACAACAGCGCTGCCAGCCACATGTACACCATCGAGAACTGTCCGTCGTGGCTGACGTTCGACAAGTACACCGACCGCATCGCTCCGCAGGACTGGGCATCCATCCAGGGAACGGTGAACCCCGACCTGAACGTGGGCACCTACGATGAGATTCTCTACCTGACCGATGAGGAAGGTGTCTCAGAACCGCTTTATCTGACAGTGACCGTTGAGGCTTCCGTGCCCGATTGGGCATGGAACGTGGACAGCGAACTGCTGGAGAACTCGATGAACATCATCGGACGTGTGTATGTAAACGACCAGATAGACATCGAGCCCCGCGACATCGTAGGAGTGTTCGACCGCAACAACATCTGTCATGGCTTCACAAGAGTGGAATACTCTGCCAAGACCAGCGAGAGCAACGTCTTCCTGACCGCCTACGACAGCCTGGCCCAAGGCCGTGAGCTCTACTTCAAATTGTGGCAGTACTCCACGGGCCTCGAGCTGACGCTGACGGTGAACGACAAGCAGACAATGACCTTTAAGGCAGACTCCGTCGCAGGACTCGACAAGCCGGTGATATTCAAAGGTGGCACGAACTATGTTCAGATGATGAACCTGAGGGAAGGCTGGAACTGGGTATCGTTCAATGTAAAGAACGAGCAGATGGAAGATCTCGACCTTCTCCTGGGAGGACTGCCTTGGCAAGAAGGCGACATGCTGACGGAACTGAACGGACAGACCACGTTACTCTATGAGAACGGCCACTGGCTGTCATCCGAAAAAACTCAAGGTCTCAAGTTGACGCACAAGACTGCCTACGCCGTGAAAGTGGCACAGAATATTCAGTTCCCCATTGCCGGCGAGTTGATAAAGGCTCTGGACGAGCGCACCATCTGGGTTGGCAAGGGTTGGAATGCCATCGGCTACACACCGATGCTGAACCTGCCCGTGGAGACTGCACTTACCGACTACTACGATAAGGCCGAACCCGGCGATGTCATCAAGAGCCACGACCAGTTTGCCTACTTCACCTTTTCGGGCGGTGCAGGACGCTGGCGCGGCAATCTAGAGTACATGAAACCCGGCGAGGGATACATGCTCCTTCGAAAAGGCAGTGGGAAGGTCAGCTTCCACTATCCGTTCTACGAACCCGGAAGCACTTTCCTCGACGAACGGGCCATGACCAACAGAAGTGCCGTTGCTCCTACACATACCAAGACAACCATGACGGTGAGTGCTGTGATAGACGGCGTCGAGACGGAAGAAGGAGACGTCTTGGTCGCTTATGCCAATGGCGAGCGCATGGGTGAGGTAACGCTACACAGCATGTCCGACGAAGAGGACGCCGAACCGCTCTACATGAGCATTGGAGGGGATAGGCAGACCGACATTTGGTTTGCTATTGAACGCGACGGCGAGATTGTCGCTGCCACTGGCGAGTTGATGGTATATAAACCCAATGCCGTCATCGGAAGCCCTGACGAACCGACCCAGATCAGTTTCGCCCGTGCAGACATGCCCGCTGGCAAATGGTACACCATCAGCGGCTTCCAGCTGTCCAAGCGTCCCACTCAGCAAGGAGTATATATCTTCAATGGTAGAAAAATCGTAATCAGATAAACTATGAACAAGAAAAACATCTTATATTCAACCGTTATCCTGCTGGCAAGCCTCACCTTTGAGGCTTGCGGCAGCGATGACGAGCCGAAGACCGATGGCTACACCGTCACCACAGTAAGCGAGGCCCCAACATGGCAGATTGACTGGCGGGGCAACGAAGAGCGTCCCGACTGGCAGGAGCCAGACATCGAGAACTATGAGAACTGGAGCATCATAAAGGTGCAGATTGAAGATGCACTGATACCCTATACCAGCACCGACGACCTCATGGCTATCTTCGTGGCAGACGAGTGCCGCGCCGTACAGGGCCCCGCCCTCGTTCTGGGCAGTCCAGAGCAGAACACCACAACCTATCTCCTGAAGGCATGGGGCAATGAGAACGACGGAGAACAGCTGGTCGTCACGCTGAAGTATTACAATGCGCAGCTGAAGCAGGTGTTCGCCCGCACTGCTACAATTACCTATCTCATAGGCAGAGACATCGGAGTGGGCACCGACTTCATACCCCAGCTCACCTATGGCTCTTCAAAGTACCCAGTAGTACAGACTTTCGACATCACCGCCCTGTTTGTCAAAGCCTCCATCACACCTGCCGTCGATGATCTCATCGCAGCCTTCGTAGGTGACGAGTGCCGCGGTGTCAGCAACAAGGAGAGTGATGATGGACTATTGACCATCTTCGGACGAAAAGAAGGAGAGAACATCACTATTAGATATTACCAAGCTGCCACCGGCAAAATCTACACGTTCCCGGATGTCACCAAGATGGATAATAAGCAACTTTCAAGCATCACATTTCAATAAGCATATTAGAAACAATCGTGCCGCCATTCGCAGTGAATGGCGGCACGATTTGTTTCATCCCCCTTTCCCTCCCCTCGGGGAGTCAGGGAGGGGATTACTCTTCTTCCTCCTCTTCCCAAACAGAATAGTTTCGGTATTGACGAGATCCAATGTCATCGACGTTTGTGATTTCCTGTTTCTCATCTACTTGAGCAGACACACATATCATCTGATGAACTTCTACGTTCAACACGCTGGTTGTAGGCGCAATATATTTCTTTTTCATAATCGTGATATCCTTTCCTTTATTTTATAACTACCTTCTTTCCATCTACAACGTACAGTCCCTTCTTCAAAGAACCATTCTTGGCAAGCTTTCGCCCGTCGAGAGTGTACCATGTGGCGGTAGCAAATTTTTCACTGTTCACTTTTAACTCATCCCTTACACCAGTTGCTTCGTCATCGCCGAAGAGAGCATTCAGTCGAGCGTTAGAACCACCCGTCAAGTCAAGATAAGCCTTCGTTGCAGGGAATGCCAACGTAGCGGGGTCAAACGTAGCGAACACCAGAGGATAAGTGTTCTTCAACATAGCATAGTAGGTGTGATCTGTTTCACCAGAGAAGACAGTGCCATCGGCATTTACCTTAAGCAGGTTGGTAGCACTGATATCATTGCCAGAAGCCACGACTGGGATGTTATAGCTCTCATCTGCGGTTCCTTCCATTAGCAAGCCCATATTGGCCTGCACAGCCTCCGTCACCTCATCGAAGCGTATGTTGACACCATCAACGCTCGTTGCCTGATAAGCTTTCAGTCCTTCTGGCAGATTTGACAAGTCCAAAGCATACGGGGCTGCAAAAGTAGCATAGCCATTATTGTCGAGTGTTGCTGTGGCAGTAGCATCACCAGTCTTAACAATATACAACCAGTCAACATATTGGTTATTATCACCACCCTGCATATAAAGGTCTGTTGTTTCCATAAGGGTGAATTCACCAGAAGTTTGTTCTAGATTATAGCCCTTACCGTTAGCAGAGAAGAAAGGATCTACATCATCGCCTTTATAGAAATTATGAATAGCTGTACGATCACCGGAACAACGATTTGATATCGTTAGAGAATACTTACCTGGAGCCAACGTCACAAATTTTGTTTTACTACTAGCATAGCCGCCCGCACCCATTGAGCAACGAGTATCAGCAGCAGAACCAGTTCCTTGAGTAAATAGATTCTCTGCCTCCTCAAGGAATACAACACCGGTAACAGGAGTAGCTGGTTGAGAATAGGAATGATTAACAACTTTGCCATTAGTATCAAGTGTAAAAGAAGTTTTATAAGCGCTGGAAATGGCAGGTGCCTGATATAATGTTCCTTTATGATTAATCACTTGCTTATAGTGATAATTCACATTCTCATCTTTGTAATAGGAGCCTGATGTCAGCTCCTCAAGGAAAAGATCACCAGCTTTAGCATTGACCGTGTATGAATAAGTAACTTTTGCAGTCATAGTAAAGCTAACTGATGGATTTGAACCATTCACCTTAAAAGAGCCTTCATAATTATCATAACCTTCAAATGAAGCAGTAAAATAATATGTATTACCATCCACTAAGGTACCATTAGCAATAGATGTTTGTCTTTGATCATCACTATAAATTGTTATGTTTGGAGTAATTGTACCATTATTTGCCGTAAATGAGGCTGTATATAACAATTCTGACGTATATTCAATAACAAGCTGAGAAGCATTGGCATGCTGATAACCGGCAAGTTGCAGATCTATAGGTTTTGCATCACCCGCTTGAATTCCAATATAAACTGGTGTTCCAGCCGATGCACTCGAAAGTCCTGCAATATACGAGGTAATATCGATATCTGTCGTCGTTGATGCAGGAAACGATGCCAAGGTTGTTGAAGTTATGGATTCAGGGTTAGAAAAGCCATAATTTCTCGTATTATTACTACCGTAGGAGAAAACTTTTGCATTATGATCTGCAGATTCATTTTGAAGAGTTGCAGTTTTTCTTGATAGATTTGAATTTAATCCCGAAAAAGAATAAATATTAATGGGGTCATTTTGTCGATTGGAGCCAGTTGCCTTTGAAATAGTGTAGAGCCTTAACTTTGCACTTTTAACTTTAGTATTATCAAACTTACTATCGAGTAGAAACTTAATCTGAGCTTCGCCATAATTACCACCTGCACTATGCACATATAATTGAGTAACAGGTTGGTTAGCCCCATTATTAGTTCCACAGATATTATAAGACTCAGCGATATTTATATAAACAGTTTCATCACCCCAAACAAAATTAGTCCCCCACACTATGAAAAAGCATAGTAGGAAAGTAACTTTTAATAAAAATATCCTTTTCATAATTAGTTAATAAATAGTTGTTAGAATATCATTAAATAGTAGTCCGCCGTAGGTTACAGGCTCCACGAACAGCCTGTCAGTTAGAGTATATATATCATAGACATCTTCAATTGTTATCAAATTTCGGGGATAAAGGTACGAATTAAATCTGAATACACAAAATTATTTAATGCATTTTTGAGTTTCGCACCCCCAAAAATATGTTCGTAAAATAGTATGTTCGTCTGTTCTTTCAGTCGCTCCGCATTCTTGCCTTGCAAGCGTCACCCTTCGGGATGCCGAGCGGGTGAAAGCGGCAGAGCCGAGCGATTCTGTCTTTATTATTCCGTTAGTATGTCTTTAAAAGTAAAGTATGTTAGTAAAAAAAGTATGTTCGTCTGTTATTATGTCTTTATTATTCTGTTATTATGTCTTTACCTCCGTTATTATGTCTTTTAGTTAAAAAAACATAAATACGGAGTTAAATAGCTGTTTTACAGCACCGTGTATCGACAAAAAGCAGTACCTTTGCACCCGCTTTCCGCGTAATCGCTGGCAGGAAGATAGGAGAGTTGCCTGTTATGTTGCGTTGGAACGATACAACAACCAATTAATTACAAAAAGAAATGAATTTAATTAAAGTTGCTGAAGAAGCATTTGCAACCGGCAAGCAGTTCCCTTCATTCAAGGCTGGTGACACTGTAACTGTCGCTTACAAAATTATCGAGGGTTCAAAGGAGCGTATCCAGCTCTATCGTGGTGTAGTTATCAAGATTGCAGGTCACGGTGACAAGAAGCGCTTCACTGTACGTAAGATGTCGGGTACCATTGGTGTAGAGCGTATCTTCCCCATCGAGTCGCCCAACATTGATAGCATCGAGGTAAACAAGGTTGGTAAGGTTCGCCGCGCCAAGCTGTACTACCTGCGCAATCTCACGGGTAAGGCTGCCCGCATCAAGGAGAAGCGTTCTGCTATCAAAGCGGAAGATTAAGACTTTCCCCTTCGAAAAGAATAAAAGCATCGATTCCCATAGTGGAGCCGATGCTTTTTTTATTCGCCATAATTGCTTTTCCCGTCAGCCTCGCCGTGAAGTGCATCGCGGAAGGTGTCCCAATCCTGAAAGCCTGCCAACAGCGACAGACGGTCTAACGTCTTGTGATTGGGCTTCTTGAGCAACTCCTTCTCTACTGCCTCCAACAGTTTTCGGAGTTCAAAATGTTTCTTTTCCATAAGGGCACTAAAATTTTCGGCAAAGTTAGAAAATTATTGTGAATATTTTGTAACTTTGCAGCAAAATATGACAAAACACCCATAAAAAAAATGGCAGACAAGCACTACGACTATCTGATTGTTGGTTCAGGCCTTTTTGGCGCCACCTTTGCCTATAAGGCACACAAGGCGGGTAAACGTTGTCTGGTCATTGACAAGCGAGCACACCTTGGGGGCAACATCTACTGTGAAGAGGTGGAGGGCATCAACGTGCATAAGTATGGCGCCCACATCTTCCACACGTCGAACAAGACGGTGTGGCAGTTCGTGAACAGCATCGTGGATTTCAACCGCTACACCAACTCGCCAGTGGCCAACTACCAGGGAAGACTCTACAACCTGCCATTCAACATGAACACGTTCTGTCAGATGTGGGGAGTCACGACACCCGACGAGGCACAGCGCATCATCAACGAGCAGCGCGCCGAGGCCCTGGCACACATGGAAGGCGAGCCGCAGAACCTGGAGCAGCAAGCTCTGTCGCTGGTGGGACGCGACATCTATGAGCGACTGATCAAGGGTTACACCGAGAAGCAGTGGGGGCGCCGCTGCACAGATTTGCCCGCCTTCATCATCAAGCGACTGCCCGTCAGGATGGTGTTCGACAACAACTACTTCAACGACGACTACCAAGGCATACCTATAGGTGGCTACAACAAACTGATCAACGGACTGCTGCAAGGCATTGAGACACGCACGGGAGCAGACTTTTTCAAGGAGCGCAGCTACTGGGAAGCACAGGCTCACCAGATTGTGTTCACCGGGCAGCTGGACGAGTTTTTCGACTACCGTTTCGGTGCGCTGGAGTACCGCACGGTGAACTTCGAGCAACAAACGCTGGACACTGCCAACTACCAAGGCAACGCTGTGGTGAACTATACCGATGCCAACGTGCCCTACACACGCATCATTGAACACAAGCACTTTGAGTTGTTTGGCGACCGTGTGTACAGTGTGCCCAAGACGGTCATCTCGCGCGAATACAGCACTGAGTGGAAGCTGGGCATGGAGCCCTACTACCCCATCAATGATGCACGCAACAATGCCATTGCCGAACAGTATCGCACACTGGCACAACAGTGCAAAAACGTCATCTTCGGCGGCCGACTGGCAGAATACAAATACTATGACATGGCTCCAATCGTAGAAAAAGCACTTGGAACACCCTTATCTTAGTTTTTTTTATTACCTTTGCAGACTATAAACAGAATATTAATACTTTAAACAACAATATGAGCAAGAAGATTTACCTTGGCATGATTGCCGACATTATGCACCCCGGACTTATCAACATCATCAACGAGGGTGCAAAATACGGCGACTTGATAGTGGGTCTATTCACCGATAAAGCCATTGCACAGCACAAACGTCTGCCATACCTGACTTACGAGCAACGCAAAAGTGTGGTAGAAAGCATCAAAGGTGTGAGTCAGGTAGTGCCACAGGACGAGTGGAGCTACGCAGAGAACCTGCGCAAGCTGAAGCCCGACTACATGATTCATGGCGACGACTGGCAGCAAGGTGCCGACAAGGAACTGCGCGAAGAAGCCATCGAAGTGATGAAGGAATGGGGCGGCAAGGTCATTGAGATACCATACACCAAGGGTATTGAGTCGTCGTCGCTTGACAAGGAAATCAAAAAGATAGGCACGACACCCGACATCCGACTGAAGTCGCTACGCCGACTGATAGACGCCAAGAACGTGGTGCGCATCTTGGAGGTGCACGATGGCCTGTCGGGACTCATCTGTGAGAACTTAGAGGTGAAAAACGGACTCAACACAGAGCGCTTCGATGGCATGTGGAGCAGTTCGCTGACCGACTCCACATCGAAAGGTAAGCCCGACATTGAGGCTGTTGATCTGACGACCCGCATGCAGGACCTGACCAACATTCTGGAATGCACCACCAAGCCCATTATCTACGATGGTGACACGGGCGGAAAGCTGGAGCACTTTGTCTTCACCGTGCGCACACTGGAGCGCAACGGCATCTCGGCTGTCATCATCGAAGACAAGGTCGGGTTGAAGAAGAACTCTCTCTTCGGAACCGATGCCATACAGACCCAGGACACCATAGAGCACTTCTGCGAAAAGATTCGTGCAGGCAAGAACGCACAGGTGACCGACGACTTCATGATCATCGCTCGCTGCGAGAGTCTGATTGCAGGCAAGAGCGTTGACGATGCCATCGAGCGCTGCTGTGCATACATAGAACAGGGCGGTGCCGACGGCATCATGATTCACTCAAAAGAGAAGACGGGCGACGACATCCGTGAGTTCTGTCGTCGTTTCCACGAGTTGCACCCCTACGTGCCCATCGTGGCTGTGCCCACCACCTACAACCACTTCCGCGAAGAGGAACTGGCTGAGTGGGGCATCAAGGTGGTGATCTATGCCAACCACATGCTGCGCGCTGCCTACCCCGCCATGGTCAAAGTGGCATCAAGCATCCTGGAAAACCATCGCTCAAGCGATGCTAACGACCTGTGCATGCCCATCAAACAGATTCTTGAACTTATTCCCGGAACGAAATGATAGACGTTAAAGAAGCCTACGAGGCACTTATTGCGAGCGGCATCGACATGTTTACCGGTGTGCCCGACTCACTGTTGAAAAACATCTGCGCTTACATCACCGACACGGCACCAAGCAAAAAGCATATCATCGCTGCCAACGAAGGCAATGCGGTGGGAATTGCTGCCGGACACTATCTGGCCACGGGCAAGCCAGCCTTGGTCTATATGCAGAACTCTGGACTGGGCAACACAGTGAACCCGCTGCTGTCGCTGGCCGACGAAAAGGTGTACAGCATCCCAATGGTGCTGATGATTGGATGGCGCGGCGAGCCCGGCGTGCACGACGAACCTCAGCACGTGAAACAGGGCGAGGTGACGCTGGCACTGCTTGACGCTATGCAGATTCCTTATATCATCCTGGAGGATGCCAGCCAGATCAAGGCACAGGTGGAACTGTCGATGGAGCGAAAAGCACCCACAGCCATCGTGATTCGCAAAGGCACGTTTGGCAGCTATAAGCTGAAGAACGCGCGCAGCAACGACAACCCGCTGAGTCGTGAGGAGGCCATGAAACTGGTGGTGGACCACCTGAAGGACACTGACGTCATCGTATCGACAACAGGAAAGCTGTCGCGCGAGCTATTTGAATATCGCGAGGCCAAGCAGCAAGGTCATGGTCATGACTTTCTGACCGTGGGGTCGATGGGTCACAGCAGCAGCATCGCACTGGGCATCGCACTGGAAAAACCCGACCGCCGTGTGTTCTGCTTCGATGGCGATGGCGCCTTCATCATGCACACTGGTGCACTGGGCATCGTGGCAAGCATGAGCCCCCGCAACTACTTCCACATCCTGTTCAACAACAACGCGCACGAGAGTGTTGGCGGACAGCCCACCATCGGCTATGAACTGGATGCGGTGACAATGGCAAAGGCCAGTGGTTACAAACAGGCCATGAGGGCAACGACCCGCGAGGAGATGATTGCTGCGCTGCAGCAGTTGGAAACCATCGAGGGGCCCGTATTGCTGGAGTTGCGCGTAAAGATTGACTCACGCGAAGACTTGGGACGCCCCACCACGACACCTATCCAAAACAAGGAAGCGTTCATGGAGGAACTGGGTGCGCCTGTGGCGCAAGATGAGAGATGAGAGGTGAGAGGTTTTTATTATGATTAGAACTGCTGTAATTATGGCTGCGGGCATGGGGACCAGATTTGGGACTATGACCGAGGAACGGCCTAAGGGATTTATAGAAGCTGGCGGCAAGGCAATGGTGGTGCGAAGCATCGAGACATTGATAAGCTGCGGCATCGACCGTATCATCATCGGTACGGGCTACCTGCGCGAAGCCTACGAAGAACTGGCAAAACAATACCCACAGATAGAATGTTGCTTCAGCCCTCGCTATGCTGAGACAAACAGCATGTACACCTTGTACAACTGCCGTGAGATGATTGGCAACGAGGACTTCTTGCTGTTGGAGAGCGACCTTGTGTTTGAACGCCGTGCCATCACGGCACTGATGGAATGCAAGCATCCCGACGTGATGCTGATCACGCCAGTGACGAAGTTCCAAGACCAGTACTACGTGGAGAGCAACAACGAGGGAATACTGACCAACTGCTCGGTGAACAAAGACGAGCTGAACTACAAAGGCGAGTTGGTGGGCATCCACAAGCTGAGCGCTGGGTTCTACCAGAAGATGTGTGCCGACTACGAAAAGAAGGTGGACGAACTGCCCAAACTGGGCTATGAGTACCAGTTGCTCTACATGTCACAACACATCAGCCCTGTCTTCGTGCTCTGCGAAGAGGGACTGAAATGGTACGAGATTGACGACATTGACGATTTGAAATTTGCAGAAGATCATATTATTCAATACTTATGAATATTAAAAGAAATGTCCTGCTGAACCCAGGACCCGCCACCACCACTGACACAGTGAAGATGGCACAGGTGGTGCCAGACATCTGCCCGCGAGAGAAAGAGTTTGCCGGCATGATGAAGCAACTGCGTACAGACTTGCTACGCATTGCCCATGCACCAGCAGAGAAGTTTACATCCGTGTTGTTTTGCGGATCAGGAACCATCAACATTGACATCTGTCTGAATTCATTGTTGCCTGAAGGCAAGAAAGTGCTGGTGGTCAACAATGGTGCCTACAGCAGTCGCGCCGTAGAGATTTGTCAATACTACGGTCTGCCGCATATTGACCTGAAATCAAGCGTCTTTGAGCGTCCCAACCTGAACGCTGTGAAGAAGGCCTTAGACGAGAATCCCGATGTGGCAGTGGTTTACACCACACACCATGAGACAGGTACAGGCATTCTGAACCCTATACGCGAAATTGGAGCCATGGCTCACCAGCATGGTGCCATCTTCGTGGTTGACACGACGTCGTCATTGGGCATGATTCCCTTCGACATGGAGGAGGACAACGTGGACTTCTGTATGGCCTCTGCACAAAAAGGACTGATGGCCATGACTGGTCTGTCGTTCATCATTGGTAATGAAGCTGAGATTCGCAAGAGTAAGGACTACCCCAAGCGTTCTTATTACTGCAACCTGTATCTGCAGTACGACTTCTTCGAGCGTACCGGCGAGATGCACTTCACGCCACCTGTGCAGACCATCTATGCCACGATACAAGCGCTGAAGGAGTATTTCGAGGTTGGCGAAAAAGAGAAGTTTGCACGTCATCACCGTGTCATCGAAGCCATCCATAAGGGCTTGGCTGAGATGGGACTGAAGGAGGTGATAGACCGCGACATCCAGTCGGGACTGGTGGCCAGCGTGCTCTACCCCAATGATGAGAACTGGAACTTTGAGCGTGTGCACGACTACTGCTACGACCATGGTTTCACCATCTATCCGGGCAAGATTTCTACCACGAACACCTTCCGCCTGTGTGCGCTGGGTACGATAGACACACCCGATATTGAGGCGTTCTTCAAAGTGCTGAAAGAGGGATTTGAGAAATTAGGCATTCAGATTCCTGCCAAGTACTAAGCAGGAGACCATATAACAACAAAAAAAGATACGGCCATCAGATGATGACCGTATCTTTTTTATGATAGAAGTCGCTGATGACTGCCACGATGGCGTCTGACGTTGCTTCGTCAACATAGCCAATCGGACGGCCTGACTGAACTGCCTTCATGAAAGAAAGCAACTCGTAGCGTAGTCCTTCGCCATCGAGCTGATAGAAGTATCGACGGTTGTTGGCGGGATTCTCATAGCGGATTTCAAAATAATCGGTCTTCCACCATGGTGCTGGTACATAGATATACCCCTTAGTGCCGGAGATGACCAGCGAGCCTTCGGACTTGACGCCCTGCCCCACTTTTAACGAGGCTACGGCATGGGGATAGGTGAATGTGACCTTCGTGAAGGCATCGAAGTCGCTATCATTTTCAAGGAGATGAGTGGCTATCGTCTTGCTGAGATAATCAACACCCAGCAATTGGAAGATGGGCAACATCGCTGTGGGGCCCCAAGCACCAATGCTGTTCCAAAGATGGGCGGTCTTGTTCTTCTCGGTAGCCTCGAAACCTGCCAAACTGGTACAGGTAGCATCTACCGAAACAATATTGCCAATGGCACCGCTCTTAGCCAACAGCACCAGACGGGAGTAGGCCATGGAATAGGCGGTCTTTAGGGAATCGACCAGCAGACAGCCTTTGGTGCTGGCCAGCACACGAAGCTCGCTCAGCTCTTCTGGAGAGATGGCTATGGGCGACTCGCACAGCACATGACGACCTTGACTCAGGATCTGCTTGATATGTTCATAGTGACAACGAGGGTTGGAAATGACAAAAACAGCATCGCTCTTTTCTATCAGTTCATTGAGCTGGCTCATGGGCATCACCCGTTGGCGGAGGGATTCTGACAGCATGGTGGCATCGAGGGTACAGACACCACTGATCTGCATGCCATTGACAAAGTGGCTCTCGCGTTCTATCTTATTTAAGATAGGTGACTCGCCAATCATTCCCAAGCGAAGGGCATGCTGCTCGGTGCGCAGCTCGGTGCTTGATATACCCTCGGTGCGATCGAGATAGACCACCTCACAATACTCTTTCAAGTAATCGAACTTGCCACGCCAGTCACTGCCGACAGTGAAGATATCCACTCCGTAACGACGGATGTCGTCGATCTTCTGTCCTTCGTATTCCTCAACGATAATCTCATCGGCAAGGCCTGTGGCACGAACAGCCTCAATACGTTCCATGAGCGACTGCTCGACATTGAGCTTGCCGCGCTGCTGGTCAAAACTGTCGGCCGTGACACCCACAATCAGATAGTCGCCCAGCGCCTTGGCGCGCTCAAGCAATCTGATATGACCGTAATGCAACAGGTCGTAGGTTCCGTATGTGATGACTTTCTTCATTTGATGAGTCCACGTTTTTGCATGTCTAACATCGCATTGATCAGCGTCGTATTGTCATCTGTTGTCAGAGCGCCTAAATGTCCTACACGGAACACACGATCACGAAGATCGCCACCATTGGGACATATCCATATCTGGTATTCGTCTTTCAAAGTCGTGAAGATATCGTAGGCCGACATGCCTTGCGGCGACAATGCCGTGACACCATTCTGCGGTGAGGTGGTGAACATCTTAAAGGGCAGTGGAGCCACCTTCTGACGGAAATCCTGAGAGAGCATCTTCATGCGACTCAGTTCGCTCTCGACGCCTCCGGCAGCCTTAATATCGCGCAGACGCTGATTGATTTGCAGCAGGGTACCCACAGCAGGTGTAAAGGGGGTCTGACCGCGCTCGCCATTCTTCAGAGCCGACTTCAAATCCAGATACATTGACACAGAATGGTTCTGGTTCACACGCTCTAAGGCACGGGGCGACAAGACAATCAACGAAATGCCCGGAGGACAAGCAAGCGCTTTTTGAGAGCCTGTAATCATCACATCAGCGCCCAAGGAGTCCATATCAAACGGATCTGCCAAAAAGGTACTGATGGCATCGACAATCAGCAGTAATCCATTCTCCCGACAAAAGCGACCAATCATTGGCATATCGTAGAGAACGCCTGTAGATGTCTCGCCCATATTCACCAGAAAGGCCGTGTATCCTTGATTAGCAAGGGGAGCTAAATGGGCTTCCGTCAGCGGCTGACCATACTCAAGACTGATTTCATGATGAGGTATCTGATGAAGCTGCAGCAACTCTACAAAGCGATGACCAAACGAACCACCATTGACAACGATGGCCTTGTCCTTCGGTGACAGGACATTCATCACCGTGGCTTCCATTGATGCCGTTCCGGAGCCAGTCATGAAGCATACGCGACTGCCCTGCGGTGCATGAGCAAACTCACTGACAAGACGCTCGTTCTCAAACATGATCTCAGAGAACTCTGGTGTACGAAAATAGGGCACTTGCTCACTGCCGATAGCACGAACGGAATCGCTCGACATCACTGGTCCAACCGTAAAATTCAGCATTATTCTTTCTTCCTTTTTTTTATTTCGCTGCAAAAATACAAAACTTTTTTGAACACTGGACTATATCTATGAAAAAATGATTAACTTTGCAACAAAAATAAGGTTAGCCATGCACAAAATAATAGAAAAACCAGGTTACGAACTTGACGAGACTTTGAAAGCGCTGTGGCAGGTGCAACTGGACCTGTTGGAAAAGTTGATTGATGTATGCCAGCGTCATAACCTGCGTTGCTGGGTGGACGGAGGCACCATGTTAGGGGCTGTTCGCCACAAGGGCTTTATCCCCTGGGATGACGATATTGACATCGCCATGATGCGCGAGGATTACGACCGGCTCAACGAGATTGCTGCACAAGAGTTCGACCACCCTTTTTTCTATCAAACGGCTTATAGCGACACCGACTACTATCGCAGTCATGCGCAGTTGCGCATGGATGGCACCGCTGCTATCCGTCCAAGCGACTGCTTCCAACCATTCCATCAAGGCATCTTTATAGACGTGTTCCCCATTGACGGTATTCCCAGAGACGATGCTCGCGTGGACGATGCGCTGAAACAGAGTCGTCGCATCTTGCGCTTCCTGAAAGCTAAGAACACACGCATCTGGGCTTCTGGACGCATCGGACTGATTGGCCGCAAGTGGCGGGCACGACGCGAGGTCAAACGACGCGGATGGAGCACCATCTTTCGCGAAGCGGAGGACCTGTACCGCCAATTCCCCGTGGAGTCGAATAAGTACATCGGAGAACTGTCGTTTACTGGTAAAGACCTTGTCTATCCGAAGGAGATTTATGACAAGACGCTGTGGCTGGACTTTGAAGATATCAAGGTGCCAGTGCCCGTGGGATGGGACACCTATCTCACCATTCAATACGGCGAAGACTACATGATACCGCTCAAAGACCCCACGCTCCATGGGCAACTGATTATCGATGCGCATCGTGACTATCGCGACGTGCTGCCTGAAGTTCAGAGAGCGTATAGCAGCTCGGTCTTCAAGCGACTTTGGAAGAAAATCATCAAATAGCTTTTGAATATGAAGATACTGCTATTCTGTGAGAACAAATATGCTGTTGACATCGTCAGACCACTGCAAATTGAAGCCGACCGACAGGGCGGACACGACGTGCTATGGTATGTTCATCAGAAGAAAATACCTGTTTTCCCATTGAAAGATGAGGTACGGTGGACAAATTCTATTCAGGAAGCTTATGACTTCAAACCAGATGCGGTGTTTGCTCCAGGCAATATCGTGCCTTACTACCTGAGCGGTGTGAAGTGCAGCATCTTCCATGGTTATGCTGCAGAGAAGCGTGACCAATTTCACATCCGTAACTACTTCGACATCTACATGACTCAGGGCCGTTTCTTTACTGAGGAGTTTCTGAAACTGCAAAAGAAGTATGGCGACTTTGAGGTGATAGAGACTGGCTGGACACGTCAGGACTGGATTGCCCGTCATCGTCACGACTTCGATGAGGAACGTAGCGAACTGCTGCAGGTGCATGGCTGCAAGCGCATTGTGCTATATGCACCCACATTCTCTCCCCGACTGACCTCACTGCCGAAGATTAAAGAGGCATTGGTGCGCCTTGTCAAAGAGAAGAATGTTTTGCTGCTGATTAAGCTTCACCCGCTGACCAGACAGGATTGGGTTGAGGAATATCGGCAGTTGGCTGCCAGCCATGAGCACATCATCTTTGAGGACGACTTCGCCGTCAGCAAATATATGCTGATGGCCGATGCCATGGTGAGCGACACATCGTCAACCATCTACGAAATGTTGTTGCTTGACAAGCCCGTTATCACCATGGACACCGTCAGTCAGGACCCTTACTGGAAGGATATCCACGACGCCAGTGAACTGACAACCGCTTACGATGAGGTATTCAGCAGTCGGGAACTGACCGAGAAGCGTCAATGGGTCATTGCCAACTACGACCCCTACACCGACGGTCGCTGTTCAGAACGCATGCTGCAAGGTGTTGCAGAATACATCAAGCGCCACGGTGTGCCTGCAAAACGCAAACTAAACCTGTGGCGCAAGTATGTCAGTGTGAAAACATTCGGTCGTGTGAAGTAATAGGTCCTCACTCCACACGCCATTCTATTTCTTTTGTTCTGCAACATATTCTCTCCATGGCTTATTCAAGTCAAGGAAACGATAGTTGCGTGGGGGTATCTCACTGGGAATCTCCATATAGTTGCCATACAGATGGGTGAGATACGCTTCGGGCTTTGACACCCCCATCAGCATACAATCTTCGAACTTAACGGGTACTGGCTCGCCATACCACTCTTTGGGCATGGCTCCCTTCTCCGGACGATAGTCGTGATCGGCCAGCAACGGACTATCGGCGATGCGCCATTGACGACGCACCTGGTCGAGCTTGCCATGAACGTAAGCAGGTTTGAACAAGCGACGCAGCAACAAGGTTATCATGCTGCGGAAACCGCGACCGTGCTTATAGGGATCGGTATGGGTGAAATAAAGTATCTTCCACCACAGCTTATAACGCGCATAATGACGGCGACGGGCACCGCAATCTTCTATCATGCCATCAAGGGGAAACAAGTCGATGGGAAGTCCGCCAACAAAATCATAACTGCGATGCATACGATAAGTAGAACCTGCCTCCTGAACACGTGCAAAAGGATAAGGATAACCCTCTGTGCGCCCGCCGCTCACCACCTCATAGCCTTCAGGCATCCACTCGTCGGCATGTGCCAAGAGGATTTCGTAGTCCTCGCGAGGCATGCCCACATCTGCATCGTCGTCCCAGGGGATGAAGCCACCATGACGCACAGCACCCAACATGGTGCCACACAGCAGATAGTAGGTGAGATGATGCTCCCGACACACGCGGTCTATAGCTTTCAGTATATTCAACAGGCGTGCCTGCACTTGACGTGTCTCTTCATCAACACGCTCGCCATGCAGCGCCAAAGCCTGTTCATTTGGATTGTAACTGGTTTCCATATCTTAAGAAATGTAATTTCGTTTGTAGCTTATAATAGTTCTGACTAAAGGCATAATGCGCCATATTACGCCAGTCCATGCCCGAACGACAAGGATGGATGGTGACTTGCTGTTTGGGGGCATCGGGATTCATCTGGTCGCAAAGGCGTGCCACGTATTCAAACATGTTATACTCACCCAGCACACGTTGCTTCATGGCATCGAGCACCGATACTGATTTCTCGTAGCGTTGGGCTTCGAGTTGTTGCGCGATGATCTGTATGGCCTGTTCGGGTTTACGGATGTCTATCGGCTCAAAAGCTTCTCTGCTGAAGTAATCGTCCAGGTTGGTACATCCATGGTAGATGGGGAAAGTGCCTGTGAGGTAGCAGTCACTGATCTTCTCTGTCCAATAGTAGCGCTCGGACGAATTTTCGATTGCAACATGATACTTATAGGGACGCAGCACATCCCACTTATCGTCGAAAGAGCGGAAGCCACGACCGAAGACATCCAGCTGATCGCCAAAATAGGCCTTGAGTTTCTCAACAAACTTGATACGGTCCAGATGGCCGCGGGTGAAAGCCTTATTACTGGTGATGACTGAGATGAGCTTGGTCTTCTCGGCAGGGTCAGACGGCAGGACAAGGGAATCGTAGTCCTGAGAATAAGTATAAGGAACGCCTGCTGATGGCGGTGCTGGCTGATAGCCTACGAACCAAGGCAGAATGGCCGGACCATACAGTACGTTGCGGTGATGCATCTGCTCCTGACAGGATACAACCAACCCGAACTGATCAATATAGCGTTGGGGATAAACAAGGACAGAACGGGGCTCGGTGGTGAGAAGAATCGTGTTCTCGGGTGCCACACGACAGGTTTGAAGGTCGCGTACACCTTTGCCTTGAACCACCCAGAAATCGGCTTCATCCATGGAGTCGTCCAGACAGAACTCATAGCGGCCATCCTGCGAACGCAGATGATGGCCAGGCGTCTGGCGATGCATGATAGTGGCAAGCCCCTCACGATAGGGCATGAATCTTACTTTATACATGTTGCATGAGGTATTCGTTGGCAGCAGCTAAACCCTGCTTGATATAATAGCCATCGTTTAGACGACGGCTCATCTCGGCAGCATTTCGCTTCAACAGATCATAATCTGAGGGACTGAGCTGCGAGAGTCGCTCGCTGATCTGCGACAAGGAGTCAACACTGATGCCAACTTTCTGTTCTTCGATAAACGGTGCCATGGCAGCCTGACTCCACACAATGACGGGGATGCCGGCACGAAGATAGAATGAGGTCTTGTGAGGGTCGTTGATGCGTAGATAGGCTCCCCAGTCTCCAGTGCATTCATCGAGTGAGTCGCCATCCCACACCAGACCGAAATCGGCATGAACATTGGCAATAAAATCATCGCTGGCCATAAAGCCATGATAGTGCAAAGATGGATTATGATTGGCTTGATTATCGAACCCTTTTCCATAGAGTTCCATCTGCCATCCTTTCATGACTGGCTCCAACAGATAGAGGAACGCATTGCGCCAGCGCCCCAGATTGCCTGCATAGACTACCGTTGGGGTGGACTGAACCTGTTGACTGGTCTGACTGTCAGAAAGGTAATCAAAAATCTGAAGACAATGGATGCCCCCCTTAAACCCATGCTCGATGAGATAATCGCGCATGGTGGGGTTGTGAACAATCAAGAAATCTGTCTTTGACAGACGACTGTTCTCCTGACGGGCTGTCAACTTATGACGACGGAAAGCCCCCAGGTCGTGAATGACGGTAACGACCTTAGCGCCCTTCCATTTAGCGAAGGTGCAAGCCATAAAATAGAACTTCTTCACGGGATATTGCAAGAAGAGCATATCATCTTGATGCAGATGCCACAGAATGCTCGTCACACTGACCAGCTTGGTAAAGAAGCGCCCTATCCCACCCTCGCCAAAATTATGACGGGTGAGATTGCAGAAGCCCTCCCGACGACAGATTTCGTCGATGTCCTGCTTTGCTTTATTGTTAGTGCCTACTTCAATGTAATACTTCATATCTACCAAAATGAGTTATCTTTTTTCTAAGTATCCACCGCTTGTCGTGTCGCTCTTTCACTCGAATAGCCTCAGCAATATCATCGGATGTCCAACCACGTTGACGAGCATACTCATCAAGGATGAAACGATAGGCTGGCGTCAGCCAATAAAAGAGTGTGAGGTTCTCCATACACTCGGCCTTGGGCACTGGTCCATCGTAGAACTTCATGCGGTTGATATCGATCAGTTCGAAATGGGAATCGGAATCGACCAGTACATTGGTAGGGTTCAAATCGCAATGCAACACGCCTGCTTCATGGAGTGAAGCCACATAACGCGCATAGGCGATAGCCAGAGGTTTATCGAAAGGTTCTTGTTCTATCAAACGCGGACGAACTGGCTGTTTTTCGGTATAGGCACAGATGTAGAACACCTGTGTCACAAAGCCCATACGGGTCTGCTCTATACAAGCCACCTCACGCGGCGTTTGGAAGCCACGCAGGCGCAAAGCAACCGCATTATCATAGGACCGACGCGCCTTACTTTTGCGGAAAAAGGTGTATATAAGAGATTTGATGACGTCATTGCGTTTGTAGCGCTTAACCACCAGTTTCTCGCCGCCGACCATAAATAGCCGAACCTGATTACGCCCTTTATACAGTAGTTCCCCACCACCTGCGGCAAACAGATGCGGAACTTGCTGAATCCACTCTTTCTGGTGTTGATAATCAGGGCTAACTATTATTTTCATGGGCTTTACTGATATTTTGCGATCCCTCCATACGACAGGGACTTACTTAACTCTAAAACGATTAACGACCTCGACGACTCGACGTGCCTCGTCAAGAGTCATCACAGGACTGATTGGTAAACTCAACTCCTGACGATGGATTTCTTCGGTGACAGGCAAAGAAAGCGGCTCCCACCCACGATAACATTCCTGCTGGTGTGGTGGAATAGGATAATGGATGAGCGTCTGTATATCATGTTGTGACAAATAGTCCTGAAGCATATCTCTGTTTTGGCATAACACCGGAAAGACATGATAGACATTTTGCTCTTTGGGCATTATGACAGGCAATGAGATAAGTGGATTGGATATCTCCGTATTGTAGATATCACCTATCATCTGCCGCTTGGCGTTATCTTCATCGAGATAGCGCAACTTTACAGCGAGAACAGCGGCCTGAATCTCATCCAACCGACTATTACGACCGGTATATTTAAAGACGTATTTACGCTGACTTCCATAGTTGGCAAGCGCTCTGACTATGTCAACAAGTTGGCGGTCGTTGCTGGTCACGGCACCGCCATCGCCCAATGCACCCAGATTCTTACCTGGATAAAAACTATGGCCCGCAGCATCGCCAAGGCTACCTGTACGGCGTCCGTCGGCACAACGACAGCCATGAGCCTGTGCATTGTCTTCGACCAGTTTTAAATGATACTGTCGGCATAATTGGCCTATTCTCTCGGTATAAGCACAGCGTCCGTAAAGGTGTACCAACAAAACAGAACGGGTACGAGGTGTAATTCTCGCCTCGATGACACTGTCGTCTATTTCAAGTGTATCGAGCCGCGGCTCGACAAGAACAGGAACCAGACCATTTTCAGTCAGTGCGAGGATAGAAGCAATATAGGTATTGGCAGGTACGATGACTTCATCGCCTGGCTGCATGACACCCATCTCAATATAAGCACGATAAATCCAGATTAAAGCATCAAGACCATTTCCGCAACCCACGCAATACTGCGTTCCAATATAATTGGCATAGTCTGATTCGAAACGAGCATTTTCCGAACCCTGCAGATAATAGCCAGACTCCACGACGCGGCTTACTGCATCGCGAATCTCTGCACCATGCTGATGGGTGACTGCCTGTAAATCAAGAAACTTAATCATGTCTCTCTTCCCCTCTATTTATATTCATCTTTGCGGATAATTCTACCGTCAATCACATCATATTTCCTATTGAATTCCTCACGTCCACGCTTCCAGCGGTTGTGTGTCCACAGATAGAAAGGCGGCTGACGACGGATATTTTCCTCTAACATCTGGTAGAAGCGACGGGTGATAGCAAACTCCTCTTCTTTGGCTGCCTCGTTTGATATCAAACGGAAAGTACATATATATTTCCCACGGTAAGGACGTTGCATATCTACAAAGAACACGGCATCATTCATCTTCTGCATGATTCGTTCTGCGCCAGTAAATACTGGAGTATCGTGATGTAAGAAATCGACCCACAGATGCATGTTTTCCCATTTCGGGCTTTGGTCGCTTATATATCCAAAGAGCGAACGGCGTTGCTCGCGCTTTAAGGTGATGAGATGACGCAGAATATCCTGCTTGGGTACACAGAGACCGCCATGAGAAGAGCGCACATCTATGAATAACTGATTAAAAGCCTCGTTATATAGTGGATGGTAAATAAGTCCCATCACAGCTTTTGGATAACGTTGGAATGCAAGTCCTGTAGCCGAGAGCCACTCCCAGTTACAATAGTGTCCAAGGATGGCAGCGCAATTCTGACCACGATCAAAAGCTTTTTCCAGTTCTTCCACTCCCCGGAACTCGATATGTTTCAGAAGGGCTTCGTTGCTGATGCTCAGCAGCTTGATGGTCTCCACGAAATAGTCACAAAGCCAATGATAAAACTGTCGCTCTATCTCCTTAATCTCGGCTTCAGTTTTTTCTGGGAACGAAGACGTCAACTGTCGTCGCACAAGTTTCCTGCGATATCCTACCAGATAGTAAACCAGCACAAAGAAACAGTCTGACACGCCATAGAGCATCCATAACGGCAATAGCGATATGGCATAACTCACTGCATAAAGGATATGATATAACAATCGTTTCATCGGCTTAACAGATCTTGAGATGTTGTTTGCAAAATGGCCTTGTTCACATTGAGCAGATGCTCCACATCACTACCATTACTAATAATAGCACGTCCTGCGTCGAAATCGTATAGAATCTCGCCTGTTTCATCATAGAGCCACTGTGCATTGTTAAAGTTATGAACCGCAGTAGGATGCGAATAGGTTGCAGACAGAACATCACGACTAAAAGGATAGTCAGCATGCGCCAACTGCAGTTGACCTAACAAGGTGGCTGGAAGATCGCTTTGATTACACAGTTTATCCACCCGACGTGGTTCTTTCACTGCGCCGCCCAACCATAGCAACGGAATATGATTTTTCTGGAGAGGTGTTGATGGAGTCACCTGCTGATAGTTGATGCCATGGTCTGCCACAAGAACAATAAGCAGATTATCCCACTGAGGTGTCTTTTTCAGTTTTTCCACGAAACGATATAAACAAGCATCCAGATAATGAAACGCATTTTTAATCTCATCGTCTAACACTTTTGTGGGAACATCCCAAGGTTCATGACTACTTAACGTACTATACCCCCAAAGATGCTTTTGAGCATTTCCATTCGATGTCGTGATCTGTTCATACAGGGTCTCAAATGTAATCTCGTCTTGTACTCCCCACTGAGACGTATTCTGTTCTTCGCGCGAATAGTCATCCATACTCATTATCTTGTCCCATCCAGTAGAGATAAGATAAGAACGCATATTGGTAAAGTTGATGTCACCTCCATAAAGATAGCTTGTAGCATAACCATTTGCCTTCAATGTACGAGCAATACTTGGAAGTGTGCGACTTTTCTCAGGAATCTTCATTACCGAGAACGAGGGGAAAGAAGGATAGCCACTCAATGCGCAAACCGTGCCTCGATCTGTGCGCCAACTGTTGCCATAGCAGTTCTCAAAATAGATGCCCTCATCCTTCAGTTGTTGCAGATGAGGCATTGCGTCCGCAAATAGCTCACTGGCACTCTCCATCAGGATCACTACAACATTTGGATGCGTGGTATTGAGAAGTGTATCTGTCAGCACGCTCTCCGTGGTATAGACGTCTTGAACCAACTGCTTACATTGTTCTTCCTCGAAAAAGGTGTATTGCGACAAGTCATCAAGCTGGTGACTCAAAGAGTAGAGGAAACTAAACACAGGATTAACAGCCGAATGGTTCAAGAACTGGTTTTCGGAATAATAGACCTGACCAATATTGGTTGTTGACTCCCTGACTCCCCCGCGGATGCCAATCACAATGACAGGAATCAGCAGAAGAAGTAATATGGTCTTCTTAAGTCTGCCTTTACGGATTGCCTTTGCAGGCTGTCTTTCTATCTTATCATAAAGAGTAAAGACGATGATTGCTGTGGTTATCAATACAAGGAATCGCCAAACGATATAACCGACAGACACGCTCGCCATCGCTTCTGTCGGAGTTGAAAGATAGGTTAGACAAACAGCATCAAGTTTAAAGTTCCAAAAAGGATATAGGCTCGTGTCTGCTACGAATGCCATCGAAAATGCTAATGCCACAATAGCATTATAGATACGGGAAAACCATTTGGGCAGAGAGGTCCAAATGGATATAACAGACAGAAGATAAGGCACGATGAGAAAATAGAGAGCTGTCGAGGCATCAAGTGTCAACCCATGCCAGACTACTGCAAAGAAATCGACAAGATGAATATCATGCCCAGCACCATTGCAAAGCATAAAGACTATCTTAGCAACAAAGAAC
Source organism: Prevotella sp. E13-17 (assembly GCF_022024035.1). NCBI lineage: Bacteria > Pseudomonadati > Bacteroidota > Bacteroidia > Bacteroidales > Prevotellaceae > Prevotella > Prevotella sp. E13-17. The sequence goes on from NZ_CP091787.1 coordinate 3,011,584, forward strand.
ACGATAAGTGTTGCAAGATAGTATCCACACAAATATCTCAGTCTATTTTTCACAGCGATTGCATATCATTCAGTTTCTTATAGTAGCCATCCATTTTCAGCAGTTCATCGTGGGTGCCTCGCTCTACGATACTACCCTCATGGAGAACACATATCTCATCGGCATTCTTGATGGTTGACAAGCGGTGAGCAATAGCCACTGTCGTTCGTGTTTTCATCAGACGTTCCAATGCGTCCTGCACCAAGCGTTCGCTCTCTGTATCAAGAGCAGACGTAGCCTCATCGAGGATCAGGATGGGAGGATTCTTCAAAATGGCGCGAGCTATGCTGACACGCTGACGCTGGCCACCCGACAGTCGTCCGCCACGATCGCCTATATTGGTATTGAAGCCCTGCTCACTCTGGATGATAAAGTCATAGGCATTAGCGATCTTTGCTGCCTCTGCAATTTGTTCATCGCTAGCATTGTCAACACCAAAGGAGATGTTATTGCGGAAAGTATCATTAAAGAGGATGGCCTCCTGATTGACATTACCTATCAGCTGTCGCAAGTCATGGATGCCAAGGTCTTTGACGTTGATACCATCAATAAGCACCTCGCCCTCCTGCACATCATAATATCGAGGTATCAGGTCCACGAGTGTGGACTTGCCACCACCGCTCTGTCCTACGAGCGCAATGGTTTTGCCTTTAGGGATAACCAGATTAATGTTTTTCAGGACCCACTGATCTGCATACTTAAACGACACGTTACGAAACTCAATCTCATGTTCAAATGATGCCAGATGTTTAGGTTCCTTCCGTTCTACAATTGTATTCTCTGCCATCAAGATCTTATCGATACGCTCCATGGAAGCCAGACCTTTGGGGATATTATAGCCTGCCTTAGAGAACTCCTTCAACGGGTTGATGATTGAATAGAGGATGACCATGTAGTAGATGAACGTAGGACCGGTGATGGTCTGGTTGTTGAGCACCAGGATGCCACCAAACCAAAGCACGATAACAATCATCACGGTGCCCAGGAACTCACTCATAGGATGGGCAGACGACTGACGGATGTTGACACGCATCAGATTGTCGCGGTACTGCGAATTGATGCGGTCGAAACGCTGGTTCATCTTATCTTCGGCACAGAAGGCCTTGATGATGCGCAGACCACCTAAGGTCTCTTCCACCTGACTCATCGTATCGCTCCACAGGGCCTGGGCCTCGATACTTTTGCGCTTCAGCTTTCTGCCAACGACACCCATCACCCAGCCCATCACAGGAACAATCACCAGGGTGAACAGGGTCAACTGCCATGACACGAACAGCATGGTGCAGAAATAGGCGATAATCAGCACGGGGTTCTTAAACAGCATGTCGAGTGAAGACATGATAGAGCTCTCTACTTCCTGCACATCACCACTCATGCGAGCAATGATATCACCTTTGCGCTCTTCGGAGAAGAAGCCCAGAGGCAGAGAGGTAATCTTTTGATAGAGCTGATTGCGGATGTCGCGCACCACACCGGTACGGATAGGTACGATACATGCCGACGTGAGGAAATAGGCGCCCGTTTTCAACAACGTGGTGACGGCCAGGAAAAGACCGATAAACAACAGTGTGGTGGTCTGACCGTAATCGCGAATCAGGCAATTCACAAAATAATTCAGGTTGTTCATCAGTACGGTCTGTACATCGCTCCAATCCCACGCCATATAGCCACTCGCAGCATCGGCCTCACCTGTCTGAAACAATATTTGCAATATGGGAATCAGTGCCGCAAACGAGAATATATTGAGAACTGCCGACATGATATTGAAAAACACCGATGCAGCAAGATATCTTTTATATGGAGGAACAAACCTACGTAATACCTGCAGGAATTCTTTCATCTTCTATTTCTGTTATTGTTATTTGTTTGCAAAGATACGAATATTAATTCGAATAACGGGTACTATAGCGTGTAAATTTAGGAAAACGGGCTCTCCTATTGATGCTTAGCAGATGGAGTGAGCACCAACTGATCATTATTCATGCGATACATATACTGTTGGATAATGGACTTCATCTGCTTGGTCATGTGCTGCAGTGTATCAGCAGGCATCTCTCTGATGATATTGGTTTTAAAGACAGAGTCGGTGCGGTAACGATAAGCAGCCGTCACTTCTTGTCCGTCAAACTCCAGTACATAAGAGCCTTTAACAAATTCATAGCCATTACTTTCCGGTACCCAATGCAAGGCATGCGTCTCTTCAACAGGCGTATGCAGCATGTCCTTTCCGAAAGCCAAATAGGGCTGATCGTAATGAAGATAAGTCAACACCGTTGGCATGATGTCTATCTGTTCCACCACGCGCTGAGTGTCATAACCACGCAATGTTTCATCACCAGGTGCATAAAGAATGATTGGCACATTGAACAACCCTAATGTTGTCTTGTAGAAAGGATCAATAGGCGAACTGCTATGGTCGGCTGTTATCACGAAAAGTGTATTCTTAAACCAGGGTTGCTTACTGGCTTCCTTAAAGAATTGTCTCAACGCATTGTCAGTATATGCCACACACTCTTGCAAGGGTATCTCGCCTTTAGGAAAGACATTCTTATAGCGTGCCGGCAGATTAAACGGTGTGTGTGAAGTTGCCGAGAACAAGGCCGTCATGAAGGGTTGCTTCATCTTATTCATCTGTGCAGCATAAAACTGCATAAACTCTTCATCCCAGATAGCCCATGTGCCATCAAAGTCGTCATCACCATTGAAATGTGGATCCTCGTTATACTCTGTTCTTCCATAATAGCGTTGAAAGCCTGTGGCGCGTGCGAAAGCCTGGAAGCCCATCGAATTATTCTGAGCGCCGTGGAAGAATGCTGTTGTATAACCTTTCTTCTCGCCCAACTCGCGAGCCAGACCAGACATGTGATTTAAGGACGCTGGCGTCAGGAACAGCGGTTCAACATAGTTAGGCAGCGAAGACAGCGTTGAAGGCATTCCTTCTATACTTTTTCTACCATTAGAATAAGAGTATCTCCAAGTGATTGCACCGTGAGTTATCAGAGAATCAACAAATGGTGTAAATCCTTTATAGGCCCCATTACGTAGAGTCTGGTTGTAATAACCCATGTGCTGTTTGCCCCAACTTTCAAGTATAAACACCACCACATTCTTCGGTTGGAAAGCCACCGAGTCGCTGGGCACATGAATCGGTGAATAGTAAGACAATGCCTCTTCTTCACTCATATAACTGGGTGTGACGAGAGGCTTCTTGCTTAACGTACGATAGATACTGAAAGGCGTGTTCAGTACGATGCCTGTTTCTGCCGGACGGTCCACAAACTGATTGGCATTACTGATGGTAATAGGACGAACAGCATGCGAGAAACCGCCACGCATGCCGGCAACAACCAACGGAATAGCAGCCACCAGGATTATAGTCTGAATGACATAATAACGCCAAGGCACTTTTACTACAGACACATGTTGTGGACGGAATGCTTTCCACAACACCCACGACAAGACAAAGGCCAGCAGCACCAAATACCAATTTGCCAAAAACTGTTCGCCCATAATCTTTGTCATACCCCCTACTCCCTCATGACTAAACTCGTAGAACACAGAGGTTGTGGTTCGCTTTCCAGTATATGGGAAATAAACACAGTCACACAGGTTTGCCCACAAAGCAACAGAATTGCAGACCACATAGATCCATTTCACCACTCGGTAATATCCATTGCGTTCTTTCTTATGCAGGGGGAAAAGCATCAACAGGATAACCAGGGCATTGGTATATAGGATGGCAGTCGTATCGAAGATAAGGCCCGCTGCGAAAAGACTGAAAGCATGTCCGAATGTCATCGTATCAGCATAAAGCGACCAGTTTACTAACAAAAAAACCAATCGGCAAAACGTGAATAGTAGATAGATGACAAGTAAATTGCTAATCAGGCCCACAAAGGGATATCTAAAGAATGTTCTTCTCATAATATTCGTCTTTAAAAGCGAGTGCAAAGTTACAAAAAAGTGAATATAATATAGCACTTTTCAAAGAAAAAGTAGTAATTTTGCGACCTATGAAAAAGAAAAGTATTAAGAGAAAAGCCACCTGGACCATTATCACCATTTTGTTGCTTGGCCTCGGGTCATGGGTCTATAGCCGTTGGAATGTGTGGTTTCACAATCCAGAAGAAGAGCCTTACACTGCCAGCAGCACCCCCCAGAGAGTGCTACTAACCTTCGGCGATTCGACAGAATGGGCACGAAACGTGAGTTGGCAATGTGACAGCGTGGTACGACAGTCCCATTTGGAGCTGGCTCAGCTACCCGATGGCGATACCATCCAGATAGCAGCCGATGGAGAAGTATTTCAGTCACGCGCTGGCAAAGCTGCCTACTATGTGGCTCGACTACGCAGTCTGAAGCCCAACGCCAGCTACGCCTATCGTGCGGTGACAGATGGTAAAACCTCCGAGTGGTACCATTTCTCTACAAGCAAACAGACACACGACGATCTCTCGTTCCTTTACGTGGGAGATGTCCAAGACACGCTTTGCGGCGAAGCCAACCGTTTTCTCCGCGAAGCACTACAACGGCACCCACAAAGCGAATTTCTCGTATGCGGCGGTGACCTAACAGAACGACCCACAAACCAGCACTGGGCAGAGACCTTCCGTGACCTTGACAGCGTGGCACAACATTTACCTCTGGTGTGCGTCACAGGCAACCACGACTACCTGAAAGGGGTTATCGTATCTTTGGAGCGTCGTTTCTCGCTCATTCACTCCTACTATCTCGACTCTCAGGTTGGAGTCAATCAAGTATTCACGTTCCGTTATGGTCCGGCACAGTTCTTCTTGTTAGACAGCAACCGCGAGTTTCCTTATCTCATCACACAGCGTCACTGGCTGGAAGAAAAGCTCAAAAGTAGCACTGCCCGCTGGAAGATTGTGGTACTCCACCACCCTTTATTCTCTTTAAAGGGCAACAACAACCTCATTCAGCGCTGGATGTTCAACGACCTAATCGAGGAGTATGGTGTGGATCTCGTGCTACAGGGTCATGAGCATGCCTACGGTCGAATGACACGTCACACTGCCAACGACCAGCCCACCACGCCAATATACACTGTCAGCCATTGTTCGCCCAAAAACTATTACATCCAATTTGACGACCGTTTCGACAAGTTCGGAATCTCCAGCCGTTACTATCAAACCGTAAACATTTCTGGCGACACGCTAACCATGGCTGCTTATGAGGTGTATAAACATACGCTCTACGACTCCATCTGCGTCATCAAGAACGGCACAAACACTCATATCCTTGACTACGGCAGAGCCATTCCCGAATACACAGAATTTACGCCCGACCTCTCTCGAAAGAAAGACCGGGCGTATGCCGAACGCATTGATGCGTATAGAAAGCGACATCCCGAACGCATCACAGGGCTTCGCCCAACAAAGTAGCGCTTGTGCTACCCGTAATACGCACACGTACTGTTTCGCCTATATGGTGGTTTTTCTTATCGAAGACCACCATTTTATTTTGTTCTGTTCTGCCGCACAACTGCTCGCGGGAACGCTTTGAGAAGCCTTCCACCAAAACATCAAATTCCTTACCCTCATCTTTTTTGTTCTGCTGAGCAGAAATCTCCGTCTGCAGTGCTATCAGCTCGTTCAGTCTGCGAATCTTCTCTTCCTCGGGAACATTATCTGGCAGATGTTTTGATGCGAAAGTGCCAGGACGCTCCGAATATTTAAACATGAAGGCAGAGTCATAGCCAACCTCACGCATCAACGATAAAGATAATTGATGATCCTCCTCTGTCTCGTCGTGATAACCGACAAAGATATCCGTTGACAAGCCACAGTCGGGTATAATCCTGCGGATAGCTGCCACACGATCCATATACCATTCACGGGTATATTTACGATTCATCAACTTCAAGATACGGTCACTACCGCTCTGTACCGGCAGATGGATATGCTTGCACACATTGGGCATATCAGCAATCACCTGCAGCGTCTCATCGCTCATATCCTTCGGATGCGAGGTCGTGAAGCGGATACGCAACTCTGGTGCTTCTTCTGCCACGGCCTTGAGCAGCTTGGGGAAGCCCATACCTTCAAAGTTATAGCTGTTGACATTCTGACCAAGTAGCGTCACCTCTTTAAAACCGCGGTCGCGCAAGTCACGCACTTCACGCAAGATACTCTCCACGTCACGACTGCGCTCACGACCACGAGTATAAGGAACGATGCAGTAATGGCAGAAGTTATTACAACCACGCATGATACTTACGAAACCACCGATCTTATGTCCTAAACCAATACGCTGAGGCACCACATCGCGATAAGTCTCGGTAGTAGATAGTTCTATGTTGATAGCCTTATGTCCCAACTCCGCCTGAGCCACCAAATCCGGCAACGACAGATAGGCATCAGGACCAGCCACGAGGTCGGCGCCGTGATTCTGGAGCAAATCGTCTTTCACACGTTCTGCCATGCATCCCAGCACACCAACCACCAAACTACGCTTACGCTTCACAGCATTCAGCGCTTCTAACCTGTGATAAATTTTCTGTTCGGCATTATCACGCACCGAACAGGTGTTTAAGAATACCGCATCAGCCTCATCAATACTCTCGCAGTTCTCATAGCCTGCCATCTTCATGACCGATGCCACCACTTCCGAGTCTGCCACATTCATCTGGCAGCCGTAAGTCTCAATAAAAAGTTTCTTCATTCGCTAATTTCTCAATTTCGACTGCAAAATTAAGAAATAATTATGAATTACAGACTTTAATAAAAATAATTTCACCTTTATAGGCATATAATTAGTAAATATTTGTACCTTTGCATTTGATTTACACAACAGCAACAAAACATGAGTTTTTCTAAAGTTAACATCTGGACCGAAATACGTGATTACACACTCTTGGCTATCGCCATGATTAGCTACAGCATTGGATGGACCGTATTTCTCTTGCCCAACAACATCACCACGGGTGGTATTGCGGGTGTGTCATCTATTTTGTTTTGGGCCACAGGCATTCCCATTAACGTGAGCTACTTTTTCATCAATGCCGTTTTGTTGCTCTTTGCCCTGCGAATTCTGGGACTGAAGTTCTGCCTAAAGACCATCTTTGCTGTCACAGTGTTGACCACCTCGCTGACCATCATGTCCCAATACATTACGGTTCATTTGCTCAGTGACCAACCATTCATGGCAGCTATCATCGGTGCTGTCTTCTGTGGCAGTGGCGTAGGCTTAGGTTTGGCTGCCAACGGTTCTACCGGCGGTACCGACATCATTGCAGCTATCATCAACAAATATCGTGATATCTCACTGGGACGCGTCATCTTGATTTGTGATGTCATCATCATCTCCAGCAGCTACTTCGTTTTAGGAGATATCGAGCGCGTAATCTATGGATATGTTGTGCTCTACGTCACGTCTTTCTGTATAGACCAGGTAGTGAACTCCATGCGTCGGTCCGTTCAGTTCTTCATCATCAGCGACAAGTATGAAGAGATTGGCAAGCGCATCAACCGCGAGCCTCATCGAGGCTGTACCGTTGTTGATGCCCACGGTTTTTATTCTGGCAAAGAGGTCAAGATGCTCTTCGTGCTGGCCAAGCGCCGCCAGAGCGATGTCATCTTCCGCATCATCAACGAGATAGACCCCAATGCTTTTGTTTCACAAAGTGCCGTTATTGGCGTTTACGGAGAAGGGTTCGATCGCTTCAAGGTGCGCAACAAAACCCCTAAGAAAATAGAATAGCCCGTCACTTATTCTTTATAAAGACACACTTTACCTTCGCGCAGCGAGGCTGGCACGTCTATCAGACGTTGGTTGCGAGAGCCGCGAAAGTGAAGTGTTTCGTCGCGTTGTGACTTCACAAATGGTCCATCCACCAGCACATCAATCTTTTCCAAGAGTGCTTTCTGGCGCGGATTGCTCACCAGCGATTCGTATGTAAAACCCGTATAGCACCATATATCCTTGTCTGTACGTGTCTTGATAGCCTGTGCCAACTCAGCAAAGCCCTCGGGTTGATACATCGGGTCACCGCCTGAAAAGGTCACATTGGCATAGGGGTCATCCTCAATGACACTCATAATCTCATCTGTAGTCATGGCCTGTCCCCCCTCGAAATCCCATGACTGTGGGTTATGGCAACCAGCACATTGATGCCTGCATCCAGCACAATAAATGGAGGTCCGGAACCCCGGACCATCCACCATTGTATCTTCTATAATCCTTAATACGCTAATCATGAAAACAGTTTCTGTTCACCATCATCTATATGTGTCACACGGTCATTGAGCTCTGCCAGCTTACCGCTGTTCCATCTGTCGGTTGTTCCCACCAGATAGCCTGTGATACGCTGCAGGCGGTCGATATTTGTTGAACCACACTTCGGACAGACCTTCAGATTGTTCTGCGCGTTCTCATAGCCGCAATCCATACAGCGGTTTCTGTTGTGGTTCACCGAACCATAACCCATATTCAGACGGTCCATCATGTCAACCACGCTCATAATCACCTGTGGGTTGTGCGTAGCGTCACCATCAATCTCCACATAGAAGATGTGTCCACCACGGGTCAGGTCATGATAGGGAGCCTCCACCTCTGCCTTATGACGTGCCGAGCACTTGTAGTACACAGGCACATGGTTTGAATTAGTATAGTAATCACGGTCTGTAACACCAGGAATACTGCCGAAATCGCGACGGTCTTTCTTTGTAAAGCGTCCTGCAAGCCCTTCTGCAGGTGTTGCCAAGACAGAATAGTTGTGATGATATTGATCGCAGAATCCGTTGACACGGTCACGCATATAGGTCACAATCTTCAGACCCAGTTCCTGTGCTTCTTCACTCTCGCCATGATGTTTTCCGATCAAGGCCACCAGACACTCTGCCAGTCCGATAAAACCTATACCCAGCGTTCCTTGGTTGATGACGCTCTCCACTGTTTCATTTGGTCCCAGTTTGTCAGCACCAATCCACAGGCTCTTCATCAGCAAGGGGAACTGTCGGGTGAAAGCCGTCTTCTGGAACTGGAAGCGGTCATCCAGTTGCTTAGCCGTGATTTCCAACAGATCATCAAGCTTTGCAAAGAACTGTCCGATACGTTGCTCTTTGTCTTCAATGTCGCGACATTCCAAAGCCAGTCGCACAATGTTCATTGTCGAGAACGAGATATTGCCTCTTCCCACACTGGTCTTTGGTCCGAAACGATTCTCAAACACACGAGTACGGCATCCCATTGTTGCCACCTCATGCAGATAGCGCTCAGGATCGTCAGCATGCCACTCCTCTGACTGGTTAAACGTAGCATCAAGATTCAAGAAGTTAGGAAAGAAACGACGGGCTGTCACCTTACATGCCAGCTGGTAAAGATCAAAGTTACGATCCTCTGGCAGATAGTTCACTCCCCGTTTCTTCTTCCATATCTGAATGGGGAAGATGGCCGTCTCGCCACCGCCGACACCCTCGTAGGTCGAAAGCAACAGTTCACGCATCACGCATCGTCCTTCTGCCGATGTGTCTGTGCCATAGTTAATCGACGAGAACACCACCTGGTTTCCACCACGCGAGTGGATGGTATTCATATTGTGGATAAAGGCTTCCATAGCCTGATGCACACGTCCCACAGTCTTGTTGATGGCATGTTGGCGCACGCGATCCAGCCCCTTCATGCCGTCCAGAGGTTGCTTCACATAATCGATCAGCGGCTCATGATAGAGAGAAGAGTAGTCTTCACCATTCAAGTCCTCCAGATATTTCAGTTCTTCAATATACGACAGTCGGACGAAAGGAGCCAGATAGAAGTCGAAAGCAGGGATTGCCTGTCCGCCATGCATCTCGTTCTGAGCACACTCCAGCGAGATACATGCCAGCACCGAAGCCGTCTCAATACGCTTGGCTGGGCGCGATGCGCCATGACCCGCAATGAACCCGCAGTTCAAGATATGATTCAAAGGATGCTGAACACAAGTGAACGACTTGGTGGGATAATAGTCTTTGTCGTGGATATGCAGATAGTTGTGTGCCACAGCATCACGGCTCTCTGCCGACAACAGATAGTCATCGACAAAGGGTTTGGTGGTCTCCGAAGCAAACTTCATCATCATGCCGGCAGGCGTATCAGCATTCATGTTAGCGTTCTCGCGCGTGATATCATTATTTTTAATGTTCACAATGTCGAGGAACACATCGCGTGTCTTTGCTTTGCGGGCAATAGAGCGCTGGTTACGATAGGCTATATACTTCTGAGCCACGTCCTTACGACTTGACTTCATCAGCTCCAGCTCCACCATATCCTGGATTTGCTCCACCGTCATCTGTGTCTCGCCGCGCTGAGCCACATGATCTGTTATCTGATTTAGCAGTTTATCATCCTCACCCTTGTCGGTTGTCATCATAGCCTTGCGGATGGCTGCAATGATTTTCTGCTCGTTAAACCCGACGATTCTTCCGTCGCGCTTTACAACTGTCTGTATCATAATGTCTTCGAAAAAGTGCTTTATGGATATTAAAAAATTCTCTGCAAAGATAACAAATTCTTTCTATAATCCGTCCTTTGCAGAGAACTAATTTCTAGTTAAAAAATGTTTTAGTCATCAATATTCAAAAGACGAGCCACCCAAGAACTCGCGCAATAGCGATGTTGGCGGAATCTGATCCTCTGGTATGGGCTTAATATATTTCAGCAACTGACGCAACCTGTAGGCCTCCGAGTATTCCCGACTGTTCTCGGGCACCTGTTCCAGCAGCGGTTCTGCCTGGCTTTTGATGACTGCCAGCTCGAAGAGCATGGCCGAGTTAAACATTTGATCAGCATGTTCCTGGAATGGGAATATCCATTTATTCTCGCCCCTGCGCACTGACGGCCATCGACGGATCGTCTCCTGTGCCGAGACACCTCTGTACTTATAATCGCGCACGATGCGACGCAACAGTCGGTTATCAGTGGTGGCTATGTAGTTATGGCTGTCCAGCAGCAGTGTGGTCAGTGCCGAAGCATACACTCGATAAATCTGTTCCTGTGGCACGTCTTCAGTCAGTTCTGGGTTGAGAGCATGAATACCTTCCATCACCAGCACCTGATCTTCTTCCAACCGAAGTTTGCGTCCACTCTTCACACTCTTGCCTGTTGGAAAGTCATAGCGTGGCAGTTCCACCTCTTCTCCTCTGAAGAGCGCATTCATCTGCTCATTCAGCAAAGGCAGATTCAGTGCGTGAAGGTTTTCGAAGTCATAGTCGCCAGTCTCGTCTCTCGGAGTCTTCTCGCGGTCCAGGAAGTAGTCGTCCAGCGACAGCGGCACTGGTTTGATGCCGTTCGTAATCAACTGCACCGACAGTCGTTTGCACGTCGTGGTCTTGCCGCTCGACGACGGTCCGGCAATCAAGACCAGTCGCACACCTTTCCTGTTGGCAATATCGTCTGCTATCCGCGCTATCTTCTTTTCCTGCAGAGCCTCGCCCACCTGAATCAGCAGGTTTCCATAACCATTCTGGATAGCCTCGTTCAAGTCGCCCACGGTTCTCATCCCCATCAGTTGCTGCCAACGATGACTCTCCTTGAAGATGCCAAACATCTTATCTTGCATCACCAGTTCACCCAGTTCGCTGGGATGCTGGGGCTGCGGTATGCGCAGCAACAGACCGTCGTAGTATTTCTCTACGCCAAAGAGATAAAGGTTAGCTGTCGTGGTGAGCAGCGAACCGTAGTAGTAATCGTAGTAGCCGTCAATATCATACAGGGTTGTAAAGAGCTCACCACGGCTCTTCAGCAGTTTCACTTTCGAAACGGAGCCCAACTCTGAAAACAGTCGGATGGCCTCCTCGGTGCTGGTCTCATGGCGGTGAATAGGATAGCCTGCATCCACAATCTCCTGCATGCGACGGCGTATCTTGCCGGCATCCTCAACCGTGACAGGGCGCCCCAGGTCCAGATCCACATAGTAACCATTCGACACGGGTATGTCTATGCTCACCCTACACGGGTTGTAAAGGTCGTGACAGGCCTTGCATAATACAAAAAACAAGGTACGCGTATAGGTGCGTAGAGCCGTCTGCGAGTACATATCCAAGAACTCCACCTCCTTGGGTTTATACACCCGGAAGTGGATACCTTCTATTTTATTATTAACACGTGCACACACAGGGCCATACTCCATCTTCAGCTCCGACTTTTTAAAGATATCCTGCAGGTTGCACCCCATTGGCACTTCCAGCATCTTACCTATATTCTTACAGAACACTTTAATCTTTTTCTCCATAACTTTCTCGTTTTGATTTGCAGCGAAAAATACGCTTCAAAATTACAAAAAAATAATCATATTACAGCATAATTAAAATTTATTTATTAAATTTGTCGCCAAATTCATAATCAAAAAAAGAATTTCTACGTTTATGGTTACACTATTCACTATGCTCGGCTCACTGGCACTTCTCATGTTTGGTATGAAGTCCATGAGTGAAGCCTTGCAGAAGATGGCTGGCCCTCAGTTGCGTCACGCACTGGGAGCTATGACTTCCAATCGCTTTACAGGCCTGCTTACAGGTTCTATTGTCACCGCCTCCGTACAGTCATCAACAGCCACCACAGTGATGACTGTATCGTTTGTTAATGCTGGTCTTCTAACACTGGCGCAAGCCATCTCAGTTATCATGGGTGCAAACATCGGCACTACATTCACCGCATGGATTATGGCACTGGGATCCTCGTTCGATATCAGCATTGTCAGCTACATCGGCTTTTTCCTGGGCATCATCATGATCTACATGAAGAAGCACCGCTACGTCGGCGACTTCCTCTTTGGCTTGGGCTTATTACTCTTGGGGCTCACCACGCTGCGTCTCACAGGTCAGGCCATGGACTTGGGGCACAACCCCGACGTGCTGAAATTCTTCGAGTCATTCCCCACCGATTCCTACCTCACCATCTTGGTATTCTTGCTCTTAGGTGGTGTGCTGACCTTCTGCGTGCAGTCGTCAGCAGCCGTCATGGCCATCACCATGTTGCTCTGTGGCAGTGGCGCCATGCCTATCTACATGGGTATTGCCCTGGTGCTTGGCGAGAATATCGGCACCACCATCACTTCGAACCTGGCAGCTCTCTCGGCCAACACACAAGCGCGTCGTGCTGCCTTGGCACACATGTTCTTCAACGTGTTTGGCGTCATCTGGATACTCACCGTGTTCTATTGGTTCGTTGATGGCATTGTCTGGGCTGTAGATTATGTTGGCACCAATGCCTTGCATCAGGACATGGCCAACATGTCAACCGACAAGAAGCTCACCTTCACACTGGCTGCTTTCCACTCGGGCTTCAACATCATCAATGCCAGCATCCTCATTTGGTTCATCCCGCAAATTGAGAAGTTCGTTTGCTGGGTCATCAAGCCTAAGAAAGTGGACGAGGAAGAGGACTTCCGCCTGCACTTCATTACCGCTGGTTTCATGAAGACTCCCGAGCTCTCCGTGCTCGAAGCACAGAAAGAGATTCGGGCCTTTGGCCAGCGCATGCAGCGCATGTTCAGCATGGTGCAAGACCTGCTCAACATGTCGTCGAGCACAACCAACAAGAACAAGAAAGACAACGAGAGCGAGTTCAACAAGCTCTTTACGCGCATCGAGAAATACGAGAGCATCTCCGACAACATGGAACTCGAGATTGCCAAGTACCTGGAGAGTGTCAGCGACGCCCACCTCTCTGACGAGACCAAGGCAAAGATTCGCGCCATGCTTCGCGAGGTCAGCGAGCTGGAGTCTATCGGCGACTCATGCTTCAACATGGCTCGCACCATCAACCGCAAGTTCAGCGACAAGAAAGACCACTTCATCGAGAACCAGTACAATCACTTGCATCAGATGATGGGGCTCACCGATCAGGCGCTGACGCAGATGAACCAACTGATGAGCGGTCGCAAGGAGTCCTACGATGTGAACCGCACGTTCAACATCGAGAACGAGATCAACAACTATCGCAATCAGCTGAAGGCGCAGAACATCATCGATGTCAACAACCACGCTTACACCTATGCTGAGGGTACCATCTACATCGACCTCATCAACGAGTGCGAGAAACTGGGCGACTATGTCGTTAATGTGGTTGAGGCACGCATGGGTCTGCGATAAAAGTGGCACAGAATATTAACTGATATTTCAAAAAAACGGGTCTTCCTATTGGTTGACTCGTTTTTTTTCTTACCTCGGTCTGAGGTTGCAAGGTATAAGGAAGTATATGCTGGTACTGTTCTTCCCCTTAGCGAGTTGCCAACAAGCATACAGTCGCCGTCAGGGAAACAAAAGGGAACCCCACTTTTCGACCTCCAAGGTCGTCGTCTGAATGCTGTTCCTGCTAAAGGGCTATACATCAAGGACGGCAAAAAGTTCGTTTTGAAATAATAGGTTTTTGGTCCTAAAACAAATTAGATTGTGTCACAGGACAGGTGAAGAAGAAACTCTCACCGTTTGGGGCTTGAATTCATATCGTATAGCGGCGCTATTCACACCGAATAGTGCCGCTATTCTTTTGCTATTGCGCTGCAATAGTTTAGGTTTTGGTTCTCATCCAGCCCCTGGAATGGGTGGTTCTAGGCCCTAGAAGTGGTTGTTTCAGGGGCTGAAAGTGCGGTTTCCAGGGGCTGAAAGTGAGACTATTGCTTTGGTTTTAGACTCTGAAAGTGCTATTTCTAGACTTTAGAAGTGCAACTTCTAGACTCTAGAATGAGTCGTTTCAGAGTCTAGAATTGCTCATTTCAGACTTTAGACGGGCATCAACAGTTAAGCTTTCGCACGTTAATAGTTAAGCTTTTCATCTGCAAAAGTTAAGGTTTACAAACTATTTTTAGGCCATTTGGATTTTTTTCTATAGCTTTGCAACATGAAACTACGGGAATTCTTTTCTAACAAGAAGAAGCGAAAGGCCATGCTGAGAGCTTTCCGCATGTGGCAGAAGCGCCCCCACCAGGTGGCACCACTATCAGAAGAGTATCAAGAATGCGGGTCGTGCGGCACGAGATACCAAGGTAACTATTGTCCTCGCTGCGGACAGTCGGCTGTCATTGGGCGCTTCTCATTCAAGAAAGCCTTCTTGCTCTTTCTCGATGTCTGGGGCGTGGGAAACAGAGGCATGTTTCGTACTATTCGTGACTTGATGCTGCGTCCCGGCTATATGATTCACGACTATCTGCACGGCATGCAGTCGGCATACTTCCCACCTTTCAAGATGTTCTTCCTCATCACCGCCTTCTCGTTTCTCCTCGACAATGGTATCAGTTGGGGCATTGACGAGCGCGAGTCAGCCAAGGTGGAAATCTCGGTAGGAGACAACATGAAAGAGGATTCCATAGAAAGACAGGCAACGAAGTTCACCAATATTCTGCAGAACATAAACAAACAGAATCCTGCAGTCTTCTCGTTCTCGTTTCTCATTCTCGTTTCACTGCCGTTGTACCTGTTCTTCATGCATGCTCCACGCATACCCGACCTAAGATATCCCGAGTTCATCATCACGCTGGTATATACCTCGAACGTCTATAGTATTTATTCCATCATAGGCACATTATTACATCTGAACATATTCTCAATGATTGCCATACTGATGGTATTCGTATCACTGAGACAATTCTCTGGTCACTCTAAGCTACGCATCCTAGGAGGCATCATTGCCACCATCCTATTCGCGTTCTTTATTGTCATAGCAGCAGCGTGCATCTATATCTTTGCTACTAAATAAAAATCACGCAAGAACAGTAATACGTTTGCTATATTAATGCTCTGACTCTACAATACCATCAAAGGGCTTTTAGCCATGTGATGATTTGTTGCAATGCCTCGGGGGCGAAGGTTTCCTCTATTTGTTGATACTCTATGATGGAACCGGTCTGGCAATGTTGGAACAGGTGGTTAAGGTTTTCCAAAGCCACTACTTGGTGCTTGCTGTTTACAAGACCTTTGTCTATCGCCTCGAGATTGGCCTGACACTGCACCTGTTGGTCTTTCTTGCCGTTCAGTGCCAACACAGGACACTTAATGCTGGAGAGCAAGGAACGAACATCCACGGTCAGAATGTGCTGCATATAGGGCGAAGACAATTGTTGCATGGCTTGCTGGACAACAGGCTGGATAGACTCTGGAACGAAGGCAATATCAGCTGTATTCAACCTACCCTCCACGGCTTTGTCAAACACTCGGGTTACAACTTCCATGTATTGCTCCAACTCGCTCTGCGGAATACCCATTGACTCCAGCGACACACGATTCTGCCACAACAGCGTTTCCTTACCGGAAACAGCCATGCCAGCCAAAGAAACCACAAAGTCTGCCTTGCCTTCGGCCGCCAACATCAGAGCGATGGTACCTCCTTCGCTATGACCTATCACACCTACCTTCTTGAAACGACTATGCAGGAAGTCAACACCCGCAGCAGCGTCTTGTTTGAAGTTGTGAGTAGTAAAGTTAAAGAAAGCCACAGAGGGGTCGTTAAAGCCTCGGTCATCATAGCGCAGCGAGGCTATGCCTTGGCGAGCCAGGGCATCGGCAATCACGGCAAAGGGCTTGTGATCAAGGAGTGTCTCGTCGCGATCCTGCTGTCCGCTACCCGTTACCAACAACACAACCGGTGTCTGCTCACCATAGCTCTCAGGCAAAGACAAAGTTCCATGGAAAGTATAGTCACCATTTCTGAATGTCACCTCCTCCGTCTTATAGGGGAAGGGCCCCACGGGCGTCTGCGGACGGTTCACCTTGGGAGCGCCAGGCTTCAGGGTGAGCGGTAGCGAGATGCCGTTCTGCATATAGGTACCTGAAATGACATTCATCACCATCACGCCCTCATAGGCAGCACCTATCATAGGAATCACAACCTTAAGCTTGCCTTCAGGCGTATAGCTTTTCTCCGCCTTGATGCCTTTCACTCCCTGCGAGGGTGAGTCCAGCGTGCAGCCATCGGCGTCGAAGTTAAACACCAATGGAAGTTTCATGCCTTGAATGTCGAGTTCTCCCGACCATATTCCTTCTTGGGCGCTCAAGCCCATTGTGCTTGCCATCATCAGCAAAGCAGTAATAATTCTTTTCATAATGGGTACACTATGTTTACAATAAAGATGTGACAATGGTAACCCAAGCGTCAAGGCTGAAGCCCCAAAACACAAGCGTTTCCATATCTCTTCTTTAACTTCCAATTCTCTGCATAAACGGCAGCGTCTGAGCCTGTTCCAACATCATATCTGCCAACACAGCATTTGCATTACTCTCGCCATTGATGGTATCAAAAATAGCCTTCAAACCTTCACGACCACCATCGTGCTTCAACACATGAACCAGACAGAGATACTGCAAGGCTGCACTCGAGGAGAGAATATCCAAGTCGGTAACAGCCAGTTGTGAAAGAGCCAACTGATAGGCCTCATCAGAGTTTTCCTCAATAAAACGTTGCACATCACCAAGAGTTACAAGCCCGAAAGACTCAAGTACCGGTAGGAAAGGCATCAAAGAGACAGGATAAATCTCTGCCTGATTAACAGCAGCAATGCGTTTGTTCAACCTGTCAAAGGGAACCAGATCGAGGTAACTGCGAAACGAGTCAACCGACAAAGGAACCTCGTCAAGCTGTCCGTCCTTTACCAATGAACGGATCTGACGTCTATAGTCGGTAAGCACCATACGAAGACGACTGAACTCATCGTCAATGAGTTCGAGCATGCCAGCCAGACGACTGAACTGCCGGGCGTACTCACGGGGTATCTTCACATCACCCTTATAACGAATGTCGTGTTCAATGGTCGACCACACATGCTGCAATCCCGTGCGCATCTGCAGTTCGAAACGAGGTCCGCCACTCTTCATTCTGCAGATATAGTGCAGCGAGTTATAGCCAAAAGAATCCAGCTGGTGCAGTTTGCGTTTGTCAACGCTCTCCTTCCAATCTATGTCAAAGAGACTCTTGGCTATGGCAGCCACCTTATCAACCTCATCAGTATAGAAAGTAATGACGCGCATGCCAACAAGGTCTGTGATATCATCAATACTCTCATACTTCGCCCCTTTCAGTTCCAGTTTACCAGCCAGCGAGTCCTCCGCCTTCACCCTGTATTCAATGGCAGTGACATAGATGCCCTGCTCACGAAGCGCACTACTCAAAAGGTCGTAGGCCTCTTTTGCCAACAGTTCCAGCGAGGGACGCAGCTCACGATACTGCTGCATCAACGCCTCGCCATGCGAATCCAATGTCACTTTTTTCCCCATTGCGTGATGATTTACTTAAACTCAAACAGATTGATAAAGCCAGTCATGGCGAAGACAGCACGAATATCGTCAGAGATGCCTTTGATATATACATGGCTCCCCTTTGCCTTCGCATTCTTCAATATTCCAAGGAATATACGCAGACCGCTCGATGAGATATATTCCATATCCGTGCAATCTATTACGACGTCCAGTCCATCGCAGTCGTAAAGTGGCTGCATGGCCTTCTCCGCCTCTTGGGAAGCCGCAGTATCGAGGCGTCCCTCCAGAATGGCAATCAGATTACCATCTTGTTTTTGAATTGTTGTCTTCATTGTTTTTATACTTTTAATTATTTTTTCTCAGTTTCTTTCTCAGCGTCAGCACATTGAGATTGTCCACGCGCTCGTAGTTCACCGAGTCCATGATTTGACGCACCAGATGGATGCCCAGTCCACCTATAGGGCGGTCTTCTGCATCCTGATGGATGTCCACATCCTCCATGGCTGTAGGATCGAAGGGAGTGCCGCTGTCTATGATGGTGAACTTCAGGCGCACATCGTTTGTCTTAGCTTCAATAGTGACATCGCCATGCGTTCCTTCCGGATAGGCATAGTTCATCACATTGACCACGGCCTCTTCCAATGCCAGGTTCATTTGCATCGTCACGGCGGGGCTGAAGCCCACCACCTCGCAGACCTCATCGACAAAGGCTGTCAGCTTTGAAACCTCCTGTATGTCATTGGGCAAGACGATGCGCTTACTGAATCCCACGTCTCTCTCCAGCTTGGTGTATTGTATCGCCATCATTGTCAGGTCATCGCTCTGCTCGGCTTTATCCACAAACTGATGGACGGCATTGGTCATCATGTCTATCAACTGCTTCGGCTCGTGCTGCTGATGGGCCAAAGCCTCAGCGGCAACCTTGTTGACGCGTTCCATGCGGAACAGATCGTGATTGGCATTCTCGGCCTCGGTCAGTCCGTCGGTAAACAGGAAGATGGTGGTCCCCGTGAAGATTTGGGTCTCCTGAAGAGAGTATTTCCAGTCGGACATCACACCGATAGGAATGTTTGCATCACACGTAAGCACACCCAAGCCTGCACCGGCCAACAGCGGTGCATCGTGACCGGCATTACAATAGCGCATGCGTCCCGTGGGCAGGTCGAGCACACCGACAAAGATGGTTACAAACATGTTGGTTTCGTTCATGTCTGCAATGATCTCGTTCATATTCGTCACGATGCGATCGGGCATTGACTCGCGAGCCGAGACCGTACGGAAGATAGAGCGTGTGACAGCCATCACGAGCGAGGCAGGAATACCCTTACCCGACACGTCACCAATACAGAAGAACAGTTTCTCATCGCGGATATAGAAGTCGAACAGATCGCCACCCACATCCTTCGCCGGGGTCAGCGAGGCATAGATCTGCACATCGTCGCGATCGTCCTTGGTAGGAAAGTTCTTGGGCAACATGCCCATCTGTATAGCACTGGCTATGTGAAGGTCGCGTTCAATAGATGTCTTCTGCGCCGTGGTATTCTTCAATTCGTCGATATACTTCACCAGTGACTTCTGCATCCCAGCAAACGACTGGGTCAGTTGTCCTATCTCATCGGTACGCTGGAAGTCGGGCAACTGGTTATCAAACTGCCCCGAAGCGATATTCTCTGCTTCGTAAGCCAATCGGCGCAGCGGACTAAGTTCGCGAGTGATCACATGAATAAAGATATAAAGCATGAGCAACAGACCAACCACCACAATTCCCATCACGGCATGGCGCACTCGGTTGAACCCCCCAAAGATGTCGCTCTCGGGACACACAATAGCCATGCTCCACCCTGTGTCTGCCAATGGTTCATAGAACACGAAGCAGTCTTTGCCATCAATCTTCATCTGCTTCATGCCCTCCTCACCGCGCTGCATAGCATGTCCGAGGGCCGCCAGAGCCGTATCGGGCTCCTGCAGGGTCTTTGTGAAAATGGTCTGACGAGTAATCTTTGTACTGTCGGGATGAACAAAGTAGGTACCGCCTCGTCCAATCATGATACTATAAGAGTTGGGGTATGGTTTCACAGCCGAGATGGTCTGTGAGAGCCACCTCAACGACAGGCTCGTATTGATAACACCGATCACATTGGCATTTCCATCCATGATGGGATGACAATAGCTGGACACCATCTCGCCGGTATTGGTGGACATGTCAACATCGACATAAGGCTCTGTCCAGCAGCCATGCTTAAAGAGCTTGGCCATCAGATACCAGTCCATGTAGAAATACTGATAGTTGTCACTGCCACCCTGTGAGGTGCGTATGCCGTCATTCTGATTCGTACCGCTTCGCCGCGAGTATGCCGAGAAGTAACGTCCATAGTCCTCGAAGTAATCGGGCTCAAAAGCAATAGAACAGTTGTAGAAGTCGGGATTGTTCAGCAACATCGCACGACTGTACACAAACATCGAGTCGGCTTTGTCGGGATGACGCTGCACCAACCATTCTGTCATCTTCGAGGCGACCTCCACACGGTTCATGATGCTCTCCACGCGTATGGAAGTCTTGTCAAGAATCTGCGTGGCACGATTAATCGCCTCCTGACGGATGGCCTCGCGCGACTGATAGAACAGGAAGCCCAATGCCGTGATGAAGATCAGGGCGGCAAACATCACCACCCACAGACTAACCCTGACAGAGAGCTTACGACGAATATATCCAATGATTTTTTCCATGCCACGATTCAGTTTTCACTTATCAACTCTTTATATGTCACCTCACGACGCAGCATGCGATTTTCCTGCATCATCTTACTGGCCAAGCGCACCATGTCGGGACGCAGGCGGAACTCGCGTCGCTTCGACTCACGGTCTATCTGGAGGCGCAACACCTCCTTGAGCATCAGCTCCTGCATCACACGGTTGGTTGCTATGCGATCCTTTTCCACATACCGCATCACGATATCGAGCGTCTCTTGCGGATGACGGGCAGCCCACTCCCACCCTTTTCTGCTGGCTTCTGCAAACTTCTTCGCAATGGCGGGATGTTCCTCGTAGAACTCACGCGTCATGTAGAGACCGTCTTCCTGCACGTTATAGCCGTGGTCACAGAAGCGGTAAACACTCTCATCATTCATCTCCACACCGGCCTGCACCAGCTGATAATACTCGTTATAACTCATAGCCAGCATAGCATCAAGGGCACCTGCCACAAAGAGGTTGATGTTTTGGGCAAAGCGTATCCACTCATAGTTCAGATGGTCCCTCTTACTCATACAGATGGCCAACTGACCGAAGCCTACGCTCCAGATGCCAACACGTGCGCCTTTGTGCTTGAGTGGGTTGCGGTGGCGTGCCGAGACGATAACCATTGCATTGTTCATCGAGGTCTGCAAGATGTTCACAAGAGGCGTCCCTGCATCGACGATCTCCAGTGCCTGACACAGTTGCAGCGTAGTGGCCTGACACACATTCTTGCGCAAGCGGCTCATGGCAGGCTGCGTAGAGGTGGGATGCTCAATGCGCACGTTGACACCAGCCTGACGATAGAAGCCCTTTGCCTCTGCCACGTAATAGCCAGCAAACTGTGCTTGCGCCGTCCACTGCGGTGTAAACACGATGGTTTCATCCTGAGCATCAGCCACTATTGGTAGCGTCAGGGTCACCATATATAAAAGATATAGAAGCTGTTTTTTCATCCAAAGACTTGTTTTATCAGTTGCTCAAATTCTTTAAAGGGCGGTGTGGCTTGCAACTCGCGCAGCGCATCGGCCAGCCCACGATAGTGCCAGGCATGTTCCTTTGGGTCGGCCGTGCGGAAGAGCTGCCACAGGCGATCGCCCTGTACGGCATAGTCGCGTGCGATGGCGCGCATATTCGAAAGTTTATCGCCAAGAGCCACCATCTTTGCATCTAACGAAGCGTGTGCCAACCTGTCGATAGCTGCTTGCTTACGGGCGTGCCAACTGTCTTCTCTCTTCATGCCTTTGACAGGAATATCGGTATCGGCAGCCACCAACGCAGCCACGCGCTCGCCAAATTCACGACGTATCTGTTCGATGGTCACATCGGTATCTTCCACCGTATCGTGAAGAACGGCAGCTGCCAACAGCTCTTGATCGGGTGTCATCGTGGCCACAATCTCCATGGCCTCCATCGGGTGAACAATGTAGGGGAACCCTTTGCCGCGGCGTTCTGTCCCGGCATGCGCCCGCACCGCAAACACAATAGCGCGGTCAAGCAACTCGGTATTCATTGGTTTGTTTGGCATGATGTTCTATCGCTCGAATGTTTTGAGCACCCACTCGTCACCATCGGGATAATGCAAAAATTCCCGTGTCTTAGAAATCCAGTCGATAGAAGATGTTGGGCAGAGAGATGCCGCTCTTCTCGGTGCGCACGTCACCGGTGCCTAAGTCGAAGCGCTGAGATAGCGGGGCTTTGGCATTGAGGATGTTCAATCCCTCAAAGGCAATGGTATGGCTCACCTTCTTCTTGTTTATCTTGTAGCTCACAGTCAAATCGACAATGCTTGTGGGGTCGAAACGCTTTGTATATGCTTCATCATCCTTATAGATGGGGTTGTCGTCGATGATGCCCATAGCGACATTGGCACGCATCTTTTCCACGTCGATAGGTGTATAGCGCAAACCACCCTGAATCGAATACTTGGCACTGACGTTGAGCACGTTCTTGCCCAGTATCCACTCCTTACCGCCCAAAATCTTGAACATGAAGCCGCGGTCGTAGAACTGATTACGCCACACCTTATCCTCACCACGATATTGCGACTTATAAATCGAGAAGTTGGTCTGACCAAAGAAGCCGTGACTCATATAGTGCTCCAGGGTGATGTCGCCACCATAGTTGCGGGTGTTGCCCTTATTTGTGAGCGCCTCATCGGTGTAGGCAAACAGACGGTTGGTCACGCAGTAGGTGCTGCCATTCGTGCCCACGGGGGTGTCAAAGCCATACTGATAGAACATGTTCATGCGCAAGTTGAGGTTGTCGCTAAACTTGTGAGCATAAGTAAACATCAGATGGTGGGCTTTGGTCAGTCCGAGGTCTTTGTTGACCAGTTGTCCGGCAGCATCACGATAGAAATAAGCATCAAGTTTCTCCACCATGGAGTGCAACCCATAGCCCAGCGAGATACTTCCCCCGTCATAGGGCAGCCATTTCATGCTGGCGCGCGGCTCGAGAGAAAAGTCTTTAGAGAGCAGGAAATAATTGGCAGCAGCACCCAGTGACAGACTGAAGTTATCACTCAGCGTGAGGAGGTTCTGCCAGAAGGCACTGACAAGGCCCGTGTTGTCCTTCATGTCTGTATAGGTCTTCATAGTCGAGAGGTCGGCAAAGAGTTGATCCACGCTGCCATAGTGCAGGTCGAAGAAGCGATGCGAGTATTCGGCACCAAACTGTGTGAGCCACTTGCCCGTCACCTGCTTCGACAGCTCGGTGTTCAGCAACAGACGATCCTCGTTCTGCTTCTGCTTGCTGAAGAGATATTGCTTCTCAGGCTCCTCGTAGGTCAGCGGTGTCTTGAGCAACCCCGAAATGGGATCACGTTCAAGTCCGTAGTAGAGAATGTCCATGCTGATATGCTGCATATTGTAGGCTGCCGTCGTGCGCCATGACCACTTGTTGCCCAGGTGAATCTTGTGCGAGACGCCGGCCAGTATCTGTGTCATGTTGCCATCGTTGTTCGAGGCATCGTAGGCCGAGTGCACATCCTCAAGGGCGATACGGTCGGTGTGTGTCTTGTCGAACAGGGCCAGACCGAACACCGAGAAGGTTCCAGCATGCTTAGTGGGCAGATTTAACTTCCAAGAGAAGTCCTGAAAGACAAGGTGATCACCTTCGGTATCAAGAAGACCGAGTTGGTCTGCCAACGAGGTGAATCCGTAACGGTAGTTCACGATATAACTGGCATTACTCTTTTTCGAGAGCGGTCCTTCCAGTGTCAGTTCTTCGAATACGCTACCTATCTGCAAGATGTTCTCATGCTTGGAATTATTGCCGGGACGCATCTTCACATCAAACACACCGCTCAGGGCATTCGAGTAGTTAGCATTGAAAGTGGAAGTAAAGAAGTCCGAGTTGCCGATGACGTTAGAGTTAAGTCCACTCACGAGACCATAGCCCGCATTCCACATATCGTTATAGTGATTGGGAGTAAATACCTCGACACCTTCGATGCGGTACTGCATACGCTCGGGGGCATTGCCGTGAACAGACAGACCACTACCGTCAGATTCACCCGACACCCCAGCAAATGCCATCACCAAACGGGCAGGGTCGTTGGCTCCGCCGGCAAAACGGCTGGCCTCTTCCATCGAGAGCATCACACCACCTGTCAGTACAGCAGGGTTCACTGTGGCTTCTTTATTCACGCGCGGGCGAACCAATACTTCTTTTAGTTCGGTACTGTTCTCACGCAGCGCTATGTCGAGCACCACCTCCTTGGCTCCAGAAATCAGAATTTCTTTCATGACACTGGGTTCATAGCCAATATAGTTTGTCTCAATGGTATAGCGGCCGCCTTGCTTCACCTGAATAGTATAGTTACCATCCACGTCAGTCACTGCGACCGCATTCGCCAACTCCACAATTTTCACGGTAGCGCCAATCAGCGTTTCCCCGGTAATAGCGTCTTTCACGGTACCACGCAGAGTCTCTGCTTGTATATCTATTGTGCCGCAGATTATCAGGATGGCGGCAATCATCCACTGTCTAACTGTATTCATCAGATTTGTATTTATAGATTTTTTGCAAAGATAAGAATAAATCTTAAAATAGGTTTATTTTTTTTGTTAAAACTGCATTTTTCGCGCTTTTAAAGCAAAAAAAGGTAAAATAAAGTCCAAAAACTTACTCTTTTTTAAAAAAATCTCGATCGAAAAATGTCGTTCCAATGATTTTCATTATATTTGCAGTCGAGAAAAATTCTAGTTAACAACAATCATTTATCAATAATTAAATTACTAACATTATGGCAAACTATGATTTTGAGGTAATCTTTGTAGGCTGTGGTCACGGCTGTGACCTTGCGGCACGTGTTCTGGCAAAGGCTGGCAAGCGCGTTGCCGCCATCGAGCGCGACCTATGGATGGGAACCTGCACTAACTATGGCTGCAACGCTAAGATCCTACTCGACGGTCCGTTCGAGCTCACTACGGCCATGGAGAACTATCAGCAACTGGGTGTGTTCGACAAGGTGCCCGAGGTGAACTGGGAGAAACTGATGCAGTACAAGATGCCCTACATCGAGGCCTATAAGCCCATGACCAAAGCCATCATGGAGCAGAGCGGATGCACCTGCATCCAGGGTCACGGCAAACTGAAAGATGCTCACACCGTGATGGTCGAGGACAAGGAATACACGGCAGACTATATCGTGCTCGGCACTGGTCAGCGCGACGACAAGCTCGATATCCCCGGCAAAGAGTATATCCACGGCAGTCGCGAGATGCTCAGCATCGAGCACATGCCTGCCCGCATCGCATTCATCGGTGCAGGCATCATCTCGATGGAGTTCGCTTCGATGGCTGTTGACCTGGGACGTCAGGTGACCGTCATTGATCATGGCGACCATGCGCTGAAGGCCTATCCAAAGGCTTACGTTGATGAAGTGGTGGCTCGCATGGAGAAGAAAGGTGCGCAGTTCAAATATTGCGAGGACGTGTGCGCCATCGAGAAGACGGGCACAGGTCTGCTGGTGAAGACGCGCCAAGGCTTCGAGGTGGAGGTGGACTATGTGCTGCAGGCCACCGGTCGCCCCGTAAACATCGAGAACCTGGGACTGGAGGCCCTCGGCATCGAGGCCAGTCCACGAGGCATCAAGGTGGATGACCATCTGCGCACCTCGGTCAAGAACATCTTTGCCACGGGCGATGCCATCGACAAGCGCATTCCCAAGCTCACGCCCACGGCCTTCTTCGAGAGTCAGTATATTGCCGATGTGCTCTTAGGCAAGACCACAGATCCTATCTGCTACCCCGTCGTGCCCAACCTGGTGTTCACCTTCCCGCGCATCGCTCAGGTGGGTGTAGGCCTCGACGAGGCACGCCACAACGACCAGTACCGCGTCGTGGATATGCCCTACGGACAGGCTTTCCTCTTCAACACCCACAACGAGGCTGATGCCAAGATGGCTTTCATCTTCGACAAGCAGAGCGACCTGTTGGTGGGCGCTGCTGCCATTGGTTCGGATGCTGGTGCCTGGATCGACGTGCTCTCACTGGTCATCTTCAACAAGATGACGCGCGAACAGTTCGCCCACTATATCTACGCTTTCCCCACCACCACCTGTGGTCCGTTGATGATGCTCGGTCAGGTGTGGTAGAAGTTGCAGACTACTCATAACAGCAAGCTCCGACCTGGCAGTCATCCGGGTCGGAGCTTGTGTTTTTCTGTTGCCACCCACAGTCAATGGGGCGACTGCTTATTGCAATGGAATCTCTGGGTGTTGAACAGCCAAAGGCATGTCTTTCTGCGAAAGGTAGAACATATAGAGGATAACAGGCTTTGAGCCACGGTTCTCTCCATGATGTATGGTGTTCACCATTTCCACGACGGGCTCGCCCTCGTGCACCGTCTTCTCTGTGCCATCCAGTCCGATGATGGTCAGTTCGCCCTGCACCAGAATGCCATAGTTCATCACGGGGTGATGGTGCCAGCCCAACTTCTTACCGGCAGGAAACACATATTTCATGGCCACCAGTTCGGGGCGTCCCTTCAAGTAGTCGGGCAATGCCACGCCATCCCAGCTCTGACTCGTGCGGATCAGTTCTTCTGAAACAACGTTTTCTTCATTTTTAGCTTCCGACCTACTGCTCACGATAACAACCGCCATGGTGCACAGGAACAGCAAACCGACAGTCAGCATCAATAATTTTTTGTTCATCATCATGTTATTCATTTTAAAACAGATATAATAGTTCGTGCCTGCAAAGATACAATTAATTTTGATAAATCGTATCAATTAGGGGAATAAAGTGCATAAAACCCCACCCCGACCCTCCCAAGGGAGGGAGACATTCTGCTCTTTCATATTTGGCTTCTGAAGCCTTACTCCACAGTATATAGTATCATCATCTGTTCTGCACGTATGCGGTGCAAAGATAACGAAAAATCACCAGAAACAATTTTTTTGGCAAAAAAGCTGTTGGTATCGAAAATAATTCCTATCTTTGCTCTGTCACTATAAAATGATATAGAGATATGCCAGAAGTATTTAGATTCCTTGGATTCTCCTTCTTCTTTTACAGTAAGGATTATCAAGCGTTGGGATCTGATTTCCTGTTTTTACATGCTTTTCTGCTGTTTTCTGACCTTTGGAGAGTTTAGACCGAGGAGTCGGATAGATGTAATATATCAAGGAACTTGACACAATCATCTCATTTTATACCTAATAAAGGAGTCTGATGCTAAATCCTTTACTGTATTCTTATTAAGAATGGCATCAGTAGAATATAAAACCTCTTCCGCAGCCATAAACCATTTTATAGGAATATCGTCTATTTCTTTTTGTGGAAGGAATTCGTATTTTTCGCTCTTAGGTAAATTATCAACAATCTCCACAACTTTTACGGAATAATCATGTAGTTTTTTAATTTCTATACTTTCTTCAATTTGTTTCCTTAATATCATATCGTTACATATTCTCGGTTCGCATTGCTTGACACAAAATAAAAAATCATCAACAGAAGCGGCAACTAGCCCTCTCCACCAGATATCCTTTATGCAAGAGTCTCCATCTCTGTAATTCTTCAATTCATCTTCAGTCAGTAAGAAGCCAACTCTTTCATAGCATTTCTCAGGAATATCTCCCCATACACTTCCAATACGAGTTGTTTTAGATAAATAAAAACTGCCTGTGAAAGAGTCTTCATAATATCGTGATATGGTCAACCCCAAAGTCAGAAATAAATCTGGATATACTTTCTTAACGAATAAACCTTGAAATCCAGATATTGTATCCTTAAAGTGTATATAACCCATACTTTCCAACGAAGGAGTCAATATTTTTTCTAATTTTGCCTTTGTCAATTTCATATTTATTTATTATAGGGTCCTATATATGTTGGTCATGACAAGGGACTGGCAACTATCATAAGGAGCCAGTCCCTTCTTCTATGATTGCCTCACCCTTTCTATTTAGTGAGATTTCCTCCATTCTTTATATTCTTCTCTAGTACAAAGAAAGGATTCCGTGAATTCAATATTTGTTAATTTGTTATTAATTATTTCATTTTTCAGTTTATCTGTTACAACAAAATGCCTTGTATTGCTAATGGCAAACAATGGATTTCTGATGTTATTTTTACAATAGAAAGGTGGTTCTTCATCAAACATGGATTTTTCTTTATTCAAATAGGAGGATTCTTCTATATTGTATATCACATAATACTGCTCTTCTATACCCTTAATTTTAATGGGATAGCATTTATCCGACATATCCACATAATGTGCTAACACATCAATAAATCTTTGTGAGAAAAAAAATTCTCCACTTTGAAAAAGCCGTATAAGGTCATAAGACTTCTTCCCAGTTGCGACCTCAAAAAATACATCTTCTGGAAGCATGTCTTTTTTATATGGCACAAGATATTCATATAACAAATCGTAAGATGTATTAGAAGAAATTTCTAACTGACTTTGTTTAAATGCATTATGAATATTAAATACTGTTTTCATTTGATTTATCCTCTTTTAATGCCACCATAAGGATAGTAATCTGTCACGAATGGTGAGGAAGTATCCGACCTCACAGCCATGCGCACATTTCCTTGATAGTCCTTCAGGTCGAAATAGTAGGACGAAGCACTCGTGCTGCCCGACATAGACACCTCACCACAGTCCAGCGTCAGATACCACTGACTGCTGTCCGAAGAAAGGTACTTCCGAATATGGACATAGTTCTCAGACGATGTCTGTGCTGTCAACACTGACACCATCAACAGATGCAACAACTGAAGGAAAAGTCGTTTATTCATGCGATTCTAGTCTATAATGGTAAGGCGTAAAAAAGTCGAAAATAGTCATTGGGGACACTTTAAACTTATTCCAGTTATTTTGATGGTTGTCGTTCGATTGGGTTTTTAAAAACTTTTATATTGTTAATCATTTGATCATATTTATTTTTCAATCGCGAACTTACTTTGTCATATGAGATATTTAAATGATACGGGAAAATATTCAATTCGCGACAATAATACTCCACATCATTTTCCACATTTTTCCCTGTTTCATCTTTAAACATATTACCTATCAAACAACTAGAAATCACAATTGACTTTTCTATTAAAGGCAAAGAAACCATGGTTCCTACATGAATAGTAACAACACTCGAATCCTTCATTATGATATAGTCATAAAAAACACCTTCCTCATACGTATATACTTTTTTCACATATTCGCCAGGAAGACCAATTTCGATACTGAATTCAGAGATTAGAATTGTATCTTGTTGATTTTGTGCATATGTATTAATACAAAAACACAAACAAAATATGAATGCTATCTTTCTTTTCATCTTTTACCCTTTTTATGTCGAATATTACGTTTGGTTTCACTTACGGCTTTGCCAATTTGATTTGACAACATCTCATTTGAATCATATCTTATTAAATCATAATATTCAATTCCATTAAACATATATGACTCACCTCGCTTGTTTTTGTAATGATGAGATGCCGCATACGGACTCCTTGTCCTTTCATAGATTACTCCGTGTCCATATCCCTCATGGGAAAGAGTAATTGCTTGTTGTTCTTTTGAAAGCGTAGAACTTGTGATAATATGTACTTTCCCGTCAGTACTATGATGTGTTTCTGCATTAGGCATTTCTGTAACACCACGATAAAAGTTGTTATCTGTTTCTACAAAGGGTTTACCTTCACTATCATACGCCCTAGATTCAAATGAGTAAACAACATCACTCTTTGCCAACAGCTTAAGTGCTTCCATGTTAGCAGATGTTCCACTATATTGACTTAACAAGTCATAATCAAGTAGTCCATCCGCATTAAACTCTACATACTTTGATTCTTCATCTGTTAGCGTGTTTCTAATATTCTCTTGCGAAATAGAATCGCCATACACTTTTCTTCCATCTGGATCCACATAATTCACCGGATTATTCGCACAATAAGCATAGGGACTGATGCTGAAGTACTTCTCACAGAGTGGGTCCATGGTCGTGAAACGGCCAAGAAGAGGGTCGTACCAGCGGGCGCCATAATCCAACAGGTTCAGCCCATGCATACGGTCCAGCTCCTTTCCATTGTACTTATAGCGGCGATTATTAGGAGCCGATTCCTGGACGTAAGTCGCACCGAAAGGATAGTATTCATCAAGATGTTCCGTCTTGCCATTCTCATCAACAACTGCACGGACACTGCCCAGATGGTCGTGCTGGTAGAAATGATAATGGGGAAGACCCAATGAGTCCAACGTCATATAGACGCCATCAAACAACACCTGCTCAAGGCTCTGGTTGGAATAGATGAAGTTACCGCAATACACAAGCGAGTCGTAAATACCCATCTCGATTAGCGGATTAGCATATAACATCATATTATTCTTTATTTTCATCTTCGTCTACTCTTTCTGGTAAAACCGCCCCTCTTCTAATAACATTATGGTAAT
The DNA here is from genome assembly GCF_022024035.1 of Prevotella sp. E13-17. NCBI lineage: Bacteria > Pseudomonadati > Bacteroidota > Bacteroidia > Bacteroidales > Prevotellaceae > Prevotella > Prevotella sp. E13-17. Next base: position 3,042,447 of record NZ_CP091787.1, read on the forward strand.
CACAGAAAATATAACAAGCGATATGTTTAATCTCAAACAAATAGAGAGTGGGGCATTCTTCTTTTTCTCTATACTTAATCTTAAACCGGTATCTTTTCTTCCCTCTTCTCTCCTTTTTATCATATATAATTGTCAACACATCACCTTTAATCATCCATCTACCAGGACAAACTTTTCCATAAGGATATATCTTTCTAAATCGATGATTTCTTAAGAATTCTATTTTCGTACATCCTGCATAGCCACACGCAATCCCTGAATTCTCTATTATAGGACCTTCTCCTATGGAATCCATTTCTTCTTTATTGTAAAATACAGTTCGTCTTTCAGTCCATACTCTATCAACAAGAATGGAGTCATTGCCATATACACCTAAATAGGCAAATAAGGACATGCAAAATAACAACAGTTTATTCATAATGCTTTTATTGTGGCTTCTCTTTTAATTCACTAACGTCGTTTAATATAATCGATTAAGTGGGCATATAAAACTTTTCCTTGTTCGTCGTATGTTATCAGGAAACATGGAATAGTCCGCTGGCGCCGTGAGCTCTTAATGAATAATACAGACTGAGTTCGTGGCTGTCCGTTTTGAATTTCTAGGCATTCCTGTCCATCAACATAAAGATTATTATCCCTCACATAACCTTTTGCCACATAACATTTAAGATGGGGAAAGGGATTCTTTTCTTCCAAAAAGAGCTCTTCCTGTTTGGAGAACTTTACCTTTACGACATCATCGCACTCGTTAATGATATAGTTTGATGCATTCAATTCGTAACATTTCATCATGTTGTCTTCTTTGCACTCACTTAGCATCAAAGACTTATCTTTATTAGCAACCTTGACAAAACGACTATCTGTTTCACTAGAACCAAATCCCACACTGATTGTACTATCAGATAGTTCTTGCCAGTCGAAAGTCACCTGATGTCCGTCACAGTATCTCACGATACCTTTTCCATCATAAAAGAAAGATACCGTTGGTGGTACATTAGCGACCTCTCTACTAACAATTTTATAATCTCCATCTTTTTCAATATAATAGGACGAGACTTCTCCCACTTGCCAGCATCCCAATAAACTGGTCATATATATTATCGTCAATAAACTATTGCACATGATTTGGGTCCTTCTTTCTTTCTTTTTCGTTAGTTTCTCTTCTTATTGCATTCTCTACTTCTACGGCATTAACAACATCTTCATTCTCCGCTTTATTTAATCTTGGTTCTGCATGTCCTGCTATTTCGTGAGCCAAAATATATTCAGGACCATCTGATATTGGTTCTCCGTCTTTGTCTACTAGATTATTATATGATTCTCCAGATATAACTACAGAAATATCACCATTTGCGTATTCCTTTGTAGCCCCTTCCCCTTTCCGAGAAATATTCTTCCTTTGACCTTTCTCATCTAAATAATAATCATCTATAAAAATATAAATCGTATTTTTATTATTTTTAATAGCCCTTCCCAACGATTTTGTATATGTAGATGAAAATCCTTTTGTACTTGAAGGTTTTGATAGATATAAATATCCCTTTTTATCAACAGAAAAGTTTCCTTGAGCTATTTTATTAATATAACCTAGTACTTGTTTTTGATTACTTTTACGTATTTTTATTTTCCTTCCATCCGGATCCACATAATTCACCGGATTATTCGCACAATAAGCATAGGGACTGATGCTGAAGTACTTCTCACAGAGTGGGTCCATGGTCGTGAAACGGCCAAGAAGAGGGTCGTACCAGCGGGCGCCATAATCCAACAGGTTCAGCCCATGCATGCGATCCAGCTCCTTCCCATTGTACTTATAGCGGCGATTATTAGGAGCCGATTCCTGGACGTAAGTCGCACCGAAAGGATAGTATTCATCAAGATGTTCTGTCTTGCCATTCTCATCTACAACGGCACGAACACTGCCCAGATGGTCGTGCTGGTAGAAATGATAATGGGGAAGACCCAATGAGTCCAACGTCATATAGCCACCATCAAACAACACCTGCTCAAGCCGCTGGTTGGAATAGATGAAGTTGCCGCAATACACAATGGAGTCATGAGTGCCCATCTCGGGTGACGGGGTAGATGGAAAGATTTCCACACGCCTCTTTGCATTCACGCGTCCGCCGTGAATTGGCGGGCGAGCTATCACCGTGTCATCAGGAACCGGATTAACCACCTCGCGAGGGAATGGAGTAAAGTATATGGCCTTCATCTTTTCACCATCGCTGTTATATACGTACTTGCTGTATTGTTTATCTCTAAACAACACTTTCTGGGGCAAATTTAATGAATTATACGTTATCGACAAAATATTCTTGTTTAAATCTTTTGTCATATTACCGTTTTCGTCATATTCGTACTCTATCGGGCTATCATTACTATCCATAAAATGCACAGAACCTTTGTATGACGATACATCAATAGAGTCAGCTACACTACGGAGTTGGTTGCCATCATAAGTAAAGTAAAGTTCATCAACCGGAGCATAACAAGGTTCAAGAAAACTGTTCTTTTTCTTTTTTACGAATAAACCTTTTCTATTCAACATATTTATGTTGCCATTCTTGTCATAGGAAACTGAAACAGAATAATTGCGTGATTTGTCCGCTTTTGTATTTTCTCCATAGCTTGCTCCTACCATTCTGTTTAGACCATCATAGGTATAGTCATAATAACTTGAGCCACATTGCATCCTACTAATATTGCCATTATAACAATGGGGACCCTCACCTTCCGTATAATACAATTTCATATCAAAGGCATTACCACTAATATCTGTCAAGGCACCACGGATGTTATAAGCATAGTTGATTACCAAAGCATTCTGGCCATGAGTCAATTGGGATACATTTCCCAATTCATCATACTGATATGAAGAGATAACTATAGGCTCATTATTGTTATAGGTCAACGACACCTGCTTCAGCCTGTCACCTATTGGGTAATACTCATAATTATATTGCAGTCGATTAGCTATTCCATTTCTTGTTACTCTTTGAATAACACGCAGTGGTTTATCCGTAAATGTATATTTGGTCTTCGTTTCCTCAATAGCTCCATTGAGCAGCATGCGACGACGCTCTATGACACGCCCTCTGTCATCATAGTAAATAGCAGAAAAAAGCATATCGTTTTCAGACGTCATAGTAGCATGGCCTGTCAAAAGGCCTCTGGCCTTGGCATAATCCAGCCGCTTTAGATCCGAAATGAAATTCCCATGCGGAAAGCCGTCATGTTCTCCAAGAAAGGTATAGTCGTCATAATAGTCAACCTTCTCAATGGTAATCGTTCCCATGTCGTTTCTCATTGGAATAGTATAGCCTATTTCCTCCACGGAGTTACCAATTAGTCGCGTATTCGTGTTATAAACGCCCGACTGGGGTATCTGTGTACAAAGCCCTTGAACAACCATACGCCCGAAATAGTCATAGAGATAAAACCTATACCGTCCAAGTCCCTTTAGTACACCGTCCTGCATATAGGCCACACGGTCACAACGATCGTACCAATATTGTATCATATCACAGCCTGGCAACTTTTTCTTAATGCAACGATCCTTGGCATCATACTCATACAGATAGCAGTAAGCATCAAAGTCATTGGTTTCCTGATACATGGGGGGCAACACACGTCTGAGACAGCGTTTTCTATCATATACATAATAGGTATCATTGGTTCCATCCCGACGTTCCAGAACTACATTGCCATAGAGATCCTTGAATATCTGAACTCGTTTTCCATCCTCATCCTCACTCGTCTCAACAGTAAGGCTGCCACTTTCATAATGGCCATTCTTAGCCAACCACGGAGAAGAGGACAGTAACGTATAGCGGATAACATCGGAAGCAGAATTGGTGGAATACGACTTCTTTGCGTAGTGATTTGTTGTCCACATGTCGGTACCAGCCCTCGTAATGGCTGTGACACGTCCTAACGGGTCATACTCTGTTTGGGAATAGCCGTAACCATCATTATAAGTATTATATGAAGCATTAGTAAAATCTGGGAGATAATTCATTCCCTGTCCTCCAACACTCGGCAGCCAGAGTTTATTTTCACGACCTAGAACATCGTATTCTTGAAGTTCATAAACATAATTTCCTGTTGTTCCCAAGCCATTAGATGCTTTTTGGGAAGGACGCCCCAAACCGTCATAGAACTGGACTCCTGTCACTTGCCTTGAATCAGCAGAATCCAAGGAAATGATTGTCTTCACGAAGTTGTTATCATACACCTGCCCCATAATGATCTTCGAAATCATTAAGAAGGCCATAACTGTTACTATTCTATGTTTCATTGCTTTCATTTCCTATAGTTATACTCAAAACGTTTCAACTGAAGGCCATTACCGTCCTTTATGCCTATCAGGCGACCCAATCTGTCGTAGTCATATAATAATGTAAAGCCATTAGGGTCGGTCTCTGAGGTCATGAGGCCAGAACTGCTATAGGTATAGGAAGTAACGTGCTGATTGGTTGTGGTCCGATAGTTCTTGAAGTATTGCAGCAGATAGTCCTTGTCAAACTGTCTTTGGTCATCCACAGAGGGGTTTTTCGAAGGATTGCCCACTGCCTTGGCTAGCAGCCAACTGTCATTGGCAATCCAAGACAATGTCACGACTGGTTTCCCCGTCTCCTGATACTGCTGTAACATACCAGTAGGTGTATATGCGAGATACGAGACTATTGTATCTGGATTGAACACGTCTTTGTATTCCAATTCATATTTAGGCAGAATCTGTTTTTCTTTACCGTTAAATCTGTCAAATACAGTTTGTCGTTTATACATAATACCGCCATTCCTAAATATTCTTATTCCTATCGGTGCTAGAAAAAACTGTTTACTAGATAGCTCCTTAGTCAATGAATCGGTACTATTATATGCATACAGATAATCTATATAATGTGTATCGTTTTTACGTTTCACTTCTTCACCAATCGTCCGCCTGATATCCACTTTGGAGGTCTTTACACCATGCTGCACATTAAGAGTCCAATCACTTCGACTGTACTCATGCGTTTCTACCAGAGGCGAGTCTCCATCGTATGTCGTTGTAATCTCCCTTATAACATCATATTTCGGGTAGAACAGTTTATAGATGCCACCATAATAGAAGTTAAATGCGGTAGAATTACCAAAAGTCTGCCAACCAATATTTGACGTAAGCACATATCTATTCTCTATTTTGTCCGAACGATATTTATAATCGGTCTTCTTGCATAATTTGTTTGATCCATCATATATTTCCTCAGAAAGCAGATGACCTCTGTAAAAACCTCGTTCGCTATACTCGTCATAAATGCTTGCAGTATTGTGAGGCGATACAGGGTCCGGAAGCAAGTCGTGTGCTGCCGAGATATTTGAGTATCTGTACACATGCTTTGTGCCATCCCCAAATGTTTCCGTTACACAACTATAGCCAAGACTGGGACCGAAGGAATTAGATAGCGGTACAATGGAAGTCGTACGGAATTCGGTTAGTGTAGTACTGGGATTGTCACTTGCCGATTGTCTCAACACCATATTTGGCCAATAGTATTTTGGTTTGGCAAACAACTCGCCACTTGATTTTCCCGTAGAGGGATCATTATAGCTGAAAGTTCGCTGCTGTAATATATGTACATCTGTCGAATCCTCATATTCCGTAATCCTTTTAATTCTCAATCCACCTGCCATCTCTGGTGTGGACAGGGTAACAGTCTCCTGCCGATTGTCTGACATGTACTTCATGTAATCGTTCTGTTCATACTCAAGCTTAGTATGCCCCCCTGTCGGGTAGATGATGTCTGTCATGCTTCCGTATCTTGTATATATTGCAGACGGAGTACGCTGATTATAGAAATTCTCGAATTCTTCATCATTGGTTGGAAGTTTATATGCCACTCCACGATAATACCCCCAGTGATCTACCGCTTTAGTAAGAAAGTCTGCTGGTAGTTTGTCGTAATTATCATACAAGAATCTGTATTCGCCATAAAGCGCATTTGCGCTATCATAAAAATACCTGTCATCCATAATCTTAATGCCATTCAGATGCATACGACTATTGAAATCATAGTCAAAACGATAGACGAGATGGCCTCCTGTATCGCCGGAACCAAGCGAGATGCTCACGGCATCCAATTGCTTTAGGCGTGTCCTCAGTAATGGGTTATTATAGTTTTCTACCTCATAACCACGATACTGATACATCTTTATACCACCATCTTCAGTCTGCAAATAATAGAAAGGCAGGTTTAAATTATTTATGTTATTATATTCTTGTTGCCACTTAGTCATATAACTATGAAGGACACTATATACAGGAATATATAAAGAGTCCATATAATCATCTGATAAAAAGGAAGAAACAAAGCGCACAGTTCTTCCATCCATTGCTTTTATGGACTTTAAATATATGGGAGATATGAGATCGCCACTACTTTCAAACTGGGAGTAAAATGAAGACTGGGAGTCGTTTATTGAGCCAAATAGCCAAGGTGCTCCGAGCTTTGCATTTGAAGAATAGGTAAAACATCTAGCTGAGTAAAAGAACTGTGCTATAAACTTTCCTCTTTCATAGCTGAAGGAGAACAGTTCATTTCCCATACGGTCTACTATCTTCTTGAGATACCAACTATTAGCTGTCCAGGGGATGAAATCCTCCTTGGAACTCATATGAAAGAAAGGGACATTATATTCTATATAGGAACTATCACCACCAAAATGGTATTCGGTTCCATTTTCATCCCGCAATACAAATCCTTTTATCGTTTCTGGTTGATACGTTTGCAAGTTGCTACTAGGATATTTATCTATAAACGGTCGTGCATAATTGTCCTGATCTTCCACATCAAATATCACCTCAATATTCCGGTCGCAGGAAACATTCCACTGTCCATCACTGCCGAGAAAGAAACGGCCTGATATGCCAAGGAAATTAAAATAGAAAATATCTGGAGCGAAATCTGAATACCCCCGAAAAATAGAGTCTCTTAGATTCCTATGATACTCATCTTTCCCTTCTTTTTCCAATATGTCCTTGAGGCGACCGTATGTATGAAAATAGTTTGATACAGGATAAGCTAGACTACCCTTCGGATAAACATACTCGTCATAACGTCCCTGGACTTGCCGAGTTATCACCCCCGTAGCATTCAGTGTCCAATTATAGCCCGTCCATCCAGGCAAACTATTAAGCAACACGCCCGAAGGCTCGTATTGCATGGTGATAGGCAGAGTCACATCCCTTACTTTCAGCTCATACAATGGTATTGATATGTTGGGCCTACCTGTATAATAAGAAACTGGAACTGTTCCAAATCGGCCAAGATCAGAAGCATTAGGAGAGGGAATATCTCCTGGAATACGGTTTTGTCCCCACAAGTGAGACATAACAAATACAATTGACAGCAATAAATATATACGTTTCATTTTATGTTTATCTTTTGGCTATAGATTCTTCCGTTTAGGTTTATATAGAGAATGTATTGTCCTTTTCGAAGGGAAGAACAATCAATTAACACCTCTTGGGTTCCTGCATATAGGGTATAAGATTCGCTTTTATGCATAACTCCCATTAGGTCTGCTATTATGAAATGGGCATTGGCGGATTGGCCAAGTTCGAAACCAATAATTAAATAACCATTATTATTGGTCACTGTATAGTTGGGGTATGAATTGTCTGAATCACGAGGATTTTCTTCTTCTTTTTCATCTTCATCATTTGATGCCTTCTCATAGTTCCTGTATGCAACTTGACTAAAGGCATAAGGGCTGGCATCAGCATAATACGTCGTAGAATGAATCTCATATACTGGATTTTGCTCACCTTCTACATACCATCTGTAACTTTCGGATATCTCCTGTTGTCCGCTATCCTCATCATTTGCACATGAATCCACATTCTGACGTATAGCTGTTGTGGTTATGGTGTATATTCGGAGGACATTCTCCAAGGTGTCTCCTTTAGCCAGAATCAGCTTCCCATAACCATCAACTTCCATGGAAACTGTTCCAAAGCGCTTCATATAGTGCCGTCCGCAGTATTGTCCTTCACCATAAAAGTTTGAAACATACTTCTCGCCATATTCAGAAGGGACTTTTGAAACAAATTTAGGGGTCATATAGTCTATATGGTATAGCGGAGTCTCTTCCCGCAACAAGAACAAAGAATCCTCACTCTGGTGGAATGTACTCACCTTTCCCTTTTCCATACGCACAAAGGAGGTGTCTGTCTCTAAGAAGTCACGACAGCTGTATACATGGCGTGTCTTAACATGACTGAAATCCCAAAGTCGGGATGGACCTTTACTACCAGCATCGCAATAAGTCACTTCATCCTTGTTAATATCTGGATTTTCCATTAATAAATCTACCTGTCCAAAAGAATCCAGGGAAACCAGACAACAAGTAAAAAACAAAAGAAAAATATTCTTTACCATTGAAAATTATATTTGTTAGCGCTGCAAATATAGAAAAAACATTAGATTATTCTATCATAAAAACACAATTATTAATAAGTCAAAATAAGTCAAAAGCCCCCAAAAAGATATCCTAAAATTCTATATTTCAAAGCGTTATAAAAATAATAAGTCAAAATAAGTCAAAATGATTATTGATTAATAATTCGACACAAAATAACATGTTTTGCACCACTTTCCTCAAAAATGTATAAGAGACCCCCAACCCTCCCGAGGGAGGGGGTATGGTGCTTACTGGGCACTTTTATCTCACTGTTATGATAAACATCCTTAATGAGAAAGATATTGTGGTGCCATTGTGTAGGTTTTGCATTGCAATAGTGTAGGTTTTGCGATGCAATACCTTTGCTTTTGCGATGCAATACCTTTGCTTTTGCGATGCAATTCGGTAAGTTTTACTCCGCATCCAGCCCCTGGAAAGGTCATTTCTAGGGGCTGGACGCGGTCAGTCCAGGGGCTAGAAACAGGCGTTCCAGGGGCTGGAATAGAAACAATTGTTTTGGTTTTAGACTTTAGAACCGACCGTTCTATACCTTAGAACTGCCACTCTTGGCCTTCAAAAGGGATGCTAAAGATACCACAAAAGATAGTAATAAAAAAAGAGCAAGCCTCGAAATGCTTGCTCTTTCATATTGGATGGATGATAACTGATTAGTATTTCAAAATCTGTCCGGGCATCAAGCGCACCTTGGTGCTGATGCGGTTCAGCTTGCAGATGGCATTCACCGAGGTGCGATGCTTGCGAGCAATGGCCGAAAGGGTCTCGCCCTTTGCCACTTTGTGATAGCGAGCCGACTGCACCTCACGGTTCTGGCGCTTGCTGGCCGTCGCATTGTTCATGTTCTCCTCGAGACCATCGCCACCACGATACTCACCACCGGTGCCACGCAGACGAGTGGCCTGAGCCGACTCGGCATTGTAGGTGCTCTTGCGGAAGAGGTAGGTATCGCCTGTGACGTCCTGATTGCGGAAGTCGAACATCAGCGCTGGGTTCAGGGCTACACCACAAAGACGGGTCTCGAAGTGCAGGTGTGAACCAGTGCTGCGACCGGTGTTGCCGCCCAAACCGATAGGATCGCCAGCGCGCACCTCTTGGTTCTCGGCAACCAGATGTTTAGACATGTGACCGTAGATGGTCTCCAGTCCGTTAGCGTGGCGAATGACCACGTATTTGCCATAGCCCTTAGGCTCATAGCGTACGATACGCACCTTACCGGTAAATGCAGCACGGATGGTGTCGCCAATGTACACCTTGATATCCAGTCCTTTGTGCTGACGGCCCCAACGGGCACCGAAATTAGAGGTGATGATGCGGCTGTTGGTTGGCATGCAGAAGTCTCGCAGGTTGATGCGGAACGAGTCGGGCAACTGTGTTGCCTGATGGGCATAGCGGTTGTTCCAATCGTTGTAGAGGCTGGCTGCGGGCGACTCGTAAACTTCGTAGTCGAGCATGCGCTGCAGTGCTATAGAGTCTATAGCTCTCATCTTGCGATCAATAGGTGCCTGACTGGCCAACAGATCTTGACCAGCAGCGGGAATCACAGAGATGGAAGCTAATGCCACAAGGGCTATTTTTTTTATAGTCTTAAACATTCTTTCTTGATTAGTAAAGTTATGTGTACAAAAAGTTACGCTGCAAAGTTACAAAAAAAATTCTTTTACTCCCAAACAAACACGGTATCTTTTGGGGTCTTTTAACATAAAAAGCGCATTTTTACACTATTTCGCGTATAGAATTAATCCTTTTTGACTGATATTTGCCTGACTTTGAGGCACATCGCACTCGCTGAGCATACGCAACTGTTTGATCACGTTGCCCGTCTTATCGTGGCGCGGACCAATGCCCCGCGTCTGTGTCATGGGATAGATGCAGCCTCGCAGGAAACGGCCGTTTTCATCGATGCCCACCACCACCAAGGGGGCCTGTCCGGATATGCCGACAAGACTTACATTATACGGGGTGCAGAAGTTGCCCAGACTATAGGCAATGAAGCGGTCCTTATAGACCTCGATGGCACGCATCACATGAGGGCCGTGGCCATAGACGATGTCGGCGCCATGGTCAATGCAGAAGTGTGCCAGCTCACGAATAGAGCCACGATTCTCGCCCAAGAAGGATTCGGGGCCATTGGGAAGATGACACTTGTCGCGCCCCTCGGCACCGCCATGGAACGACACGATGACGATGTCGCACGTGCTGACCAGCGAGTCAACGATGCGGGCCACATTGTTAAAATCGATGTGGCGCACGGTGTAGTGGTTATGACCGAAAGCACAAAGACCTATTTTCCGGCCATGACGCTGCAAGACGACACATTCCCTACGCCCGGCAATGCCGGAATAGAGGATGCCCTGCTCGTCGAGGCAGCGCTCGGTAGATTCGATGCCCTCCAGTCCGAAGTCGTTGGCATGGTTGTTGGCCATGCTCAGGTAGTCGAAACCGGCCTCCCTAAGCCGGGGAGCATACTTGGTGGGCATGCGAAAGGAATAGCTGCCAGGGCCCCCGCTCTTGGTGCTGGTGCCACCATCGCAGAGCACACCTTCGAGGTTGCCCACGGCCAAGTCGGCCCGTTGCAGAATGGATTTAGAGTCTTTGAAGAGATTGGCACCATCGTTGGCAGGGAGCATCACGGAAGGATGGGTCGTGCCCATCATGATGTCGCCAACCATAGCGACCGTTAAAGTGTCAGCATGGCTGCTCAGCAAGCTGGCAGCCATGACAGTAAGGGTGGTAAAGATCGATTTTATCATATTCTTATTGTGCACTACTGCACACGGCGTACGCCTACGAAGCGGCGGCTATAATAGCCATCGGTCGATTTGCTGACCTTCACGCCATCTTTCGTGCTGGCATGAATGAAGGTGAACACCTGTGTGACAGGATCGTAATCGATGACGATACCCACATGGCCCACACCTCGACCCGAGCGGGGACTGGTGAAGAACACGAGGTCGCCGGGCTGCATCTCGCTGCGCTTCACAGGGATGTTACGCGCATACTGGTCGCGAGAAGAGTTGCCGATATTCATATTGTTCTGACGATAGACGTAGCTGGTGAAGCCTGAACAGTCGAAGGTATTGGGGCCCTTGCTGCCAAGACGATAGCGGGCACCAAGGTGCTTATAGGCCTCGTTCATGAGGTTGTCTATCATCGTTCCGTCGTATTTGAAGGATTCTTTGCCATTATAGAGGAAGTCGAAGTTGTCTATCTCTTCGTCGGCGCCCACTTCATACACGTCCTCCACCTCACTCATGGCTTCTTCGAGGGTCAGGGGTTGTGACTTAGTGGTCTGTCCGAACACGGCTGTGACGGATAATGAGAAACTAAAAATGGTGCAAAATATAAGTTTATTCATTCTCTATAAATTAATCGAGCTTACGGTTGTTTTGGGCTATGCTGGATGCAAAGATAATAAATAAAAATGAGAAAAACATACAGAAACACGACAAATTAATAAGACTTAACATCTTTTAGTTTATTCATTTTCTGCATGTTAGGAAATGGCTGCCCAGTTGATATTCGTTTTACGCAACTGTTTCAGGCGATCCCACAACAGTTGAAACTTGGGCGACTGACAGGTGGGATCCTCGTCGATGATAGCCTGTGCGGTGTCGCGTGCCATCTGCACGATTTGTCCGTCGCGGGCAATGTCGGCTATCTTCAGATCGAAGGCCATGCCACTCTGCTGGGTTCCCTCCAGATCGCCGGGGCCACGCAGTTTCAAGTCGGCTTCGGCAATACGGAAGCCGTCGTTGGTCTCGCACATGATGTCGATGCGCTTGCGGGTGTCCTCGCTGAGTTTATAAGTGGTGACGAGGATGCAATACGACTGATCGGCACCACGACCCACCCTGCCTCTGAGCTGATGCAGTTGCGAAAGGCCGAAACGCTGAGCATCAAGGATGACCATAACCGAGGCATTGGGCACGTTGACGCCTACCTCGATGACGGTGGTGGCAACGAGAATCTGTGTCTCGCCACTGACAAACTTCTGCATTTCGTCTTCCTTCTCCTTGGCTTTCATCTTGCCATGGACGCGACTCAGGCGGAACTCGGGGAAGGCCTGGCGCAGCACCTCGAACCCCTGTTCCAGATTTTTCAGATCAATCTTCTCGCTCTCCTCGATGAGCGGGAACACGATATAGACCTGACGCCCCTGACGAATCTGCTGACGGATGCCGTCGTAGAGGGTCGTCATGCGGGTGTCGAAGACGTGGGTGGTGCGTATGGGCTTACGTCCTGGAGGAAGTTCGTCGATGACGCTGACATCCAGATCGCCATAGAGCGTCATGGCCAGCGTGCGGGGAATGGGGGTAGCGGTCATCACCAGCACGTGAGGAGGGTTGGCGCTCTTGGCCCACAGTTTGGCACGCTGAGCCACGCCAAAGCGGTGCTGCTCATCGACCACTGCAATGCCCAACTGGCGGAATTGCACGGAGTCCTCAATGACAGCATGAGTACCCACCAGAATCTGCACTCGGCCGTCGAGAAGTCCTGCCAGGACCTCTTCGCGCTGCTTGCCCTTCACCATACCTGTCAGGAGCTCTACCCGCACAGGCATGTCCTTCAGGAAAGCCCTGATGGTGGCAAGATGTTGTTCGGCCAAGATCTCAGTGGGTGCCATGATACAAGCCTGAAAACCATTGTCCAATGCTATGAGCATGGTCATCAGGGCCACCAGTGTCTTGCCACTGCCCACATCGCCTTGCAACAGGCGGTTCATCTGTCGGCCGCTGCTCAGGTCACGCCGTATCTCATGCATGACACGCTTCTGAGCGCCTGTCAGTGGGAAAGGAAGATTCTGGTGATAGAACGTATTGAAGATGTCGCCAATACGATTGAACACATAGCCGCGATACTTGCGACGTTGGTCGCTGGCATAGCGAAGAATGTTCAGTTGGACAAAGAACAGCTCTTCGAACTTCATGCGCACCCGCGCTTTCTCAAGGTCGCGACTGTTCTGGGGATAATGGATGTTGCGCACAGCCTCATCGCGACTCATCAGATGATGCTGTGCAATGATAAAGTCGGGGATGGTCTCGGGCAGCGGGGGCATCTTCTCAATGAGCGTCTTGGTGAGTCGCTCCACAGCCCGCGAGTTGAGTCCTCCCTTTTTCATTTTCTCGGTGGTGTTGTAGTAGGGCTGCATGCCCATAGCCGAGGTGTCCACCTTGCTGGCGTCATCGAGGTCGGGATGCTGCACCTGTATGCGGTTGCCATAAACCGAGGGACGACCAAACAGCAGATAGTCGGTACCTATCTTGTAGGTCTGTTTGGCATAGCGGCCACCATTGAACCACACCAGGTCCATGATGCCTGTACCATCGCTGAAGTGGGCCACGACACGTTCCTTGCGCGGTCCCATCTCGAAGGTCTCGAAACTAAGGATACGACCTACCACCTGCACAAAGGGCATATCGCCAGTGAGTTCGCTCACCTGATAGACACGGCTGCGATCCACATATTTATAAGGATAATACTCCAACAAGTCACCAAAGGTCTCGATGCCGAGTTCTTTGCCCAGCATTTTCTTGCGATTGGGACCAACGCCCGGCAAGTAGGTGATGTCTTGTTCGAGAAACCCGTTCATGGCTTGGTTATAGCAGCGTCTCTGCTATCTTGAGGTCGAAAGGTGTGGTGATTTTGATATTCTCGCGGTTGCCATCGACCATGGTCACTTGTTCGCCATAGGCCTCAACCACAGAGGCGTCGTCGGTGAAAGACTCGGTATAAGGCTGACGGTTGGCAGCCTTCAGCAGTTGAATATCGAAGGTCTGCGGTGTCTGCACCAGACGATAGTCGGCACGATAGACATTACCCTCGCCCACATGTCGCAAGGTTTCGACAACGGGGGTGACGGGAATCACCGCCTTGTGGATGCGCGCTGTCTCATAGCAGGCACGAATCACTTCGACCGAGACGAAAGGACGCACGCCATCATGCACACCGACAACGCCCTGTGCGTCATCGGGAATCAGAGCCAAGCCGTTCTGCACGGAATGAAAACGGGTCTGCCCGCCGTCGGCCAACAGATAGGGCACGTCAAACTGATAGGTGGCACAAAGCTCGCGCCAGTAGTCCTGCTGCGCCTTGGGCAACACGAGGATAATTTGTAGATCCTTGGAATAGTCGCGGAAGCGCTTCAGCGTGCGCATCAACACGGGCATGCCGCCGATGGGCAGGAACTGCTTGGGCACCTCGCCACCCATACGCAAGCCTTTACCGCCTGCTACGATGATGATGTAGTCCATAACCAATCAGCGCTGCATCAGGTGTTTGAAACGCATGCCCTCGGCAATCTGGTCGGCCGTCTGCTGGTCAACCAGCTGCGACAGCAGCTCGTAGGCAAAGGGGAATGCGGCGGCAGGGCCCTCGCCCGTGGTGATGGTACCATCTACGGTACAAAGGTCGGCAGTATAGGTAGCGCCTTCAAGCAACTGCTCAAAACCGGGATAGCACGTGGCTTTCTTACCTTTCAGGATGCCTAGCTGGCCCAACACTACACCCGGAGCTGCACAGATGGCAGCCAAGCGCTTGCCGGCCTCGTGCTGGCGGAGCACTGCCTCTCTGACACCTTGATGGGCATAGAGATTGCTGGCACCCGGCATACCACCAGGAAGCAGCAACAGGTCTGCATCAGAAAAATTGCAACTCTCGAACATCACATCGGCAATGAACTGCACGTGATGTGAGCTCTCTACCACCTGGCCCTCGCCAGTGGTGCTCACCGTTACTACTTCCACACCGCCACGACGCAACACATCGATGGGTATCAGGGCCTCGACATCCTCAAAGCCGTTGGCCAGAAACACATATACTTTTGCCATATCTTTATAGTTCAATATAACTTCTACTTCAACTTCTTGATGGAGCAAAGTTAACAAAAAAACCGCAATAATGCCTATTTTTTCGATAAAAAACCGCATTTCATGACAATTTATGTATTATTTTTGTACTTTTGCAAAAACAAAACGAATGAAGATATGCCACAACAACCTTTACGTTTCGCTCTTTTCGGCAACGTTTACCAACACGCCAAGTCGGCTGCCATCCGCCAGGTGCTGACCACCTTGCAGGAATATGGCGCCACCGTACTTATTGACGAGGAGTACTACGACTTTCTTTGTTGTTCGGAGATGATCGATGTGCGCAACTACCAGACGTTCAACGGCTGTAGCTTCGAGGCTGACTTCGCCATCTCGATGGGCGGTGACGGTACACTGCTGAAGACGGCCAGCAGGGTGCGCGACAAGCAGATTCCTATACTGGGTGTGAACATGGGGCGACTGGGATTTCTGGCAGACATATCGCCACGCGAGGTGGAGTCGTGCTTCAAGGCGCTGTTCACTGGCGAATACCGGGTGGAAGACCGCGCACTGATACAGGTGCACACCGACGGCGAGAGACTGACGGGCTATAACTGTGCGCTCAACGATGTGGCTATACTGAAACGCGACACGGCATCTATGATTTCCATACGGGCCTCGGTCAACGGCGAATATCTCACCACGTATCAGGCCGACGGACTGATTGTCTCGACGCCAACGGGCTCTACAGCCTACTCACTGTCGAACGGTGGTCCTATCATTGTACCACAGACGGGCGTCATGCTCATGACGGCTGTGGCGCCCCACTCACTGAATGTGCGCCCTATCGTACTGCCAGACACGGCCACCATCGAACTGACCGTGAGCAGTCGCAGTCATACGTTCCTCGTGGCCATCGACGGTCAGGCAGAGAAACTGCCAGAGGGTACTACGTTGCGCCTTTCGCGCGCGCCCTATCAGATAAAGGTGGTGAAGCGCAACAGCACGCACTACTTCTCGATGCTACGCGAAAAAATGATGTGGGGAGCCGACGGCAGAATCTAAACCATGAAACTATTCACGCTGCTGCATAAAAACGAGAGCCACTACACAACGAAAGAGATATTCAGATGGCTGTGGCGGGCACTGAAGGGCAACCGACTTCAGGCTTCGATGAACGCAACCATCGGACTGGTAGGCGTGGGCTTCAGTCTGCTCTCGGTATGGGCCATGCAGCGTGCCATCGATATTGCCGCACATGTTTACACCACCGATACAGACCAGAGAACGGCACTCTACTGGGCCGTGGGACTGATGGCACTCATCATACTGGGCGAGTTTGCCGTTGGCATCTCGCGCGTATGGGTACGTAACATACTCGGTGTGAAAGCGCAGAACCGACTGCAACAGCACATGCTGGCACGGCTGCTGCGCTCGGAATGGCGCGGACGTGAGGCCATGCACACGGGCGACGTCATCAGCCGACTGGAACAGGACGTGAAGACGGTGGTGCAGTTTCTCACCGAGACCATGCCTTCGGTGCTCTCGACCATTACTATGTTTATCGGTGCTTTCTTCTACTTGCTACAAATGGATGTATGGCTGGCATGCATCACGGTGGGCATACTGCCTATATTCATCCTGATAAGCCGGTTCTACGTGACGCAGATGCGCCGCTTCTCACGAAAGGTGCGCGACAGCGACAGCCGGGTGCAGAGCCTGCTGACCGAGACTATGCAGCACCGCATGCTGGTGAAGACAATGGAGGCCGACAACCTGATACTGGACCGACTGAGCGACACGCAGACGATGCTGCGCGGATGGGTACGCCTGCGCACGGCATTCTCGGTGACGAGTCATCTGTTTCTGAACGTCGGCTTCTCGCTGGGCTACCTGATAGCGTTTCTATGGGGCGCCCTGCGCATGCAGAGTGGCACGCTGACCTTTGGTGGTATGACGGCATTCCTGCAACTGGTGTTCCACATTCAGGGACCTGCACGCGAGCTGACCCGACTGGCGCCTGCCTTTGTCAGCGTATTCACTGCCGCCGAACGACTGATGGAACTGGAGGAAACACCGGAGGAGCAGCAGGGAGAGGCCATCATGTTGCCGGCACCTTGCGGCATCCGTTTCGAACAGGTGACATTCAACTATGGTGCCGACGGACAGCAACCTGCGATGGACAACTTCTCGGCAGACTTCAAACCAGGAACGTGCACGGCCATCATGGGCGAGACTGGATCGGGAAAGACCACACTGATACGACTGCTGCTGGCGCTGGTGAAGCCTCAACAGGGAGAGATTCTTCTCTATGGCGACCACCACGAAGCCACATCACTGTCACCGCTGCATCGCTGCAACTTTATCTATGTGCCACAGGGCAACACGATGTTGAGCGGTTCGCTGCGCGACAACCTGCAGCTGGGAAACCCACTGGCTACCGACGAGGCTATGAGGGAAGCACTCAGCAAGGCTTGTGCCGACTTTATCAACGAGCTACCACAAGGACTAGACACGCACTTCTCGGAACTGGGCGGTGGACTGAGCGAGGGACAAGCACAGCGCATTGCTATTGCACGTGCACTGCTGCGACCGGGAAGCATCCTGCTGCTGGACGAAGCTACCAGCGCACTTGACACAGAAACTGAACGAAAAGTACTTGAAAACATTCTCAGCGACCATCGTCGCACCGTTATCTTCGTGACTCACCGCACCGCGGTTATAAATTACTGCGACCAGGTTATCACCATTGGTCAATAGTAATAATAAATAAGGTGGATTTGTTAAAGTTTTGTTAATTACGTAAAATAATCGGCCAAATATTTGGTTGGTAACATCAAAACATCTATTTTTGCAGTGTACTATTAAACTGGTACACTATTACTGAAGTGTTTTTAAGTTATAAAATAAGTATGATCAGCGTAAACAACATTAACTTTAAGTATGCCGGACAGAAGCGTCTGGTATTTGACAACTTCAGTCTGACGCTGGAGGAAAATCGTATCTATGGTCTTCTTGGCAAGAACGGTACTGGTAAATCAACCTTGCTCTACCTGCTTTCTGGCTTGTTGCGCCCCACTGCAGGTAGCGTGAGTTGCGATGGCATTGCCACCTACAAGCGACAGGCAGAGATGTTGAGCCGTATCTTCTTGGTTACTGAGGAGTTTGAACTCCCTGCAATCCACCTCTCTGAGTATGTGAAACTCTACAAGCCATTCTATCCTCAATTCTCGGAAGAGATTTTGAAGGGCTGTCTGGCTGACTTTGAATTGCCCGAGGATGTGCATCTGGGAAAACTCTCAATGGGACAGCGCAAGAAAGCCTACATTGCCTTTGCAATAGCTACCAATACGCAGTATCTGTTGATGGACGAGCCTACGAATGGGCTGGACATTCCTTCTAAGTCGCAGTTCCGCAAGGTTATTGCACAGCACATGACAGACGACCGTACGGTGATTATCTCTACCCACCAGGTGCACGATGTAGAACAGTTGCTCGACCACGTGTTGATTCTCGACCAGCGCAGCGTGCTGCTGAATGCATCTATGCAGGAAATAGAAGAGAAGTATGTCTTTGAATATCGCACACCACAGCAGATGGATGCTGACGTGCTCTATGCCGAACCTACGCTTCAGGGTAATGCCGTCGTTGCTAAGCGCAAAGAGGGAGATGCTGAGACGCAGGTCAACCTTGAACTATTGTTTAACTGTATTACCCAAGCAAAGTTTTAACTAAAAACCGAATAGAAAAATGGAAAACTTCAATATAAAAAGATTTAGTCAGGCACTGAAGTGCCACTTCCTCGTATCACGTAAGTCGTGGATTCGCATCTTTGGCATCTACACGTTGGTGATGTTTGTTGCTAACCTGTTCTTTACCCGTGTAGCTGGTTGGAGCTATTCAAAAATGGAAGAACTCTATCAAGGTGAAAAATTGGTTACAGAATATACTCATTTTGTGTATACTCAGACAACAGGTTTCTGCATAATATTCTTTGGTTTTGCTATGCTCTTTGGTGCCAGCTATATGTTTGCACAGATGAAGGACACGCGTAAACGCTCAGCCTATTTACTCTGGCCCGTGTCTAATAGTGAAAAATACATCATCAGTCTGCTTCACTCCATTATTCTGATGGCTGTTATCACAGTAGTCTCCATCGTTGCAGCTGATGCATTGCGCGTCTTGATAGATGCCATTACAGGAAGAGTTTTTGTGTGGGGTGTTCCTTTGTATGGAAAATACTTCTCTTCTGGGCCTGAGTGGCAGGAAATGTTGATGGCTGTTACTTGGATGTTCTACTTCCATTCCCTCTATATTATAGGTGGTACGCTATTCCGTCGCTTTCAGTTCCTGTCGACTAGTATTACGATTGCTACTGTTGTTATTCTTCTGATGATACTGTTTGCGCAGATAGGATGGGATAATATAGACTTCAATTTATGGTATTATGAACCCACTGGCGAGGTTTACAAACTAAGTGATGGTAGAACTATCGATATAATGCGTGCTGTGTATAATCCCAGTTTCTATTTCGCCATTCTGGGTGGCTGGCTAATCATTGCCGCTCACTACTGGGCTTCGTTTAAACTCTTCTGCCGCATACAGGTGATTAACAATAAATGGTTGAACGTATGATATTTAATTCTGATAAACCAATATTCTTGCAGATGGCCGATAGGCTCTGCGATGAAATACTGGCCGATAAGTACAAGGATGACGACCGCATCCCATCGGTGCGTGAGTACGCAGTACTGCTGGAGGTGAATACCAACACCGCCGTGAAGGCCTATGATGAACTGGCTCGTGCGAACATTATATATAATAAAAGGGGACTGGGCTACTTTGTGACTAAAGGGGCGAAGAAACAGATCCTGAAGGAGCGCAAGCACGTGTTTATGAAAGAACAACTTCCGGAACTGTTCCGACAGATGCAACTGCTGGGTATAACGTTAGAAGATGTTAAAGAGGCGTATGATATGCAACAAACCTGACATTGCGTGCGTCTAAGAAAAAAATGAAAACGATACTTCGTTATGACGTCATATCATTATAACGAATATTATAAAGAATCGAATGATACACTTAGAGAACATCAACAAAACCTATTTCGGTGCACAGCCATTGCATGTGCTGAAGGGCATAAATCTCGACATCGAAGCAGGCGAGTTTGTCAGCATCATGGGAGCCAGCGGCTCGGGTAAGTCCACCTTATTAAATATATTAGGTATTTTGGACAACTACGACTCGGGAATCTATGAACTGGCGGGCACACGCATCTGGAACCTGTCGGAGAGAAAAGCCGCAGAGTATCGTAACCACATGATTGGATTTATCTTCCAGTCGTTCAACCTGATCAACTTCAAGACGGCGGTAGAGAACGTAGAGCTGCCCCTGTTCTATCAGGGGGTGAGCAGGAAGAAGCGCCACCATCTGGCTCTGGAATATCTGGAGAAGCTGGGACTGCTGGACTGGGCTGAACACTACCCCAACGAGCTCTCGGGCGGACAGAAGCAGCGCGTGGCCATTGCACGCGCCCTGATCACAAACCCAAAGATTATCCTGGCCGATGAACCTACGGGTGCATTGGACTCGAAGACCAGCGTAGAGGTGATGGAACTGCTGAAGAACCTGAACAAGGAGGAACATATCACGCAGGTCATCGTGACGCACGACCCTGGCGTGGCACAACAAACCAACCGAATCATTAGAATCAAGGATGGAGTTATTGAATGAGATATGGCAAACGGTGCAACGCAACAAGCTGCGCACCGGCCTGACAGGTTTCGCAGTGGCATGGGGCATCTTCATGCTGATTGTGCTGTTGGGTGCAGGCAACGGACTGATCAATGCACAACTGCTGCAAACCAACCGCTTCCTGTCGAACTCGATGGTTGTCTTCGGAGGATCGACATCAAAGCCCTATCAGGGCATGAAAGAGGGACGCTGGATTCAGTTGCAGCAACGCGACATTGCCACTACCGACAAGGAATTCAACGAGACTATCGACGAGGTCGGCGCTCAATATCGCGTGAGCCCACTGGTGAGTCATGGTTCTCAGTACCTGTACCCACAGGTCATGGGCGTGTATCCAAACCATATCCGCATTGACAAAGTGGACATGACGCAGGGTCGATTCATCAACACCATCGACATCCGCGAGAAGAGAAAGGTGCTGGTGATCAGCGAAAAGCAAGCCAAAGAGTTGGAAGCCAAACTGGGTGACAATATCAACCTGGGAAATTTCTCGTTTAAGATTGTAGGCATCTACAAGGAACAAGAAAACGGACAGCCCTATATCTTCTCATCATACACGGCCATCAAGGGTATCTTTGGCACCAACAGTAGTGATGCCGGCAACATTGAGTTTACGTTCCATGGACTGGACACCGAGAACGATAACGAGGCTTTTGAGAAGAAATACCGCAAGCGCCTGAATGCAAACCACATGGTACACCCTGAAGACGAAGGTGCCATCTGGCTCTGGAACAGACACATGCAGAACATGCAGATGAACAAAGCTATCGGCATCATGAGGATGGCTCTGTGGATTGTAGGCTTGTTTACGTTGCTGAGCGGCATCGTGGGCGTTTCGAACATCATGCTGATCACCGTGAAGGAACGTACACACGAGTTTGGCATCCGAAAGGCCATCGGCGCCAAGCCGTGGGCAATCCTGAAACTGATCATCACCGAGAGTATCATCATCACCACCTTCTTTGGCTATATCGGCATGGTTCTGGGCGTGGCCACCTGCGAATATATGGATGCCACAATAGGACATACGAAGGTAGATGCCGGACTGTTTAAGGCGTCCATGTTCATCAACCCTACCGTGGGCATCGACATTTGTATCGAGGCAACCATGGTGATGATTATTGCCGGCACCATTGCGGGACTGATTCCTGCACTGAAGGCTGCAAAGACCAGACCTATTGAAGCACTTAGAGCAGATTAAGAACTTATGAGAATAGACTTAGACAACTATCGTGAAATCCTTGACACTCTGACCCGCAACAAGAGTCGTTCGCTGCTGACTGGCTTCGGCATCTTCTGGGGTGTGTTCATGCTGGTATCGCTGATAGGCGGAGGACAAGGATTGAAGGAACTGCTGAACTCTAACTTTGAAGGGTTTGCCACAAACTCAGCTCTTGTATGGGCTCAGCCAACGTCGAAAGCATACAAGGGCTTCCGCAAAGGACGCTACTGGAATATGGAATACAGAGACACGGAGCGACTGCGCCAGCGCGTGCCAGAACTCGACGTGATTTCGCCCATACTCTACGGCAATGGTGGTTCGGCCTATTATGCCGACAGAAAAACTTCTATCGACGTGAACGGCGTGCTACCTGAATATCAGTTCTTCAACAGTCCGAAGATGTTCTACGGACGCTTTCTGAACGACATGGACATCGCCCAGAAACGCAAGGTGTGCGTCATTGGCAAGAAGATATACAAGGAACTGTTCCCTGGCGGTGGCAACCCCTGCGGAAAGTTCATCCGCGTGGACTCCATCTACTACCAGGTGATTGGTGTGGACTACAACACATCGGGAGGCATGACGGGTAGCGACGGCTCAAAACTGCTGTTGCCTATCACCCAGATGCAACAGGTCTATAACCGCGGTAACACGGTGGACATGATTGCCGTCACAGGACGACCAGGCGTGGTGATGACTTCCATCATCCCGCGTATCCGCGAGGCTCTGGGAAGAGCACATACCATCGATGCCAACGACGAACAGGCCATCATGGTGTTCAACACCGAAGTGCTGTTCCAAATGATGGACTCGCTGTTTCGCGGTGTCAACTTCCTGATATGGCTCGTGGGATTGGGCACACTGCTGGCCGGTGCCATCGGCGTTTCGAACATCATGCTGGTGACCGTGCGCGAACGCACCATAGAGATAGGAATACGTCGCGCCATTGGTGCCACACCCAGAATGATCCTGTCGCAGATTGTGGCAGAGAGTATCGTGCTGACGCTGGTGGCAGGTATGAGCGGCATTCTCTTTGCCGTGTTTATCCTGCAAATGCTAGAGATGGGCAATACGGAAGACGGTATTGTGAGTGCCCACTTCCAGGTGGACTTCTGGACAGCCATCATGGCTGCCTTGGCTATCGCCATGATGGGCGTATTAGCAGGTATCGCTCCTGCAGCACGTGCCATGAGCATCAAACCCGTAGATGCAATGAGAGACGAATAAAAACAATAAAACATAAAGATTATGAAAAAGTACATGAAACTCATCATTGCGAGCATCATCGCACTGATATTCATCGGAACCTTTGTGTTCCTTTGGCAGAAAAGCCAACCCAAAGAGGTGGTTTACACAGAGTTTACACCTGAAACAACCGACCTGAAGAAGACAACGATCATCACTGGTAAGATAGAACCACGCAACGAGGTGAGCGTGAAGCCTCAGATCAGCGGCATCATTGCTGAACTGATGAAGGAGCCTGGCGACTTTGTACAGCAAGGCGAGGTGATTGCCAAAGTAAAGGTGATACCAGACATGAGCCAGCTGTCTAGCGCAGAGAGCCGTGTACGACTGGCTGATATCAACCTGAAGCAGGTGGAGAAAGACTTTTCACGCACACAGTCACTGCACAACCAGAAACTGGTCAGCGACGAGGAGTTTGAGAAAAGTCGTCAGCAACTGAAGCAGGCTCAGGAGGAGAATGCGGCTGCCATCGATGCATTGCAGGTGGTACGCGATGGTGTGTCAAAGTCGAATGCCTCGGCATCGTCAACGCTGATTCGCTCAACCATCAGCGGCATCATCCTCGACATCCCCGTAAAGGTGGGTAACTCGGTCATCAACTCTAACACATTCAACGATGGAACAACCATCGCTACGGTGGCTAACATGAAAGATCTGATTTTCCGTGGCAACATCGACGAGACCGAGGTGGGCCTGCTCTCTATTGGAATCCCTATGAAGATAACCATCGGCGCTCTACAGGACATGCAACTCGATGCTTCGCTGGAATATATCTCACCAAAAGCGACAGAGAGCAATGGCGCCAACCAGTTTGAGATAAAAGCAGCCGTCATGCTGCCCACGCAGAAACAAGAAGGACAAAGTCTGCGTTCGGGCTACTCTGCCAATGCAGAAATTGTGCTGGCTCAGGCTCAGCAGGTGCTGGCTATCCCCGAGAGTGCCATCGAGTTCAGCGGTGACAGCACCTTCGTTTATGTGGTGAAGGGTGAGGGCAAGCAGAAGACCTACGAGCGCCAGCCTGTGGTGACGGGCTTGAGCGATGGTGTGAACATTGAAATCAAGAAGGGCCTCACCGCCAAACAGAAGGTGCGCGGTCCGCAACTGATTGCTGAAGAACAATAAAACGACATGAAGATGATGAACAAAAGCATAGCATTTCTACTCTTCGCCGCTGCGTCGCTGCCCATGAATGCCCAAAAGGCATGGAGCCTGCGCCAGTGCTGCGACTATGCGGTGGAGCACAACATCACTGTAAAACAGTATGAGAACCAGCGCCACCAGCGTGAACTGCAGTTATCTACAGCCCGCAATTCGCGACTGCCTGACTTGAGCGCCAGCGCAGGTCAGAATTTCTCGTTCGGTCGTGGACTGACGGCAGAGAACACCTACACCAACACGAACACGTCTTCAACCTCATTCTCGCTGGGAACAAGTATTCCGCTATTTACGGGATTCCAGATTCCTAACAACATCCGACTGAACGAATTGAACCTCGAAGCAGCCACACAGGACCTGGAGAAAGCACGCAACGACATCCGCATGCAGGTGGCACAGGCCTACGTACAGATACTCTACGACCTGGAGCTATCGGACGTAGCCCATCGACAAATCAGCATTGATTCGGCACAGGTGGCCAGACTGCAGGCCTTGCTCGATGTAGGAAAGGTGAGCGAGGTAGAACTGGCCCAACAGAAAGCAACACTTGCGCAGAGCCAACTGACAGCTACACAGGCTGACAACAACCTGCAACTGGCTTTGCTGTCGATGACTCAACTGCTAGAACTGGAAAGTCCTGATGGCTTTATGGTGGAGCGTCCACAGGTGGCAACACCAACCGCAGAGCCGATTGGCATCACACCTGATGACATCTATGCCGAGGCCTTGGCCATCAAGCCCGAGATTCAGGCACAGCAACTGCGCCTGCGTTCAACAGACAACAACATCAAGATTGCACAGGCAGGACTCTATCCTCAACTCAGTTTCAGTGCCGGTCTTGGCTCCAACTACTACAAGACTTCGGGCTTCCCTGCCGAGACCTTCAGCAAACAGATTAAAAACAACTTTAGCCAGTATCTGGGCTTCAGTCTAAACATCCCCATCTTCAACCGCTTTCAGACACGCAACAATATCCGCGCTGCCAAGTTGGAGCGCAACAGTCAGCAACTACAGTTGGACAACACGAAGAAGACACTCTACAAGGAGATTCAGCAAGTGTACTACAATTTGGTTGCTGACAACAGCAAACTGCGCAGCAGCAATCAGGCACGCGAAAGCAGCGAGACCGCTTTTCTGCTGACACAGGCTAAGTATGAACAGGGTAAAGCCACGCTGACCGAATTCAACGAGGCCAAGAACAACTACCTGAAAGCAGAAAGCGAACTCACGCAGTCGCGCTACGAATACCTGTATCAGCAAGCCTTGATACTCTTCTACCGCGGACAAGAGCTGTCGCTGTAGGACGTAAAAAAAGTGAATAAAATTTGGTAGTATCGCAAAAAAGCGCTACCTTTGCAGGCGATTTCAAGAAGAATCGCCTGTTTTTTTTATTTTTTGGACGATGGTGTAATGGTAACACTACAGGTTTTGGTTCTGTCATTCCCGGTTCGAATCCGAGTCGTCCAACTTCATACAGGAGGAAACTTATGAAAAAGAAAATCGTTGTTTTGACGGGTGCAGGAATGTCGGTGGAGAGTGGACTCCGCACATTTCGTGATGCTGATGGCTTATGGGAGGAATATCCCGTTGCCCAAGTGGCTACACACGAGGGATGGGAGGCTGATCCGACGTTGGTAACAAACTTCTACAACATGCTTCGTAAGAAGTGCTGGGGCGTTAAACCCAACGAAGGTCATCGGCTGGTTGCACAATTAGAAGAGAAATACGACGTCACCGTGGTGACGCAAAACGTGGACAACCTGCACGAGATGGCAGGCTCTTCGAAAGTCATTCACCTGCATGGCGAGCTGATGAAAGTATGCTCAAGCCGCGATGTTGACGACCCACGCTACCAGCAGACGCTGACACCCGACAACTGCGAGATTGAGCCAGGCACAAAGGCTGGCGATGGTTCGCTGCTTCGTCCGTTCATTGTTTTCTTTGGCGAAGCCGTTCCCAACATCACCATTGCTGCCGAAGAGGCCATGCGTGCCGACATTTTTATTGTGATTGGCACCAGTCTGAACGTTTATCCCGCAGCAGGTCTTCTTCACTATGTACGTCCTGACGTTCCTGTTTACCTGATTGACCCCAACCCTGTAAGCGCTGGAGCCAAAGTTAAACAGATACAGAAAGGCGCAAGTGCAGGCATGCAGGAACTGAGCGAACTGTTGATGAGATAGCCCACCGTGCGTTTCCACCAACTAAACACAAATCTTCAACCGCCCGTCAAGCTGAACAATCCGTTTGACTATCAGCCTCATCCGTTGTCGCTATTGGCCGCGGAACAGGTTTCTATATACATAAAAGGTATAGAAGACTGGCAGGAGGAGATTGCTGCAGGCAAGATGTTTGGCGTACTGGTGTGCCAGAACATGGAAGGCGAATTAGGCTTTATCGCTGCCTATAGCGGACAATTGGGCGGACGGGCTGACTGGCCTTGGTTTGTGCCGGCAGTCTTCGACTACTTGCAACCCGATAGCTATTTCAAGCAGGAAGAAGGTGCCATCACAGCTATCAACCATCAGGTAGAGACACTGGAGAACAGTTATCAACTTTTGCATCTGCGACAAGAGATAGTCCGACTGAAGACCTTGGCCGATGTTGAGGTGAACGACTATAAGGAAGTGATGCGCAAATCGAAGGAACAGCGCGCAGCGGCACCCATTCGAACAGAGGCGATGACCCGCGAGAGTCAGTTTCAAAAGGCCGAGCTGCGCAGACTGAAAGGGCGCTGGAAAGATCGCATCGCAGAAGCCGAACAGGCCCTTTCGCCATTGGAAGACCAGATTAACCAACTAAAACAAGAACGCAAGCGTCGCTCTGACGCACTGCAACAGTGGTTGTTCGGCCAGTTCATCATGTTGAATGGACAGGGCGAACGCCAATCACTCTTAGACATTTTTGCCCCCACATCACAGGGGGTTCCTCCATCAGGAGCCGGCGAGTGCTGTGCGCCCCGATTGCTTCAGTATGCCCTCAACCATCATCTTCGTCCGCTCTGCATGGCGGAGTTCTGGCAGGGAGCATCGCCAAAGATGGAGATAAGACACCACGGACAGTACTATCCGGCCTGTCGAGGCAAGTGTCTTCCCATCCTTTCCTTTATGCTTCAAGGACTGGAGGTGGAGCAACTGACACCATCGGCAGAGGCATCCGCCCTGGACATCATCTATGCCGATGCCGACATTGTGGTTGTCAACAAGCCCTCAGGCATGTTGTCGGTACCCGGAAAGACTGCAGTTGTGTCTGTCTATGACCTGCTCAAGGAAAGATATCCTCAGGCAGAAGGGCCTATCATCGTGCACCGACTGGACATGGACACCTCGGGCATCATGGTGGCAGCCCTTACCCTGAAGGCCTATCACCACCTGCAGAAGCAGTTCATCAATCGTACTACGCATAAGGAATACATTGCGCTAGTCCAGGCAAAGGACCACTTTACACCTGGCAAAGGACAACTCTGCCTACCCTTGCGTGCCGATATAGACGACCGTCCACGCCAGTTGGTGGACTTTGAGCACGGTCGGCACGCATTAACCACCTACGAGGTGCTCTCCGTGAACGACCGTACAGCCCGTCTGAGACTGGTGCCCCACACAGGTCGCACCCATCAGCTGCGCGTACATTGTGCTCATCATCAAGGACTTCACGCCCCCATCCTGGGCGACAACCTCTACGGACAAGCCTCCGACCGTCTCTATCTACATGCAGAAAAGTTGTCATTCACCCACCCCACAACAAGCGAAAAGCTCACATTCTGTGCACCTGTTCCCTTTTAATCAACATATAAAAAATATTAATTAAAAGCATCTAACAATATCAATTCATAGGAAAATACCTACCTTTGCTACAAATATACTATTTAATAACAAGTAAAAATGAAAAAATTATTCATTAGTGCACTGTTCCTAATGTTCGGTGCAATGACAATGGTGGCTCAACAGATGCCTCCCATTCCCGTTGACCCAGAGGTGCGAATTGGTAAGTTGGACAACGGTCTGACCTACTACATCCGTCACAACGAATGGCCCGAGCATGTAGCAAACTTCTACATTGCTCAGCGCGTGGGTTCTATCCAAGAGGACGAGACGCAGCGTGGACTGGCCCACTTCCTTGAGCACATGGCCTTCAATGGATCAGAGAACTTCCCCAACAAGCCCGGCAAGAGCATCATCGACTTTACCCGCTCGCTGGGTGTTGAGTTTGGTAGCGACCTGAATGCCTATACCTCTATCGACCAGACCGTATATCGTGTCTGCAACGTTCCCACGACTAAAGGGCAGGCAGCCCTCGACTCTTGTCTGCTGATTCTAAAGGACTGGTCATGCGGTCTATCACTCGAAGCAGACGAGATTGACAAGGAACGCGACGTGGTTCACAATGAATGGCGTCTGGGTGAAGGTCCCTCACAGCGCATGATTACCCGTTCATTGCCTAAGATTTATCCTGGTTCGAAATATGGCGAGCGCATGCCTATCGGACTGATGAGCGTCATCGACAGCTTCAAGCCCTCTACGCTTCGTGCCTACTACCAGAAGTGGTACCGCCCAGACAACCAAGCTATCATCGTAGTTGGCGACATCGATGTCAACCACACCGAAGCCATGGTCAAGCAGTACTTCGGCGGCATCAAGGTTGCAGCAAACGCTGCTCAGGTAGTGCCCGAACAAGTCCCCGACAACGAAGACCCCATCTTTGTCTTCGAGAAGGACAAGGAGATGCGCATGAACAACATCATCCTGTTTATGAAACACAACGCCACACTGCCCGAGGAGAAGGTCAACATGGACTACCTGCTCGAGGTATATATCAAGGGTGTTGTTGCACAGATGTTCAACTCGCGTATGCGCGAACTGGCCGAGGATCCCAACTGCCCCTTCCTTCAGGTTTCTGGCGATGACGACGACTATCTGTTGGCCAAGACCAAAGCAGCCTTCCAGATGATGGGTGTGCCCAAGGAAGGCCGCGACATGGAGACCCTCTACACGATGGTTCGCGAAGCTCGTCGTGTGGCAAAGTTTGGCTTTGCCGCTACTGAGTACGAGCGTGCCAAGGCCGA
This sequence comes from Prevotella sp. E13-17, assembly GCF_022024035.1. Classification (NCBI taxonomy): domain Bacteria; kingdom Pseudomonadati; phylum Bacteroidota; class Bacteroidia; order Bacteroidales; family Prevotellaceae; genus Prevotella; species Prevotella sp. E13-17. Next base: position 3,072,157 of record NZ_CP091787.1, read on the forward strand.
CTACCTGAGTGCGCTGGAGAAGCAGTACACCAACCGTGCCAAGATTACCAATGCACAATACGGCGATGACTATCGCGACAACTATCTGGCAGGCGAGCCTATCCCCTCTATCGAGATGCTCTACCAGATCATGAACCAGATTGCACCCAACATTTCCGTAGAGGTTGTCAATCAGGTTCTGCCTCAGCTCATCAGCGATAGCGACAAGAACCTTGTCGTGATGGAGTGGGCACGTGAAGCCGATGGACTCACCTACCCCACCGAGGCCGACATGAAGGCTGCCGTGGCTAAGGCCCGTGCCGAAGAACTCGTCGCCTATGTTGACAATGTCAAGAACGAACCTCTGATGGCAAAGTTGCCAAAGGCTGGAAAGATTAAGAAAGAAAGCGAGAACAAGACCCTTGGCTACAAGGAGCTGACACTGTCGAATGGTGCTACTGTTATCCTGAAGCCTACAGACTATAAGGATGACGAGGTTCGACTGGAAGCATTTGCCATGGGTGGCAAATCACTCTTTGGCGAGGCCGACTATGCCAACTTGAAAGTCTTTGACCAGGTGATTGGCTATAGTGGCATTGGCAACTTCTCAAGCACAGAACTCAGCAAGGTTCTCGCAGGCAAGAACGTCAATGCTGATGCAACACTGGGACTTACTCGCCAGTACGTTACTGCCCACTCTACACCAAAGGATCTGGAGAGCATGTTCCAGATGATGTATCTCTACTTCACTGCCATCAACAAAGACGAGAAGCAGTTCCAGAACCTGATGACTCAGTTGGAAATGGCACTGAAGAACAAGCATCTCTCTCCCGATGCCGTTTACAACGACTCGCTGACCAACACCATCTACTGCCACAATCCTCGTTTCCAGAGTTTGGAAGTAGAAGACCTAAAGAACATCAGCTACGACCGCATCCTGGAGATTCACAAAGATCGCTTCAAGAATGCGTCTCAGTTCACTTTCGTCATCGTAGGTAAATTCGATGAGCAGCAGATTCGTCCTTTCGTTGAGCAATACATTGCCTCACTGCCCGGCAAAGGCAAGGCTGATAAGTTCAAGGACGTTCAGACCATCGCCACCGGCAAGATCGTGAATAAGTTCACACAGAAGAGCGATTCGCCCAAAGCTACCGCCGTTGAACTGTGGACAGCCAATGCGCCCTATACGCTCGAAAACATTGTGAAGCTTGATGCTGCCGGACAGATTCTGTCAATGCTCTATCTGCGCACCATCCGCGAGGAAGAGAGCGCTGCCTACTCATGCGGTGCTGGCGGACAATTCTCGTTGAGCGGCTCTACTCCCATGATGCAGTTGCAGGCCTATTGCCCCATGAACCCCGACAAGGAAGAGATTGCCGTCCGTCTGCTGCACGAAGGCATCGAGAAGGCTTCTAAGGAGATTGACGCCAACGATCTGGCTCAGATTAAGGAGAACATGCTGAAGAATGCCGATATTCAGGCAAAGAACAACGGTTACTGGATGAACGCCATCGTCACCTGGAAGGAGTACGGACTGGACATCCACACCAACTATAAGAAAGCCATTGAGGCACTGACACCTCAGGCGCTCAGCCAGTTTATCAAGAATCAGATATTGAGCAGCGGCAATCACATTGAAGTGATCATGACCCCCGAGGCCAAGTAAGCCACTGAAGCTATCAAAACGATAAGGGGCATCGCTCAGCTGAGCGATGCCCCTATTCTTTGTATCATCGTGATCGATTAACGGACCTCCCAGATATCGTTGGTCTCCAACAGCTCCGTGAAGTTGTGATACTTCTTCTGAGCGCTTACCTCTGCCAACTGAGCATGAACAGCCTCGTCGTAGGTGGGAGCCTCAACATCGCGAATCACACCAAGAGCAATGGGGAAGCCATCCTCTGGCGTCATCATGGCAAGCTTCAGCTGCAGGGTATTGTCTTCGCAGTGAGCATCATGCACCAGCACATCGTCGATGGTATAACCATCCTTGCCTATCTCAACGACCTTCAAGCCGAAGCCCTGCTGAACAAGACCGAACTCGTTGTTCTCACCGAACACCAGCTTTTCGCCATGTTTCACATAGATAGCATTCTTCTTACGACCCTCGTTATTGTAAACCACGTCGTGGCAGTGGTCGTTGAAGATCACACAGTTCTGCAGTACCTCAGTAACCGAAGCACCCTTATGCTCATAGGCAGCCTTCAGCACCTCAACAGTACCCTTGGCATCGGTAGCCACGCAACGGGCAAAGAAGTGTCCACGGGCACCGAAGCAGAGCTCGGCAGGACGGAAGGGATCCTCTACCGTTCCATAGGGGCTCGACTTTGACACGAAGCCACGGGGCGAGGTAGGACTGTACTGACCCTTTGTCAAACCATAGATACGGTTATTCAGAAGAATCATGTTCAGGTCGATATTACGACGGTTAGCATGGATAAAGTGGTTGCCACCGATAGCCAGTCCATCGCCATCACCCGACACCTGCCACACGGTCAGGTCAGGATTTGCCACCTTTGCGCCAGTAGCAATAGCCGCAGCACGACCATGAATCGTGTTCATACCATAGGTAGCCATATAGTGAGGCAGACGACTTGAACAACCGATACCAGAAATCACTGCTACGTTCTCGGGAGCTACACCAATCTCGGCCATAGCTTTATGGAGTGAAGCCAGGAAAAAATGGTCACCACAACCAGGGCACCAACGAGGCTGGCCTTTCTTAAAATCTTGTGCTGTATAACTCATAACTCTTAATTTTTCACTTTTCACTCTATACTTTACTTCTTCAAGATCTCCTCGAATGCGTTTACTAACTCTTCTACAACGAAGGGCTGACCCTTTACCTGATTGAACTGGTAGGGAACAAAGCCATCCACCTTCATGCGCAGATAGCCAGCCAACTGTCCCATGTTCTGCTCGGCCACAACCACCTTCTTGTATTTAGTAAGAACGGCAGCCGTGTTTTTAGGCAGCGGGTTCAGATACTTGAAGTGAGTCTGAGCAACTTTATAGCCCTTCTGGCGCAACTCATCCATGGCTGAATGCAGATGACCATAGGTAGAGCCAAAACCAACGATGAGCAAGTCTGCATCTTCTGCATCACCACCAACTTCAAGGTCGGGCACCTGAATATTGTCTATCTTCTGCTGGCGCAAGCGTGTCATCAGGTCGTGGTTCTCTGGATTTGTTGAGATAGCACCCGTGTTCGAGTCCTTCTCCAGTCCACCCAGAATATGAGCAAAGCCCTCACGGCCAGGCACAGCCCAGTAGCGTGTACCGTTTTCTGCGCGCATGTATGGTGTCCACTTGCCTTTCAGTTCCTCGGGAACATAAGGAGGATTGATGGCATCCAGCTTAGTGATGTCTGGCAGTTTGAAAGCGCCAGAACCATTGGCAACGAAAGCATCGGTGAGCAGCACCACAGGTGTCATGTGTTCCAACGCGATCTTACAAGCCTGATAAGCAGCATCAAAGCAGTCAGTAGGACTCGTTGCAGCCATCACAGGCATCGGACTCTCACCGTTTCGACCGAAAAGAGCCTGCAGCAAGTCGGTCTGCTCCGACTTTGTCGGAAGACCCGTAGCAGGACCACCACGCTGCACATCAAGCACGACCAATGGCAACTCCATGATGACAGCCAAGTTCATGGCCTCACTCTTCAGGCAGATGCCAGGTCCTGAGGTGGATGTCACACCCAATGCACCTGCGAAAGACGCACCGAGGGCAGAGGCGCATCCGCTGATTTCATCCTCACACTGCACGGTAATCACGCCACATGACTTATGCTTAGAAAGTTCATGAAGCACATCGGTAGCAGGCGTGATAGGATAAGAGCCCAGATACAGTTTCAATCCAGCCTTCTCGGCAGCAGCGATGAAGCCATACGCCGTGGCTTTATTACCAGTGATGTCCATATAGCGTCCTGGAGTCTTCTCCTTGGTCTCCACACGATAAACATTGATGGCACTGGAGTGCGTATTGTGACCGTAGTCCCAACCAGCCTGTATCACCTTGATGTTTGCCTCGGCAATAGCAGGCTTCTTGGCAAACTTCTCGCGCAAGAAATTGGCGACGAGATTCAGATCGCGGTCGAAGAGCCAGCAAACCAATCCCAATGCAAACATATTACGGCACTTTAACATGGCCTTATTGTCCATACCACTGTCAGCCAAGCAATCCTTCACCATCTGGGTCATCGGACAAGCCACCACGCGGTCTGCATCAATACCCATCTCGCCCAAATAATCTTCTGTTGCGAACTGAGCCTTCTCCAAATCCTTGGGTCCGAAAGAATCTGTATCAATAATGATTGTTGCGCCGGGCTTGGCATAGCGATACTGTGTCTTCAATGCTGCTGCATTCATGGCTACAAGCACGTCACACTTGTCACCAGGAGTATAAACCTTACCAGCACCAATGTGAACCTGGAAACCAGACACACCTGTCAGCGAACCTTGCGGGGCGCGGATATCTGCAGGATAGTCGGGGAATGTTGAGATGCCGTTGCCAACGGTGGCACTGACAGTAGAAAAAATGTTTCCGGCCAACTGCATACCGTCGCCAGAGTCTCCAGAGAAGCGCACGACCACTTGATCGAGTACTTTCACTTCCAAATTTTCAGCCATATTTTTAAATAATTATACGAAGTAAGTTTAATTTTGGGTGCAAATTTCGGAATATTTATCGAATTATCAAAACTTTTATGCAAGAAATGTACAAAAATGAATAAAAAATCACTTTTTACTTACAAATTGCTAATAATTGTTAGGCAATTTCGCCATATCAGGATTTCTTCGTAACTTTGCGCCGCAAAATAAAAGAAAACATAAGGGATATAATGGAAATTATCAGAAATCAACATTTTGAAGGCGAGCGTCCTTTATTCGAAACACACAACGCTCGTTTGGAACAGGTAACAATTGGTGAAGGCGAGAGCGCCATTAAAGAGTGTTCAGACATCGAGGCCGAAGATTGTCATTTTTGGGGCAAATACCCCTTCTGGCATGTTCATGGTTTCAAGATCAACCGCTGTCAGTTTGACGCTGGTGCGCGCTCTGCTCTGTGGTATAGTGATCATATGGACATGCGCAACACGCGCATAGACGGACCAAAGATGTTCCGTGAGATGCACGACATGTATTTAGAGAATGTGGTCATCAACGATGCCGACGAGACTTTCTGGAAATGTCGCGACATCGAAGCTCGCAACCTTGAGTTGCACGATGGCACTTATCCTTTCATGTTCTGCGAGAATGTGAAGATCGACGGATTGAAGAGTGATTCAAAGTATGTATTCCAGTATTGCAAGAACGTAGAGATTCACAATGCCAATATCGTAACGAAGGACTCTTTCTGGGAATGTGAGAACGTGACCATCTACGACTCTGTGCTTGATGGTGAGTATCTGGCTTGGCATTCAAAGAACGTACGCTTGGTCAACTGTCACCTGGCTGGCGAACAACTGCTGTGCTATGCCGACCAACTGGTACTTGAGAACTGCACATTTGCCCCCGATTGCGACCGCGTATTTGAATATAGCTGCATGGAGGCCGACATCAAAGGACATATTGAGAATATCAAGAACCCCACCAGCGGGCATATCATCGCCGACTCTATTGGCAGCGTGACCATCGACAAGAACATTAAGCAGCCTGCCAATTGCGTGATTGAGGTAAGGAAATAGAACATCAACGTCTATTTATAAAAAAGGAGAAGAACATGTCCAAATATAATTTCGATGAGATAGTCACACGCCGCCACACTGGCTGTGTAAAGTGGGATGAACCCCGTCCGCTGTCCATTGAGGGCGAAGACGTCATTCCTCTATGGGTAGCCGATATGGACTTCAAGGCAGCCCCCGCCATTCAGGAGGCAGTCATCAAGCGGGCTCAACATGGTGTTTACGGTTACACCGTTGTGGAGGACGACTATTTCGATGCCGTCATCTCCTGGTTCAAGCGTCGCCACCAGTGGGACATTCACCGCGAAGAGATTATCTACACCACAGGAGTGGTTCCGGCCATGTCGGTAGCCGTCAAGGCACTGACCATGCCTGGCGAGAAGGTGTTGATCCTCTCGCCCGACTACAATTGTTTCTTCTCCAGCATCCGCAACAATGGCTGTGAGGTTTTAGAGAGCATCCTGAGTCCTGTTGGCAACACTTTTGAAGTTGACTGGCACGACTTCGAAGCAAAATGTGCCGACGAGAAAACCACCGTATTCCTGCTCTGCAACCCTCACAATCCAACGGGGCGTGTGTGGACCAAAGAAGAGCTGGCACGCATGAACGACATCTGCATGAAGCATCATGTCAAGGTGGTGAGCGACGAAATCCACTGTGAACTTGTCATGCCAGGCCATCGTTTCCAGCCCTTTGCAGCTGTCAGCGAGGCATGCCGACAGAACAGCGTCGTTCTGAACTCACCATCTAAGTCTTTCAACATTGCAGGACTACAGGCCGCCAACATCATCTGTTCTCAACCTGAGTGGCGCCATCGATTAGACCGTGCCGTCAACATCAACGAGGTGTGCGATTTGAACCCCTTTGGTCCTGTAGCCCTGAAGGCTGCCTACAACGACAGTGAAGACTGGATCGACGAACTGAACAGTTATCTATGGTCAAACTACCAGATGGTGTGCGATTATGCCAAGGAGCATCTGCCCCAATGGAAGGTCAGTCAGCTGCAAGGCACCTACCTGCTGTGGATTGACATCACTGCTACAGGCATGACCGCCCAGACCTATGCCGACCATCTGTTGCGTGACTATCACGTCTGGGTCAACCCCGGCACCATGTACGGTCCGCAGAGTGGCGAAGGCTATATCCGACTGAACATTGCTTGTCCGCAGTCACTTCTCAAAGAGGCATTGGAAAGAATCAAGGAATAGGTCATGAGCATCTCCATCAATAGAGAACAACGCATCCGGCGAGCAGAAGAACTCTTCATGCAAGGGTTCAACTGCTCGCAATCGGTTGTAGCCGCCTTTGCCGACATCTATGGCTACACCGAAGAACAAGCATTGCGCATGAGTGCAGGCTTCGGTGCTGGTATCGGACGTCTGCGCATGTCATGTGGCGCCTTCAATGCACTGGCATTGCTGGCTGGGCTGGACTGCGGGTCCGTGACTCCCGGCGATCGTGAAGGCAAATCCTATAATTATAAAGTGGTGCAACAGTTGGCCGACCGCTTTCGCGAGGCTCACGGCTCACTCATCTGTGCCGAATTGCTCAAGTTGAAGAAGGATGCCCCACTCAGCTACGTGGCCTCTGAGCGCACTGCCGAATATTACAAGACACGCCCCTGTGTGAATCAAATTATATCTGCTGCCCATATATTTGCTGACTATTTGGAAGCAAAACAGTGATTTTTCTTACGAATCATTCGTTATTTCAGAATAATTTTGTACTTTTGCACGCAAAATTATCAAATCCTCATATATGGCTTATACACGCATGACTGCTGCTGAAGCTGCAGCACTGATAAAAAACGGAGAGAACATTGCCATGAGCGGCTTTACGCCTGCAGGTGTGGCAAAGGCAACGACAAAGGAGTTGGCAAAGATTGCCGTAGCCGAGCACGAAGCTGGTCGCGAGTTCAAGGTGGGCATCTTCACGGGTGCATCTACCGGTCAGAGTACTGATGGCGACATGGCCAATGCTCAAGCTATCAAATATCGTGCGCCCTACACCACCAACCCCGACTTCCGCAAGCATGTGAACAATGGTGAGATTCCCTACAACGACCTACACCTGAGCCACATGGCACAGGAGTTGCGCTATGGTTTCTACGGAGACATCGACTGGGCTATTCTCGAAGTCTGTGATATCGAGGAGTGCGGCAACGACTATCATGTTTACCTCACAGCTGCCGGTGGTATCAGCCCCACTGCAGCTCGCTTGGCAAAACATGTCATCCTGGAGCTTAACAGTTTCCACAACCCCAATGCCAAGTTCATCCACGACGTCTATGAGCCACTGGATCCTCCCTACCGTCAGCCCATCATGATTACGAAGGTGAGCGACCGTATCGGTGTGCCTTACGTGTCTATCCCCAAGGACAAGGTGGTAGGTGTCGTAGAGTGCAACATCCCCGACGAGGCGCGTGCTTTCAAGGACTCAGACCCTGTGACGGAGAAGATTGGTTTCCTCACGGCCGAGTTCCTGGTAGAGGAGATGCACAAGGGACGCATTCCCAAGGAGTTCTTGCCACTTCAGAGCGGTGTAGGCTCTACGGCCAATGCCATCCTGGCTGCTTTGGGCGAGGATAAGCACGTGCCCGACTTCAACATCTATACTGAGGTGATCCAGAACTCTGTCATCGAGATGATGCTCAACGGACGTGTAAAAGATGCGTCAGCCTGTTCGCTCACCGTCAGCAACGAGTGTCTGATGCAGGTTTACGACAATATGGACTACATGAAGCAGCACCTTACGCTGCGTCAGAGCGAGATATCTAATTCGCCCGAGGTCATCCGCCGATTGGGTGTTATCGCCATCAACACTGCCATCGAGGCTGACCTCTATGGCAATGTCAACTCTACACACATCAGCGGTGTCAAGATGATGAACGGCATTGGCGGCAGCGGCGACTTCATCCGCAATGCCTATCTCTCTATCTTCACCTGTCCGTCTGTGGCCAAGGGTGGCATCATCTCAAGCATCGTGCCCTTCGTCAGCCATCAGGACTCTTCCGAACACGACGTGAACATCATCGTCACCGAACAGGGTGTGGCCGACCTGCGCGGCAAGAGCCCGGCTCAGCGTGCCGAGTGCATCATTGAGAACTGTGCACACCCCGACTACAAACAGTTGTTGTGGGACTACCTGAAGATTTCAAAGAAGGGACAGACCTGCCACAACCTGACTGCTGCCTTTGCCATGCACGACACTCTGGCACGCAAGGGCGACATGCATCTGACCGATTTCTCAGAATACGTAAAATAAATACTGATGCGACATCAGCGCAAACAACGATGGCTGCTACTCCTGCTCTGGGAATTAGCAGCCATCTGTGTTTCTGCACAGACCACAGCCACCGACTGGCATCAGGTGTACCAACAACTGATTGAAGACTATGCCGACGACGAGGAGGCTAACTTATCTGATGCCGACATAGACTTGTTGCAACAGCTGGCCGACCACCCTATCAACCTCAATGCCACAACACGCAGCGAACTGGAACAGCTGCCTTTTCTCTCCCAACAGCAGGTCATGGACCTCATGGAGTATCTGGACCGCTATCGGCCTGTGCGCTCCATGGGCGAACTGCGCATGATACGCTCCATGAACTATCAGCAACTGACGCTGCTGCCCTATTTCGTCTATGTCGGTGAATACACGCCAGCTGTCAACATGCGGCCACCAGCCAACATCCGTCAGGCACTCACAGCCACTGGCAACGTGCCTTTCTACGACCGTCAGGGCGACAAGAATGGCTACCTGGGGCCTAAATATCGGCATTCACTGCACTACGAACTGGACTATGGCAAAAAGCTACGCGCAGGTTTGATCGGTGCGCAGGACGCTGGCGAACCATTCTTCACCAACAAGAACCGCTGGGGATACGATAACTATTCTTACTTTGTTCAGGTCAACAACTTGGGCCGTGTCACCACAGCCATCATCGGGAAGTATAAACTATCTGCCGGCATGGGGCTGACAGTGAACAATGGGTTATCGCTGGGAAAGACCATCACGCTGCAGTCGCTGGGCCGACTGACACAGGGCATCCGCCCACATAGCTCTCGCTCCGAGCAAGGCTATTTTCAGGGTGTCGCAGCCACCGTCAGACTCACCAAGCCACTATCGCTCACCCTATTCGCATCGCACCGTGGGGTTGACGCCACACTCAACGACGATGGCGGCACAGTCAAAACGCTTATATACAGTGGCTACCACCGCACACCTGACGAGATGCTGAAGAAGCACAACACTCACCTCACTGCCTTCGGCATGATTGCCGACTATCATGCAGCCGCCTTTCGCGTGGGTGCCACTGCCATCTACACGCATACCGACCGAGAGTTGCAGCCTGACGTCACGCAGCGTTTCCGCTACTACAATCCCAAGGGCAGCCAGTTTCTCAATGCCAGCCTGTTCTATGGCTACGAGCATTACCGCTGGAGCATTCGTGGCGAGACTGCCATCAGCCAAGACGGAGCCATCGCCACTATCCACTCGCTGAGTCATCAGTCACGCAGTGGAACGAGCATCACAGCGCTGCATCGATTCTACAGCTACCGCTACACGTCACTCTATGCACATAGTTTCAGCGAAGGCTCGCGCATACAGAACGAGAACGGCATCTACATCGGTGCCACCTGCCGACCACTGTCCCACCTGCAGTTGCAGGCCTATGCCGACTATGCCTACTTCCCTTGGCCACGCTACCGCGCGTCGCAGCCATCACACGCACTCGATCTCTTTCTGCAAGCCAACTACCACCTGTCACGATGGGATCTCTCCGGACGTCTGCGCGCCCGCTTCCGCGAACAAGACGATGACAGCAAGACTTCACTTGTGTCCGTCAGAGAACAGCGCGGACGCCTGTCGGCCACCTATCAACCCTCTGAGTTACTCTCACTGAAGACCCAATTGGACCTCTCACAGAGGTCGAATCCCACCATCAGCCGTGGTGCCATGTTGAGCCAGCAGGGCACCTATCAGACCAAAAGGCATCTGATCAGTGCCACCGCTGCCCTGTTCCTTACCGACGATTATGACAGTCGTCTCTATCTCTACGAACGGCAGATGCGCTACGATTTCTCATTTCCCATGTATTATGGTCGAGGCATGCACCTCATGCTGTTGGCACGCACCGCCATCACTCCCTCCCTGCACCTCACCGCCAAGCTGGGCTACACCAATTATTTCGACCGCACAGCCATCGGCTCCGGACTGCAGGAAATACCCCATTCCAGCACCACCAACCTCTCGCTACAACTTCAATACCGCATCTGATTCATGCGCTTGCTCGCCAAAGGTCCATCAGCTTCTGCTTGTTGACATGCGTCATGTTTGCAAGTTGCCATCGGAATGTTCACCCAAAGCGGCACTTTCCGCATGGAATGGCGGTGCTTTAGTCATCTGACACCATCGCAACAACAACATAAGAGTTATGCTTTTATCGCAGTTCTAAGGGCTGGAGAGCCCACTTCCAGCCCCTGGATAGCAGCCGTCCAGCCCCTGGATAGCAATTGTCCAGCCCCTGGATTCAACTCAATAGTGGCACTATTAGCCGCAGAAAGTGCCACTATAACGCACGTAAACGAGCACTTTAGGACAACGATAGTGGCTCTTGATGATGGTCAAAACAAAAAAAAGGAGAACCATCGTCAGTGTGACAGTTCTCCTTTTCTTTATCGGACAGCGACATGCACGTGGCAAGACGCCATGCTTAATGCTTACGGTTGGCACGCTGCTCGCGGTATTTAGCCTTCTGACGGGCCGAGCCGCTGCCGTGTGCGCCAGTGATGAACTTCTTCTTTTTAGCCTTGGTCTTCACCTTACCCTCGTTGGGGTCTTTGCGCTCTCCACCGCGACCAAAAGAAATTCCATTCTCAAGAATCGACTGAAAATCATCCTCTCTGCCCATAACATATATTTATTTGATTAGCAATCTAACCACTCCCCTCCCTCACAGGGAGGGGTCGGGGGAGAGTCTTTTCTGTGTGTTATTAATGATGGAACAGGCGAACACCAGTAAAGGTCATGGCGATGCCATACTTGTCGCACGTCATGATGACATGGTCATCGCGCACAGAACCACCAGCCTGAGCAATAAACTCTACACCACTCTTGTGAGCACGCTCAATGTTGTCGCCGAAGGGGAAGAAAGCATCAGAGCCCAAAGCCACCTTAGTGTTCTTTGCAATCCACTCATGTTTCTCCTGTAGCGTCAGCACCTCGGGCTTCTCGGTGAAGAACTGCTGCCAAGCGCCATCGCGCAATACGTCGTCGTGCTCCTCTTCAGAGATATACACATCGATGGTGTTGTCGCGGTCGGCACGACGGATGCCCTCCTTGAAAGGCAGATTCATCACCTTGGGATGCTGGCGCAACCACCAGATGTCGGCCTTCTGTCCTGCCAAACGTGTGCAGTGAATACGACTCTGCTGTCCGGCACCGATACCGATAGCCTGACCGTCCTTCACGTAGCATACAGAGTTAGACTGTGTGTACTTCAGGGTGATGAGGGCAATAATCAGGTCGCGACGTGCCTCTTCGGTGAATGTCTTGTTGGCTGTGGGAATATTCTCAAACAGAGCGGGATCGTCCAGACGAATCTCGTTGCGGCCCTGTTCGAAGGTAACGCCAAACACTTGCTTTGTCTCAATGGGTGCAGGTGTGTAGGCGGGATCTATCTTAATCACATTGTATGTACCCTTACGCTTGACCTTCAGAATCTCGAGTGCCTCGGGGGTATAGTCTGGTGCAATCACGCCGTCGCTCACCTCACGCTTGATAATCAGCGCTGTGGTAGCATCGCAAGTGTCGCTCAGGGCTATAAAGTCACCATACGACGACATGCGGTCGGCACCACGTGCACGTGCATAAGCACAGGCGATGGGCGATTCATCAAGCCCTTTGATGTCATCTACGAAATAGATGTGCTTCAGCGTGTCGCTCAGGGGCAGACCTACTGCAGCACCTGCAGGCGATACGTGCTTGAACGAGGCGGCAGCAGCCAGGCCTGTAGCAGCCTTCAATTCTTTCACCAGCTGCCATGAGTTAAATGCGTCAAGCAGGTTGATATAGCCAGGACGGCCGTTAATCACTTCGATGGGTAACTCTGAGCCATCCTGCATAAAGATGCGTGATGGCTTCTGATTCGGATTGCATCCGTACTTCAATGCCAATTCTTTCATACCTTATAAAAAGAGAAAATAATACCTTTTCTGACTGCAAAGGTACTCATTTTTTGCAAATTATTCTCCTGTATCCTTCATTTTTATTTTTCCTTTAACTTCATTTTATATCTTCCTCAGAAACGAAAGGATGCCCGCTTCCATAAAAAGGAAAGCAGGCATCCCGGCGCAATCAATTATAAAGAAGTTATTTTATAAATAGTCTCTTCGTGTTGATAATGTATAGACCGCTTGGTAGTTTCAGTACCTGCTGTAGAGGCATCTGACGAGAAACCAGTGTGCCATTAAGCGTATAGACAGTCACGTACTTACATCCGGCAAAGATTTTCTCAATGCCCGAAGTGATGTCGGCGGTGTAGGTGATGTCATGAGCAGGCATCGTCTTGTATTCCTGGTCGCTCACCCATCCGTTGAAGGTGTAACCTTCCTCGGCTGTGTATTGGCGTAGTACGATAGTTGCGCCATATTCCACTGGGTCACGTGCCCACTCTTGTCCGTTCACTATATAGATAACGTTGTATTTGTTGAACGTGTAAACGGCATCGTAGGTTACGTCATGAGCAGGAACGGTAGTACCTTCTGCCAATGTCGGATTCCAACCAGTAAAGGTGTGGCCTTCCTTCTCGGGGGCAGTTGGTGGTGTGATAACAGAGCCATAGTCTAGAGAATCTGTTTTGATGGTTACACCATCTGCCGTGAATGTCACGGCGTACTGGTTGACTGTAAACTGAGCCGTGAATGTCAGGTTAAATGCAGGCATCGAATCAGGAATCTCTGGTGTCCACCCAGTGAAGGTGTAGCCTTCCTTAACCGGATCGGTTGGCTTGGTTATGGAGGTCGCATAGGTTACCTCGTTCTCGCTTTCCTGTCCGTCAACAACCCATGTCACCTTGTATTTGTTGGCTGTGTATACAGCGTCGTAGGTCACATCGTGTGCGGGCATTGTTGCACCTACCGTCAGTTCTGGATTCCATCCTTTGAAGGTGTGGCCTTCCTTGTCTGGAGCCTCGGGTGCAGTAATGGTAGCACCAAAGTCCAGCGCTTCAGTCTTAATAGTCTCACCATTGGCAGTAAATGTTATGGTGTACTGATTGACAGTCCACGTAGCCTTATAGCTTCGGTTCTCCGTACTACCCGTAGCAATAATTACCGATGTCGTTGCCTCGTTGAGTCCCGTACCAGTCCATCCGGCGAAGGTATATCCCTCGCGGATAGGAGCGTTCAGCGTGATAGGCTGGCTCTCGATGGTGTAAGTTGTAGCGTTGGTGACACCCTCGGGCATTGCACCACCGTCCAGGTCATAGCTGATGGAGTAAGTGATAGCCTCCCATTGTGCCGTGAATGACTTATTCTCGGCAGGAACCTTGCTAGGTACCTGTGTGTCCCAACCCTTGAAGGTATAGCCAGTCTTGGTAGGAACCGGAGCTGTCAGGTCGCTGTTGTAGTCCTGTACCTTCACCACGTTCTCCTCACCATTGTTCAGTACGAACGTCATCGTGTACTGGTTGATGGTCCACGTAGCCTTATAGCTTCGGTTCTCCGTACTACCCGTGGCAATAATCACCGATGTCGTTGCCTCGTTGAGTCCCGTACCAGTCCATCCGGCGAAGGTATATCCCTCGCGGATAGGAGCGTTCAGCGTGATAGGCTGGCTCTCGATGGTGTAAGTTGTAGCGTTGGTGACACCCTCGGGCATTGCACCACCGTCCAGGTCATAGCTGATGGAGTAAGTGATAGCCTCCCATTGTGCCGTGAATGACTTATTCTCAGCAGGAACCTTTGCAGGAACAGCAGTATCCCATCCCTTGAAGGTATAACCAGTCTTGGTAGGAACTGGTGCCGTCAGGTCGCTGTTGTAGTCCTGTACCTTCACCACATTCTCCTCACCATTGTTCAGTACGAACGTCATCGTGTACTGGTTGATGGTCCACGTAGCCTTATAGCTTCGGTTCTCCGTACTACCCGTGGCAATAATCACCGATGTCGTTGCCTCGTTGAGTCCCGTACCAGTCCATCCGGCGAAGGTATATCCCTCGCGGATAGGAGCGTTCAGCGTGATAGGCTGGCTCTCGATGGTGTAAGTTGTAGCGTTGGTGACACCCTCGGGCATTGCACCACCGTCCAGGTCATAGCTGATGGAGTAAGTGATAGCCTCCCATTGTGCCGTGAATGACTTGTTCTCGGCAGGAACCTTGCTAGGTACCTGTGTGTCCCAACCCTTGAAGGTATAACCAGTCTTGGTAGGAACTGGTGCCGTCAGGTCGCTGTTGTAGTCCTGTACCTTCACCACATTCTCCTCACCATTGTTCAGTACGAACGTCATCGTGTACTGGTTGATGGTCCACGTAGCCTTATAGCTTCGGTTCTCCGTACTACCCGTGGCAATAATCACCGATGTCGTTGCCTCGTTGAGTCCCGTACCAGTCCATCCGGCGAAGGTATATCCCTCGCGGATAGGAGCGTTCAGCGTGATAGGCTGGCTCTCGATGGTGTAAGTTGTAGCGTTGGTGACACCCTCGGGCATTGCACCACCGTCCAGGTCATAGCTGATGGAGTAAGTGATAGCCTCCCATTGTGCCGTGAATGACTTATTCTCGGCAGGAACCTTGCTAGGTACCTGTGTGTCCCAACCCTTGAAGGTATAACCAGTCTTGGTAGGAACTGGTGCCGTCAGGTCGCTGTTGTAGTCCTGTACCTTCAACACATTCTCCTCACCATTGTTCAGTACGAACGTCATCGTGTACTGGTTGATGGTCCACGTAGCCTTATAGCTTCGGTTCTCCGTACTACCCGTGGCAATAATCACCGATGTCGTTGCCTCGTTGAGTCCCGTACCAGTCCATCCGGCGAAGGTATATCCCTCGCGGATAGGAGCGTCCAGCGTGATAGGCTGGCTCTCGATGGTGTAAGTTGTAGCGTTGGTGACACCCTCGGGCATTGCACCACCGTCCAGGTCATAGCTGATGGTGTAGGTGATAGCCTCCCATTGTGCCGTGAATGACTTATTCTCAGCAGGAACCTTTGCAGGAACAGCAGTATCCCATCCCTTGAAGGTATAACCAGTCTTGGTAGGAACTGGTGCCGTCAGGTCGCTGTTGTAGTCCTGTTCCTTCATCACATTCTCCTCACCATTGTTCAGTACAAACGTCATCGTGTACTGGTTGATGGTAAACTGAGCTGTGAAGTTTTGGTCGGAAGCCGGCATCGTTTCAGGAACCACGGGAGTCCACCCCGCAAAGGTATAACCTACCTTCTGTGGGTCAGTGGGCTTGGTGATGGCAGTTGCGTAAACTACGGAATCACTCTTCACTGTTTCTCCCTCAGAAGTGAACTTAGCTAAGTATTTGTTGGGCGTGTACTGAGCCGTGAAGACTACATCAGAGTCGGGTACCAGTTCTGGTACTTCGGGTTCCCATCCTTTGAATGTATGTCCCTCTTTTGCAGGTGCCTGTGGAATCACTATGGCAGTAGCATAATCCTGCTTCTGGTTAACTACAGCCTCTCCTTTAGCCATGAACTTTACCTGGTACTGATTGATGGTGAACTGAGCCGTAAAGGTTTGGTTTTCAGCAGGCATGTTCTCAGGTACGACAGGCGTCCATGCAGAGAATGTGTATCCCTTCTTCTGCGGATCCTCGGGTAACGAGATAGCATCCTCGTAGAGCACAGAATCACTCTTCACAATTTCCCCTTCAGAGATAAACTTTGCCACATACTTGTTGCGCGTCCACTGAGCCGTAAAGGTCATGTTGCTTCCAGGAATGGTAGCAGGTACTTCAGGATCCCAACCGGCAAAGGTGAAGCCAGTCTTTGTAGGAGCACTCGTTGCGGGAATAGACTCACCATAGTTCTTCGTAATCCATCGAATCTCCTGCCCGTCAACTACATAAGTCATCGTGTACTCATTAATTTGGAACTGAGCCTCGTAAGTTAATGGGTTGTTAGGCATCTTAGAAGCTACGGACGGTGTCCACTTCGTAAAGCTATAGCCCTCCTTACTAGGATTCTCTGGCAGTACAATCGTTGAGTTGTAGTCCTGCAATTCCGAACGTACCGTGTCGCCCTCACTGATGAATGTCAGTAAGTGCTGATTGGGCGCAAAGATAGCCTGCAATTCCGTAGCCTTCATGACAGCGAAAGTACAGGTGTCGTTTGTCTCATCATTTGACCATTTCACGAAGTGATAGCCGGTATTGGCTGTCGCTTTGAGGTGTGCTATTTCCTCCTCCTCATAGATGCCGCTGCCAGTAACGGTTCCCATCACCTCGTCGTTGGGGGTTCCTGTCACCTGATACTTTGGCGTATTGGCAATGATGTCGTATTGAACGGGAGTTGACACTTCGCCAATCGTTCCACCATCCACAAGAGCAATCTTCGCACCATAGATGCGCTTTTCCTCTTGTGTCAATTTGTTGTAAACCTTCAAATAGGCTGTTTCCTCAGAAACGCCATCGCAACGGATTTGCAATAAGCCGTACTTATAGGTGATCTCATTCTTCACAACCTGTTCAAAGGTTGCTACGCCACGACATTCTTCACCGACAAAGGCAGCCACCTCATAGGGTGTGGTGTCTTCGTAGACGTTGGTGCCATCAGTCAGGTGGAAGTAGACCGACATATAAGATTGGTTTGCGTTAATATCGCATTGCCAGTGGCTCTGGGCACTGAGGGCCGAAGCCCACAGTACCATAGCCATGATGGATAAGATTCTAATCTGTTTCATAAGCAATCAAGTCTATTTGTTAGCTTTCAGAATCTTCTTGTAGTAAGTCTGTCCGTCGGCAACAACCGTTACCACGTAAACACCAGCAGATAGTGAGCCTGTCGTGATGACAGCACTGTTGCCAAGATTGTTGGCTCTCACAACCTCACGTCCGCTCATGTTGGTCAGGGTCAGCTTGCTGATGTTATGACCATTTGCGCTTACGGTGATGTGATCGCTGAATACCTGAGGTGTTACGGTCAGCTTGTCCCACAAGTCTTTCACTCCAGTAGCTTCCTTGCCGATATGCAGAGCCATTGGCAGATGCCATGAACCTACATTGTCGACAGCAAATGCTACGTTCTCGGTAATGTCATAGAGACGCCCGTCTGCCACGTTGGCAGCCATGAAGGTGATATCCTCGTGGCGGTCGCCAACAACATTGATCAGTATGCGTCCATCCTTCCACTTACCAATACCGCGACATTCTGTTCCTGCAAAAGCACCTACGATGTATTCATTCTCTTGAGCGATAGAACCCTTATCGTAGAGTTGAGCTGTCACAGGCATCAGGTTAGCATAAGCATACTTGTCGCAAGCCCAAGGTGCCTCATAGAGTTCAATATGCTTGTCTATGCGACAGGAAGCGATAGATACGATGGTGGTGTTGAAGATAATCTCGTCAGCCTTGCCCGACTTAAACATGTAGCCCTTGCCAGGCTTCAGTCCGTCAAGACTTCCTGCCCATTCACCATCCACAAACTCTGCAAAGCCTTCTTGCCCGAGCACATAGTCGCCTTCCATTGGTGTGAAGAATGCGAATGCCTCTTCGAGGGTCATGGTCTGACCGATAGGATAGCCTATCCAGTTCCATCCCTTTGCTACCTCCAGCGACTTGCTGAGTGCGTTGAACTCATAGCCGTCCAAAGTATTGTTGGCTGTCTCAGCCACCTTCACTTTGTAGGCTTGTGCAGGTTGTAGTTCTGTCAGATTGCCCACCAGTCCTAGCTGTGAATCCTTGATAGCCTCGGCCTTGAGACCCATAATCTTCTCTGCTGTAGGAGCAAACTCCTCTACAGGTACGGGTTGCTCGAAGTTGTGCGATACCCATGTCCAACCAGTTGGGAACTGATAGCCCAGTCTGGTCTTCTTTAGCTTGTAGTTGAACTCAGCCACCTCACTGTCGTCCAGATCATGTCCCTTGGCCAGAGCCTTAATGGTTACATTGTCGGAAGCAATGATGATAGGACTATTGTCATCGTACTTAATCACGTTTGGACCTTCATTGCATGGACATGTGCCATCCAGCGTGTAGTAAATCTCTGCGTTTTCAGTCTCAGACGAGAGTCGGATCTCTGTGCCGCGGTATACCTCGGTGCCCGATACACGTGAAGCACGTGGCTCCATAGCAAACATGTTGATGGCATCCTTTACGTTGACAAGCATCTGGCCCTTTACGTCGGTATCCTCTATAGAGAACGAGATGACAGTCTGACCAGGCAGTTCTCCAGAGACGGTAATCTCGGCCTGTCCGTTAGCATCGAGTGTCAACGACTGGATAGCTGTCTTTGCGATCATGTCGGAGAGCGACTTCACATGGACTGTCTTACCCTTTGAAGCATCAGCAGGCAGGGCAGCGATTTTGAATAAGCGGTCACCGCCGTAAGGCACGTTCGCCAGCGAGTCAACAACCATGTTCTTGATGCGTGGCATAATGTCGAGACTCTGCGTGTAGTCTTCCTGCATAGGAATGCCAGCATAGCTTTCTACACTCTTCTTGATAGTTATTCTCACGTCGTTGCCAGTCAATAGCTCATCGTTTGCAGGCATCTTGAAGAGAAGTTTTGATGCATAAGTCTGAGGATTGTCCTTGCTTACGCTCTCTTCATTAATCAGTTCGATGGTACCTTCAGCCTTGACACTGTTTCTGGTCAACATGATGTTGTCAGTAGTTAGCGTAGCGGGATCCATGTACTTGTCGAACTCTATCTCCACACCCTCGTTGTAGGCCTTCACGCTCTTCACGTTGGGCTGTACGAGTTGAGACATGGCGATGTTTACATCCAACTGTGGAGGAGGAACGGGCAGCCATTCAGAGTAGGTAGTCTGATAACCTTCCTTCTCAAACTTCACCTGCCAGAGTCCCTGCGGAACATCCCACTGATACATACCGTTCTCGTCGGTGAACAACGGGTTCTCCTGTGCATAGTCCTCTGCATTCCAAAGAACGATGTTCTCATGCAAGTCGCCATACATGTCCTCTACAATCTCCTTGTAGTAACAAGAAGCAAGAACACCCTGTATGCGGTTAGACGATACAGCCTCATAGACATAACCTGATGGGTCCATAACATGCTCCACATGCTTGAATCGCCAATCGATATCATCCTTACGCTTCTTTTTCTTCTTCTTGTCGTCTTTCTTGTAGCATTTCAGACTCTCAACACCCTTTTCTATCTTTTTCTTGGAGGCGTCGATGCCTGCGTCAATAACGAAGCTTCCTATGCAAGTAAGTGCCTTTTGGGCAAGACCCCAAGCAGTGGCGGCAAGCGTTGTTCCTGCCGAAGCAACCGATCCGACGACGCCAGCTACAACTTCCGCATCGCTTGTGAACGAGCTAACCAGTTCTACTGTCGCTTTTGTGATAACGGTGCCTAATAGTGCATAAGTAGCATTGCGGTACCAGTCTGCGTTGGCTTGGTCATCCTGACAAGAATTTGGAATAGAATAGTAGATGCCGGCTATGTCATTGATGTCATTAGCCAGGGAGATTGCCATAGATGCATACTTGACAACAGGCAGTGCCTTCAGGGCAAACTTGAAAATCTTCTTAGCTAGCCAGCGAGCAGCTTTTGCCTGTAGCAGACTCTTCTGGAGGAATAGCTTTTCAATTCTCCATTTCCATACTTGGCCAGTCATGCCTTTCTGACCTGCAAATCTGATGTACGTATCACTCTTAGCCAAGCGGAACTCAATTTCCTCGACAGCCTTGAGCATGTTCCTCTCAGAAGCCTGTACCTTATCCACCATGCCAAGTGACCAATTGTTGATCATCTCAACAAAGTCGTTGATGGCCTTGATAGCATTGGCAACCTTTTGTTCTACGGTTTCATTGCCTGAAGCGCGGAACATACGAGCGCCAGCCTCTACGGGTACTTGAATCGTTACGTGAACGTTTCTCAGTAGGTCAACATACTCTGTCGTCTGGTCATTGAACTTCACATAAACGAAACTTCCGTCCGTACAAACCATCTCTTCATAGCCTGCCTCTATGAGAACGGCTGCTGTCAGTCCAGCGCAGTTGGTCATGGTGAACTTAGTGCCATTTTCAAGCGTGAACTCACCTTCTGTACCAAACTGCAGCCACTGTTCCAGGTTCTGCAAGTAGGTTTCTGTATCCCCATGCTTTGCCTGGAAGACAGCATACTCTTCATTGAGATAGTTTTCCAACTCATCATCGGTCATGCCTCTCAGCTGTGCTTCGACATCATCAGTGTTGACGATTACTTCATCATCACCGATGGCAGCAACCAGTGCTTCGAATGCATCATCACTCAATGGTTCTTCTGCATCAGCAAAGGCAGTTGCAATGTTCGCCATCTGTGTTTCGTACTCAGAAAGATAGTCGCCAAGTTCTGCTATTGTCTCATCTACCTGACGCTTGTCGAACTGGCTGGTAGCGTTACTTGTGAAATCCACAGAGACATTTGTTGGAAGAGCGTCAGAGTTGTACTTCGCATTAGCCACCCAGCACTTTCTCTTTCCATCGTATACGGGATAGAGCGTAGATACGGTATTGTCGGATAACAACACGTTGAGCTCTACATTGGAAACCATTGTCGTGTCGTTATTGGTGAACTCTACCAAGAACGTGAAGTCTGGATAGCTTGGCCAATACCAGTAGGGCTTCAGTGTCTTACCAGGATTTGTGAAGTCGAACTCAGTTACATATTCGCACAGATCCAGTGAGGTGGCTGGGTGAGCCACATTGATCATCGTCACCTTTGTAGGCTCAATGGCATTCTTGTCGTAGGTCACTTCCTTTACGTCAGATTGCAACTCCAGTCCATCCTGTGTCACCACCTTGGCATAGATGCTGTGTGTGGACATGTTGTATGGGTTGTTCAGCTCAATCTCTGTGTTCCATGAGCCGTTTGCCAATGCTGTGGCATGACCAACAGAAACACCGTTGTCGAAGATTTCCACTTCCGACTTGCCAATAGCTGTACCCAGAACGGGAACCGTGGTCTTTGCCACCAGCGAAGGCGCTGTGATACTCAGATTGCTTACTGTGAAGACAACGCTGCCAATAGGCTGGCGCATGGTCTTGCCGTTGATGTCGAACTCAATGCTGGCACTGGGAGAGTAAACACCACCAATGGTTGGAATGACGCAGAATCTTACCTGGTCATCCATATTCTCCAGAGGCACGGTCAGACGATTACTTTCCTGCGTGTAACTGCCGATGATATTACCTGTCATCACAGAGTTGTTGACAAACGAACAGTTCTGAGGAAGTTCGAAGACGATTTTCAGGTCGCTCACACCATATTTATATATAGGCTTGAAGTCTATCTGTGCGCGCAGTGTGAGGTACTGTCCTGCAGAAATCTCGCTCTTGTTCACGCTGAAGCGGGTATTGCTGTCGGTGTAATACAGTTTCGTTTCGTCCAAGTAGGGGATGAGCTGGTTGGCGATGGTTGTCGTTTCTCCGCTCTTTACCGTTACCTGATTCTTAATGTAGTCTACACCTTCCTTCAGTCCCACTTCGGTGAACTGGCTCAGCAATCCGATGGCATTGAACAAGTGGCTATAGCCCATGGTCACTAGTGTATAGGTACCATCGGTAAGCTCGTCAATGTTCAGTTGAACACCATCATAGTCGTACTTCTTCACGAAACGACCATCGCCATCATAGAGCATACCCACAATGCTGTTGTTGTCGGTCTGACGGAACGAAGCTGCAATGCCACCCAGCTGCTTGATGGGCAGTGTGATCGCTGCATTGTCGTTGGCGTCAACCGTACAACTGGCGGTAACGGGCATGAACTTGTTCTTCTTGCTGGTGGCGGTGATGGTGAATACCGTACCTTCGGCATGCTCGTCGAGCATCACAATCTGTGGATACTGCACGTTCAGGTCGGTGATAACCTTACCATCTGCATCCTTCACCGTGTAGGCCACATTCGCATAATCATCGTAATAGCCCTTTGTCTCACCTTTAGCATCGGTATAGGTCAGCGTCAGTTGGATGCTTGTACCATTGATGTCCTTCAGTTCGAAGGTTGGTACTGTGCTCTCTTCCAATGATTCCAGTGAGGCAATGCTCTGTGTCTGACTAATATAGTCGGTAGCAGAAGCGATAATCTCAGTTGGCATGTCGAGAACTTCCAGTTGCCATTCGCCGTTGGCGCCCACCTTGGTGCTGTACGATTTGGTGTACTGTCCATGCACGGTCTGGTTGACAGTGATGCCAGCGCCCTTCAGCGGGTAGGTGGTCTTCACGTCTTTCACCATTCCCTTAATCTGTACCTTTGCGATAGGTGTCAGTGTATAGACGATAGCATTCGTGGCCTGTACCTCGTAGGTGACGTCTTCAGGCAGCATGTACTGCACGGCCAGTTGCTGGGGCAGACTGATACGATAGCCCACCTTGTTGCCTTCCAACTGATTGGCCAGTTGGTTACTACGTGTCAGATAGGTTCCCTTTTGGTCTGTCCAAGTGATGCCGGCCTGATCTGTTACGTCATCACCAGCAGGTGTCTCCACTTTCAGTGTCAACGTCTTTGGCTCTTTCAACTTGTTGAATGCCACAGCCACGTTCTTGTCGATAATTTCCACATTCAGAATCTCGCCCAGAATATCACCTGCCTTGTTCTTCAGGTATATATTATAAGTGGTGTTCTGAATCAGACTGTTGAACGTGTAGGTCGTGCGATCAGTAATCACGTAGCGCAGCTTCTGTCCACTCTTTACGTTGATCAGTTCCAGGAACATGTCTTTGTAGATGGCTGGGTTGCATCCCTCGGGCAGGTTCACTTCCAGTGCCTGTACCTCATCGGTAAACGGCAGAATGGTGAACTCCTTCCATCCGTCGGCGTCCTGATAGAGTGTCACAGCCTCGGCTGGTACATAGATAACCAGTCCACTGCTCACGCCTTCGAAAGCACCGCTCTCTACTTTGGGCGGAGTCATGGCATAACACTTAATGGACTGCAGCGATGCGCAGTTGTAGAAGGCATACCATCTGATATTGGCAATGGATGCAGGCAGCACCACGCTCAGTAGGGTTTGATTGTTTTCGAAAGCCCACGATGGCACTTCGTCAGAACCACTAGTGCGGCTCATGTCGAGCAGCGTACAGTTGCCAAAACTGCTGGCTACGCCCCAGTCACCATTGTTTATCGGTCCAGCCACGGTAATCATCTTCACCTGGTCGTTGCTGCCAACCATGTCAGAGATAGTGTAGTACAGATAGCCTGGCGTGAAGTCGTCAATGATAACCTCGCCTGTCTGGCTGTTCCAATAGTTCTTGCCCGGGTTCGATGGGTTCTCTGGGCTATATTCGAAGATAGCCGTGATGTTGACATCATGTCTTGGCATCTCGAAGGAATAGTACGTATTCTTGATGACCAGACTGTCGCCAATCCTCATCTCGCGGAACTTATAGCCTTCGTTGACGTATGGATAGACGTCCACCCATTCCTCTTCCTCTACGCTGGAGCCATTGGGCCAGTTAAAGTGACCTGCATCGGCAGGAATGGTAGAAAGATACAACTTGTGAGTTGTCTTCTTCATCTCGGGGTTACCTGGTGAAGAAGGATTATACTCGAAGTGGGCTGTCAGCGTAGCATCGCTTCGCTTCACCTCGTAGTAGAAACTATAGTTCTTGGAAATGGTATCGCCCTTTTCGTCAGACCAGTACACGAAGCGGAAGCTGCTGTTCGCATAGGCGCAGATCCATTGCTTCGATCCTACCTCGAGTCTTGATCTCATGTCACGGTTAAAAGAACCACCGTTGGCGGGGTCGGCCTTCAGATACAGCGTGCTATATTCCACAGCCATCTCGGGGTTACCCGGGTTCTGCGGATCGTAGTCATCGTCCGCCCAGCCTACTTGCGGTGTTAGCGCAAGTAAGCTCAGGCAGAGGATAAACATTCTATATAATCTGTTCATAGTTCATGAGTTTTTAGTTCACATGAGTTTTTTTGTTCACGAGTCTCTGTTCTGCTCATGAATTACTTCACAACAGCTTTTTGCCCATTCTTGATGTAAACACCCTTGGTGGCGTTCTCCACGCGACGGCCTTGCAGATCGTAGTAGTTCTCGTTGCTCAGTTGCTTGTCAACAGACTTGATGCCTGTCACCTCACCACCTTTGAGACGAATCAGGAAGCGGCCGTTCAGTGTGCCGGCTTCAGCCTGGAAGGAATAGCCAGCCTCGCCCAACAGAACCTCTTCGCCTGTCAGCAGGTCAATGATGTAAACCTCAGCATCGGCCTTGGTGTCCAGGTTGATGGTGTAGGTATCAGCCTTTGTCACCTTCATGCCCAGGGCAACCTCACAATTGTTCAGCGGACGTTCGTTGATGGCGTAGTTCAAACCATCCTCGATGGTGTAGAGCAGTATGCCGTTTGCGTTGCCGTCCATGAACTTCGAAGCATCTTTGTCCATCTCATAGGTCAGCAGAGCTCCCTCGTTGATGACGAAGCGCGTCTCGTCACTCTGGTTCTCGCCCTCAATGGTCAGGTTGAAGATGCTACGCTGAGCGGTCATCTCGCTCTGGCGAGAGCTTGGGAAGTAGTTAACATCATCCTTGGCCTGTGGTGTCAGCTGACGACCCTCGCGCAGGAAGGTGATGCTAGCCTGGTCAAGTGGACGTTGCATGAAGAAAGCCTCACCAGGAGCCAGGATGTACTTATCGTCAACAGGAGAGTAAGCCTTGTATCTGTAACCATTCTCCCATATGGTGATAGGAGCGGTGCAGTCGATGGCACGTGTGTCGAAGTAGCAGGGGTATGGGTTACCGATGAAGTTCCAGTTGCGGTTCTGTGGGAACTCGCTCAGGTTCTCCTCCAGGTCAACCTCTACGGTGCCCGTGCGGAACATGTTGTTCTTGTTCACGCTTTGCTGAGCCTGTACGTCGAACTCAATGTCGTAGTTGGTGTTCTGATACTGACTACCATCTTCCTCGGTGATGGTCTCAGTGGTGTGAGCACCCTGCCAGATATAACCCTTGCCAGCTTCGAGAATGTCGTCGCCAGTCATGTTGTACCAGGTCTCGTCCATCTTTCCGTCGGCACGCTTCTTCACATCGTAGCCACGAACCACGAACTGCGTGTTGTTCACATTCACGATGTCGCTCACCTTCACGTCGAACGGCAGTGCAATGAAATTCCACTCGTCAGCTCTCAGGTGCAGCTTCAGCGTGTTGTTGTCCGTGCGAATCTTACCGTTAGCCATCAGTGTGGCGAAGCGGCTGTAGGTGTCGCTGTTGCTCTCGCGCTTGTAGAAGTAGTCCCAGTACATGGAGAACTCCTTGGCAGAAAGCGTTGCATTACCCGTTACGGTAACGGCTGCGTAGCGATAGCGATCCTCAGACCAGTAATTGTCACCACGATCCATCTTGGTCAGCTCTACGTTGGGCTTGTAGCTGAAGCTTACGGTGTCTGGCCATAACAGACGGTAGGTGTCGCTGATGATGATGTTCTCAGGCATGATGTTCAGTCCGTAGATATTGGGTGCGAATTTACTCCACCTGTCGGTCTGCTTATAAGATGCCAGTGAGAGTTCTGGTACATAGAGTGAGCACTGTGACTCCTTTCCACCCATGATGTCATTATCGTTGGCGTATGGAGGAGCAATAGCCTTCACCGTGATGCTAGTTAGGTTGTCGCAATCTCTGAATGGATAGAATACGCTGTTCACAGAGCTGGGCAGAGTCACTGCCGTCAGACTATCACAGTTACCGAAGGCATTGCTTTGAATGATGCTCAGTCCTTCGGGCAGTTCTATGTTCTTCAGTCCGCTGTTATAGAATGCGTCAAAACCAATCTTCTTGATAGTTGAAGGCAGCGTGACGCTCTTCAGTGCGGTACAACCCTCGAAGGTCTCGCTTTGGATTTCAGTCAGTCCATCGCCGAAGTTTACTTCTTCCAGTTCGAAGTTATTGTTGAATGCACTATAGCCTAAGTTGGTCAGAGTGCTTGGCAGAGTCACCTTCTTTAGTTTGCTGCCGTTACGATATCCTATAGAATGGCCTTGCTCGTCATAGTAATAATCCCAGTTGGTATTAGCTTGATAAGCGTAGTTGCCGATAGATGTTACACCCTCGGGAACAATCACCTCAGTAAACTGTGAGCAACCATAGAACGCATAATTGTCGATTGTCTTCAAGGTTGCAGGCAGTGCGACATCCTTCAGATTCTTACAATTGTAGAATGCGCGATAACCGATGGTTTCCAGATTTGCAGGGAGTACGACGCTGGTGAGCCCGGTGCGATCTCTGAATATCTCACGTGGAAGATTCTTCAGGTTGATACCGTTCATGTCGATTTCCTGCAGGTTGGTCAACTGGTTCTTGATCTTGTCCATATCAGTATCGTCCACAGGACCGCTGATGCGCAATCCCTGAACATCGGTGAAGTTATTGATGCGCTGCAGAACCTCATCGCCCAAAGTACCTGGGTCGCCGATGGTGATGGTCAGGTAAACCATCTGCAATTGTGCGGCGTGCCATGCAATCTGCTCCTGCAGGATAGCGATGTCTTCAGCCTTGTAAGTACCAGCACCAATGCCAGTCTGTACCTCGGTGATGAAGGTATTGGCTGCTTGCAACTTGGCGGCATCAATAAATTGGTTCTCCTGTCCTGCTGTAGCAAGATCTGTGAGTTGTTTCTCTATTACTGTATAAGCAGCATCCAGATTCTGCAGAGCCTTGGTGTCGGTCTTCAATGCCTTGATATAGGCCTTTGCCTGGTCGACATCCAGTTCTTCGGCTGCAGCAATAGCCTTTGCCTCGGTCAGTGCTGTTGCCAGTGCCTCCTTGCCATCTACCTTTTCGTGCTTCAATGCTGCAATGGCATCCTCGGTCAAGGTAATCTGGGCATTAAGGCGTTCTGCCACTTCCTCTGGAGTAGGATCGTCGTAGGTTACAGCAAACCTGTAGAAGCGGAACTGATCGCTTGTAGTATTGGTGATAGTCAACTCGTTAGCCTCACCTGTCCAACAGTTATTCTCAATGGTACCTTCACTTGCCTGTCCACGAACATACGAACTCTCACCATCGCTGGTGAAGAACTGAATGCGTACCATTGGGAGCTCTGATACGAAGGTCATAGAGTTCTTGCTATTTAGACGCATGTTGCTATAGTAACTGGAAGGAGTGTATCCTTCATTCTGATGGAAGGTCAGTTTCACCTTATTATAATATATAGTGTCGCCTTCGTTGTAATAATATGAGTAACCATTGCTTGGAATGTCGTATACCTCAACAATATACATGAAGTTGGCCTTTACGTTCTCTACCACTGCGTTCAGAGTCTCGATTGCAGCAAGTTTGGCTTCTGCGTCCTCGCTCTCTAAAACGGTGTTGGCTTCAGCAATGGCTGCAGTAATCAACTGCTTGCCCTTGTCCTTAATCTGATCGTCTTGCAGCAACAGACCTGCAGAAGCGATGGCTTGGCTCAGCGCATCTCCTGCCTTCTCGGCATCCATGCCCCAATAGTAAAGTTTGAAGTTGCTCCATGCGGCAAATCCGGAATTCTCATTGCTGGTGGAACCCTTCACACCCAGTTTAATGTCGGCACCTTCTGCTACGTAAGTATAGACCGCGTTGTGGTACATGTCACGGTTGAACACACTCCATGCACCATAATACCATGAAGGATAGCGGAAGCAACCATCATTGGAACAATAGTTGAAGTTCTCAAATCCAAGGCCGCTATTCTCCCATTCGTAATAGGTTTCCTCGGGAATACCTTCATCGAAGATGTTCTTCAGGGCAGAAGTGCTATTGTTCAGATACAGATATACAGGCACGTCGCGCTTGTTCTGTATGAAGTAAGCGTCACCTCCCTCGTAATTCTGATAGTAGCCCTGTGCCTGTACCTCATAGATACCTGCGGCAGGAGCCTTGATGGTTTGGTAAACATCAAAGTCGTTATACTCTACATAGGCTACGCGGTTCTCGAATCTTGCGCCAGTGTAGGTCCAACCGTTGCTATAATTCATGAAGTTAGGATTGGTGAGCAACACCGTCTTGTTGTATTCGGGTGTAGCATAGCTACCGTTCAGAACCTGTGCTGTAATATCCTCAAACGATGTCACACCATCGTACCAATAATAGTGTACTCCCTCTATATCGTCAATGTCGGAAGTCTGATTGCCATTGCCATCATTTAATATGATGTTTACCTTGTCGGTATAGATGGGCATATACCAGAATATGGTACCATTGATGGTATCCTTCTTTTCCATTTGCTTTCCTGGCCAATCGCTAACTGAGGCACCTCCCCATGTATATAGGTAAGGTGCGATTGCGCAATCCACGTAAACCATTACCGAGTCGGTCGGTTGTGGATCGGGATCTTCAGGATTTGGATCGTCTATTCCGCCAGACTCTGAACCACTGATGCGTATGTACCAGTTTTTCCCGATTTCATCGCCACCGTCCCATGCTACCATGATAGTAAACACGCGATAAGATGTGTCTTCGATATTAACAACGAAATTTCCATCCAGATCCGTTGTTATCCATTCTGGAAAACCATCTTGAGAAGCTAATTCCCCATAGCCTACCCAATATGTAGCGTCTTCAGTTACAGGACAGAACTTGAATTTCCATTCATCTTCAACATCAGCCTTGCTTAAGTCCACGGTAATCATGTAGGACTTGTCTGCTTCTATGGCGGAGAAAGATTCTGCTTGGGTGCTCCATTCATTGTGGCTTCCTGCAAGCATAACACCCTTAATGACGGTGTCGTTAACTTCTATGGTTCCCTCCTGTCCGTTCTGTTCCTCATTCAGACTCATCTTGCCATTCAGAGCAACGAGAAAACCACTTGATTGCATCTCAGGCTTGCTCTCTTTGTAATTTATCAGTTTACCATAAGCAATGACTTCATCGCCTACTTTGACTTCGTAATCTTTGGTAAGCTTTTCACCGTTGAAACCTTTGATGCGATAGAGCGTGAGGGTGTATGCCTCACCTGTCTCACTATCTGTTTCAGTTAGTTCAACAGTCATGTTTCCGTAAGTGGCGACGTCGAATTCTAGAATATTAGATATGACACCTCTTACCAGATATTCACTTTCTGTTGCTGTTTGACCAGTCTCTTGACAAACTTGAACAGCCTCCTTTACACTTAGAGCCTTTGCATAAACGTCTCTATAAGTGAAACTCTCTCCTTCGGAACTACCCATTATTGATGTAATTCCCTGTACTCCAGCCACAACTATCGCTGAGGCCAATAAGAGCACCGTCAAAAATAGATACTTCTTTTTCATAATCCAAGGTTTTTAGTATTAATATATAATCGATTATCTCTAGATTTTCTCGATGTGGAGGGCTTTTCCCCAAAAAGGCTTATTCTACCCCTCAATAACTAGTAAGTAGGTGTTGGCAAAGATAGGGAATTATTTCCAATTGGCAATGGAAAAATTTAATTTTCTTTAGATTTTAACAAAAATAGTTTAATAAGTGTAAAACGGATAATCAAAAGTATAACTATCATATTGACAATCAGACAGTTAATAATCACAAAAAGCAGTACTTTTCGCATGGAAAAGTACTGCTTTTTGGTGTGAAAAGTACTGCTTTCAGCGGATGTAAGCTTTCGTTCCTTTTTCGGAGTCTATTACCAAGCCTTGACGATGCTGTTCTGCTTCTCGGTCATGTGGTCCATCACCTCGTAGTAGTCTTGTAGATAGAGTGTGCCTGGAAGTCGCTCGGGTCCCTTGATGGAGCCCGTGACGTAGTCGGCCTGATGGCCCCATCCGGTGATAAAGCCACCAACAATTGAGAGAAAAACCAAATTATATTTGAGTTTTTCCGAGATGCAGCCTAACTTCGACTTCGTCTAAGCTAGTGCAAAAGAGGGTGCAAACAAAACACCAAAACAGCCAGAATTACCACGCCATTTTAGGCAAGCAAAGATGCAAGAGTTGAGGTATTGAAAATGACCTAGCCCCTGGAGCGGCAGAATCCAGCCCCTGGATGAACCAGTTCTAGGGGCTAGATCAGTCCGTTCTAGGGGCTAGATTCCACTCATCCAGGGGCTAGATCCAAACCAAAAGCGTTACTTTTGCGAGCTAAAAGTATAGCTTTTACCCACGAAGAGTAAAAGTCTAGCTCGGTAAAAGTGCCCGACTTAGGATGTCATAGTGGTGCTTTTAAGGGGTCATAGCAGTGCTTTCAGAGGGTCATAGCCATTGAGACCAACGGCCAGAGGGGGCTAAGAGCGGCGCTATGATCATTAGATATACTGCAATATCAGGTCCACAATCTCGGCCTCGGTCTTGCCGTCGGCAGAGATCACGAGCTGATAGTTACGCGTATCATAGCGCGACGTCTTCGTGTACTTGTTCACGTAGTTCTCGCGCATCTTGTCCACACGCTCGATGGTAGCGCGAGCCTCCTTCTCAGTCATGTTCTGTTTGCGCATGACGCGCTCCACCCTATACGGCATAGACGCCTGGATGAGGATGCTCAGGTGGTTGGGATGATCGCGAAGCACATGGAAGCCCGTACGTCCGGCAATGACACAAGAGCCACGCTGCGACAGACTCTGCAGTATCAGCGTCTCCTTCTTATACACATCATCGGTGGTCAACGAGTCAGGTTCGTCGCCCCGTTGCGGAAGGAAGTAGTTGGAGTTCATGCCCGGTCCCAACTTCAGAATGCGCTCCACCTCAGCCCAGAAGCTATGCTCACGTCCCTTCAGATGTTCAATCTCGTCGGCACTGAGGTTGAACAGCTTCTGCAACTCATGAATGAGCGCCTTGTCATAGAAAGGCACGCCCAACTTCTCTGCCAGCAGCCGACCCACGGTGCGTCCGCCACTGCCCAGTTCACGATTAATCGTGATAACAAAATCCTCGTTCTTCTTCATACTTATTAGATTGGTAGTTTTCACATTTTTCATTATGTCATCATGTGGCTTCCCACATTTCTTGCGGTAAATATACAAAGATTTTCCGAAAGCACCATCACAATCCCTCCACTTTAACACATCCACGCCCCCTTCCCAGCACCATCGCTCCCCCTTCCCAGCGCCATCGCTCCCCCTTCCCAGCGCCCCCACCACCACTCCCGGCGCGTCTCCGCCGGGAAAAATGCATCTCCGCCGGGGCAAAAAAAAAGAGTACGCGCACACACGTACGCGTACTCTTTATATAATATACAGAGCGCTAATGCTTACTCAGCAGCAACGGCAGTCTCTTCCTCCTTGCGGTCCTTCTTGCTCATGGTGAGATAAGCAGTAGGAGCAGCGATGAAGATAGAAGACAGCGTGCCAAATACAACACCGAGAATCATAGCAAACGAGAACGAACGGATGCTGTCGCCACCCAAGAAGAAGATGGTGAGCAGTACGATCAAGGTCGTCACAGAGGTGTTGATAGTACGAGCCAAGGTCTGGTTCAGAGAATCGTTGAACAAGGTCTTGCGATCGCGCTTAGCATAGAGCTGCATGTTCTCACGGATACGGTCGAACACCACCACCTTATCGTTGATAGAGTAACCGATCACCGTCAGGATAGCACCAATGAAGGTCTGGTCAACCTCGAGAGACCAGGGCACGATGTGGTGCAACAGTGAATAGAAGCCGATAACAACCAGTGCATCGAGAGCCAGAGCAACGATAGAACCTACAGAGAAGGCTACGTTGCGGAAACGCAACAGGATGTAGAGGAAGATGGCAATCAAAGCCAGAGCCACACTGATAACGGCACCCTGAGTGATGGTCTTTGCAACAGAAGGACCTACCTTTGAAGACTCGATGATAGAACCGCCCTTACGATCGTCGGGGTTCTTGAAGGCTGCAACACTCTCCTGAGAGATGAGGCCTGCGCCCTTCAGTGTCTCATAGAGGATATTCTCTGCCTGATCGTCGATGGTAGGATCGTTAGAGGTGATATTCCAGTTGGTAGAGATACGCACGGTCTTCTCTGAAGAAGCACCCAGAGCGATCACGCTGGTGTAAGCCACCTTACCCTCTTCCTCAGTGAACACATTGCTAACGATCGAACGAACCTCCTCAACAGGTACTTCCTTGTCGAGCACAACCACATAGTTGCGACCACCAGTGAAGTCGATACTCTGGTCGAGACCACGCATAAAGAAGCTGCCGATGAAGACGAGTGCAGCAACACCCCAAATAGCATAAGAAGTCTTGAACTTACCCATGAAGTTGACGTGCGTGTTCTGCATCATGTTCTTAGAGAACGGTGTGGTGAAGGTGAGGTTCTGCCACTTGTCTTTCTTCATCTGATGGTCGTAAACCAGACGGGTCATAAATACGGCAGTGAAGAACGATACGCAGATACCGATAATCAGAGTCGTTGCGAAGCCACGGATAGGACCTGTACCGAATACGTAGAGGATGATACCAGTGATCAACGAAGTCAAGTTAGAGTCGAAGATAGCTGAGAATGCGTTAGAATAACCGAGGTTCAGGGCCTCCTTGATATTCAGACCGCGACGCAACTCTTCTTTGGTGCGCTCATAAATCAGCACATTAGCATCGACGGCAGTACCCAACGTGAGCACGATACCTGCGATACCAGGCATGGTCAGCGCTGCCTGGAACGAAGACAGGATGCCCAGCGTGAAGAACAAGTTGAACAACAGAGCCATGTTGGCCAGCATACCAGGAATCCAGTTGTAGAGGACAACCATGACGCACATCAACAGGATGAAAGCTACAACAAACGAGATAGCACCCTGCTGGATAGACTGTGCACCCAGTGTAGGACCAACCACCTGCTCCTGAACGATACGAGTAGGTGCAGGCATCTTACCAGAGTTCAGTGTGTTGGCCAAGTCCTTGGTCTCAGTCTGTGTGAAGTTACCAGAAATCTGCGAGTTACCACCAGTAATCTCGTCGTTCACACGTGGAGCGCTGTAAACCACGTTATCCAGAACGATAGCGATGGCGCGCTTGATATTGGTCTTGGTGAGGTTAGCCCAGATGCGGGTACCCTCAGTGTTCATCTGCATTGAAACGATAGGCTCGGGAGTGCCCATGCCCTGAGAATAGTCGTCCTTGGCAGAGGTGATCACGTCGCCAGAAAGAGGAGCCTTGCCTGAAGGATCGCTCACCTTGATAGCGTAGAGCTGGAAATAGTTGCCCTTCAAGGTGCCAAGGCGCTCGCCTTTTGCACTCCACAAGAGCTTCACGTCTGCGGGCAGGTCTTTCTTAGCAATATCTGAGTAGATGACGGCATTGACAGCTGCGGTATCCAGTTCGTTGACATCACCCAGCATAGCCAGACCAGCACGCTCGGTGTGGAGGTAGTAGAACAGAGGATTCTGCTTCTTCGCCTTCTCAATAGCCTCACTGTTGCCGGCTGTGTCCTTGCCACCAGCCAACTTAGCTGCCAGATCGTTCTGGACTGCTGCAGTGTCGCCCTCAGCAGCCTCAGCAACCTCGGCTACGGTGGTGTCGGCAACCTCGCCAGCCTTCTGGCTCAGCTCTGCAGCATAGTCAGAGTTCAACTTTGACAGGGCAGGAAGGATTTCCTGGGCATTGTAGGTCTCCCAGAACTCCAAATTGGCGCTACCCTGCAACAGCTTACGAACACGCTCGGGCTCCTTCACACCAGGCATCTCGACCATGATACGGCTCTGGCCTTCCAGCTTCTGGATGTTGGGCTGAACCACGCCGAACTTATCGACACGAGTGCGAACGACGGTCTCGGCATTGTCGATAGCCGACTGAACCTCGGCACGGATGGCTGCAACGACCTCAGCGTTGGTACTGCGGGTTGACACCTTGTCGCGCATCTGCTGGGTGGCGAAGATAGCAGCCATGGGGCGCGTCTCGTTCTGCTCCCACATACGGGCAAAGATTGAAACGAAGTCGCCCTGAGTCTTCTTCTCTTCCTCACGAGCCAGATTTAACACTTTGCGGAAACCTGCATCGGTCTTATGGTCTGCCAACATGTCAACGATGTCGGGGACTGAGACTTCGAGAACCACGTTCATACCGCCTTTCAGGTCAAGACCCAGGCCGATTTCCATCTCACGACACTCTTTGAGGTTGTAGGCCCAGAGCCAAACGTTTGAATTCTCGACCGAATCAAGGTACTCCAGACTAGCCTTCTCACCCTGCTGAGCAGCAATCTCAGCAGCCTTGTTCTCGTGATAGCGAGTGACAAACGAGAAGGAAAGATAGAAGCAGCAGATCAGCACAAGTGCGACCGCAATAAACTTTACAATTCCTTTGTTTTGCATTTTATTTTTTTGTTATTAATTAAGTATTTCAAAATTTTAGCTTGCAAATATAGTGATTTTTCTACACTTAGCGAAATTTTCAACCGATTTTCCTTCAATATTTAAGGTTTATGCACTTTTTCCTTGGGTTTTTGGTTTATCGGTAATCGTTT